>NZ_JAGIKY010000017.1:0-56359 GCF_017874695.1 Halarchaeum nitratireducens
GGCTGCTTCGCACCGCGAGAACAGGTCACGCCGTAGACCACAATATCCCAACGGCGGTCGGGAATCCTCGCGCTTCAGCGCGGGGAGGATGTCAAACGTACAACGCGTAGGCGGCGAGGGCGATGCTCGGGACGGCCACCGCGACGTAGACGGCCGTGCTCCACGAGCGGACGGTGTTGCCGTCGAGCGGCCCGACGGGGAGCATGTTGAACCCCGCGAGCAGGAGGTTGATCGTCACGCCGCGCCACGCGAGCGCGCTCCCGACGGCCGCGAACGGCGCGAAGAGCGCGGCGAGCGCGAGGTTCGTCACGGGGCCGGCGAGCGCGATCAGCCCGGATTGGCGGTCGGTGAGCCGACCGCGATGGACGACCGCGCCCGGCGCGGCGAAGAGGAAGCCCGCCAGCCCGCCGAGGACGGCGAGCGCGAGCAGGCCGTAGTCCGCGCGGAACGCCGCGACCTGTCCGTAGCGGACCGCGACAACCTTGTGGGCGAGCTCGTGCAGGAGGAAGCCGATGCCCGCCGTGAGGAGGCTGACGGCGAGCGCGACGAGGAACGCCCCGGAGGTGAGGACGGGGCCGAGCGTGGTGATCGTGATCCGCTCGTAGAAGAACGCGAACGCGACGCCGAGGGCGAGCCACGCGACGAGGAGGTCGCGCAGCTCACGCGCGCCGAAGGAGAGCCGGGTCACGCCACCAGCCCCCGGAGGAGTTCGAGGCTGTTCTGTGCGCCCTGCACGAGGACGGAGACGACCTCGCTCGCGCTCCCGAGGTCGCCGCCGACGAGCGGGAGGACGAGCGGGATGAAGAGGAAGCTGGCGACCATGCTCCCGAGGTTCGTGAGCGCGACGACGGCGATGAGCCTGAAGAGCGGCACCTCGGTCATCCGCGAGAACACCTCGCGGATGGGGAGCGTCTCGTCGTTGAGGATGTCGTTCAGCTGGCCGACGTCGCTGATGCGGACGGGCGTGTAGCGCAGTTCGACGTACCCCGCGAACCACCCGGGTGCGAGCAGGGGGTTGACGCTCGTCAGCCACGCCACCGCGCCGCCGACGCCCGCGGACGTCCAGTGCGCGCCGCCGAGGAGCGCGAGACCCGCGGCGACGACGCCGTTGAACAGGAACCACGCGACGAAGAGCCGCAGGAGCGTCCCGTTGCTCACGCCCGCCATCAACACGAGCCCGAAGAAGGCGAGGAAGCCGAGCGTGAGGAGGCTGCCGAACGCCTTGAACAGCGAGAAGCGCTTCTCGACGCGTCCCGTCAGCGAGCTCATCGGCGGGAGCTCTTCGGGGTGGTCGAGGTACCGCTCGATCCCCTCCTTGTGACCGGCGCCGACCACCGCGACGACGTGCTTGCCCTGCGAGCGGAGGTCGTGGATGTTGTGCGCGAGGTAGGCGTCGCGTTCGTCGATGAGCGCCCGTGCGCCCTCCGGGCTGAACTGGCGGAACTCCGCCATCATCGCCGAGACCACGTCCGTGTCGGTGAGGTCGTCCATCTCCAGCTCCTCCTCGTCGCCGCCGATGCCGACGACGGCGAGGAGGAGTTGCCCGACGAGGCGGAGTTTTTCGACGAACCCCATCCTCGCCCAGAAGCGCTGGATCGTCACCTGGATGTTCCGGTCGACGAGCGCGACCTCGGAGCCGACGCGCTCGGCCGTCTCGACCGCCGCGAGCATGTCCGCACCGGGGTCGATGTCGAAGCGTTCGCCCATCCGCTGTTGGACGTAGGAGAGCAGCCAGTACGCGAGGAACTGCAGGGCGACGCTCCCCTGCAGGAGGTCGGCGGGCGCGATCTCGTCCGGCGTCCCGCCCTTCATCTGCCGGTAGCGTCCCTCGTCGAGTTCGACCGCCACCGCGTCGGGTTCCTCCTCCTCGATGACGCGTTCGACCTCCGCGACGCTGTCCGCGGAGACGTGCGCGGTCCCGACGAGTCGCACCGACCCCTCGCCGTCGCGCGCGCTGTCACTCATTGTCAGGAGCGTAGTCACCACCGGGCCTTACGTGTGTCGTCACCGCGCGCCGCACGGACCGGTCTCCGTGGGGCCGACCGGCATAACCGTTATGTCCTACGCCTCACGACGCAGCGCTCTCCCGACGACATCGAGACGGACCCGGAGCGGACCGCGAACGGTCAGTGATCCACGAGTGAACTCGTGGGTTTCCGCGCTGCTATTGTGTGAGCTGGAGCGGCTCACTTCGCTCGATGGCCGACCCGTCGCTCCCTCCCTCGTCCGCGGCGATGCGCCGTGACGCCCTGACGCCGTGTTACCCGTAGCCTTCGCCGCGGATGTCGCCCCCGGAGACGCCGACGCATGAGCACACGTCCTCGAGCGTCTGCACCATCGCTGAGACCCCGCAGGCGTACACTTCGAGGTCCGTGGGATCGATCCGCGCCGCGATGTCCGTCTCCGGCTCCGCGTCGAGGTACGCTTCGAGATCCGGATCGAGGTCCGGCGCGTCGACGTCCTCGGCGACGTACTTCAGCAGCGTCTGCTGGACGTAGTCGGTCTCGCCCGTCCAGCCCGTGAGGTAGCGCTCTCTGGTGAGACACGGCACGAAGTGGAAGTGCTCGTGGGCGTCGTCGAGCGCCCGGAACTCCTCGCGGAACGCGAGGTCGTCCTCCCACGAGGCCCCGAGGAACACCCAGATGTCGCGTGGTTCGCCCTCGTAGGTGTCCCGTCCCTCCTCGAAGACGTAGTTCACCATCGAGCGCAGCGGCGCGATCCCCGTCCCCGTGGCGAGGAAGACCATGTCCGTCGGGGCTGGGTCCTGGAGGGTGAACTCGCCGTTCGGGCCGCGGAGCTCCGGGAGGTGATCACCCGGCTTCAGCTCCGCGCAGAGCTTCTCGGAGAGCCGCCCGCCGGGGACGCGTCTGACGCAGAGGGACATCTCCTCGGCGTTCGGCGACGACGCGATCGAGTAGGGCCGTGGCGTCCCGCGAAAGCGGATGGTGACGAACTGGCCGGGCGCGAAGTCGAACGGCTCCTCGGGATCGAACGCGACTTCGACGAGCGACGGGAAGTCCCGCTCGTCGCGCTCGCGGAGCGTCCGGAGTTTCTTCCGCGTGACGTCCGGCAGATCGAGCTCCGCGGTGGCGTCGAGGAGCGGCGTCCACGCGATGCTCTCCTCGCCGATGTAGCGCGTGACGTCCGCGCCGTGCTCGCGCAACAGACGGTGGACGGCGCGGCGGATCTCGTCGTGTCGCTGCTCGTCGAGCGCCTCGACTCGCGTCACGGTCGCCGTGTCCGTCAACAGGGGGAGTTCCTCGACCTGCTCGTCGAGGCGGGGGTGCGTGCCCTCGGTCATGCCTACACCCTCGGGGTCGAGCGCCGTAAGCGCGACGGGCGCGCTCTCAGGAGACGAGTGCGGACTCGACGATCTCCAAGGGGTGTCTGATCTCGTAGCCGGTGCCGTGCTCCATCTGCATCGCGCAGGTCGGACACTCCGTCATGCCGACCTCGCCCTCGACGTCCTCCATGTGGTCGAACATCTCCTCGCCGATCTTCATCGAGGTATCGTACTTCTCGGACTTCCAGCCGTAGGTGCCCGAGATCCCCGAACAGGAGTCCCCGACGTCCGCGGCGTCGACACCCGCGAGGTCCGCGAACAGTTCGAGCGCCTGCCCGTCGAGGCCCTGATTGCGCGCGTGACACGGCGCGTGGTAGGCCAGTTCGGCGAGGTTCTCGTCCTCGACCGTCGCGGCCGAGAGCTCGCCGGAGAGGTCCTCCTGCACGCGGAGATATTCGAGGGCCTCCCACGTGTTCTCGGCGAGCTCGTCGATTCCCTCGATGTCGAACAGCTCGGGGTACTCCTGGCGGAGCGCCATCGAACACGACGTACAGGAGGCGATGGCGTCGTACCCCTGCTCGATCAGGTCGCCCATCGAGGAGACGTTCACCTCGGCGTGGCGCTCCGCGTCGTCGAGCATCCCGTTGGCGAACATCGGTGTCCCCGAACAGCGCTGTTCGGGAACGACGAGTTCGTAGCCGAAGTGCTCGAAGACCCGCACCATCGCCTTCCCGACCTCCGGAGTGTTGTAGTTCGCGTAACAGCCGTGGAAGTACGCGACCTTCTTCTCGGCGTCGACGTCCTCGCCGCGTCGCTCGCGCGCCGCCCGCGCCCGCTCGCGGGAGCCGTCCGCGCCGCCCTCGCGCTCCCACCACTCGCGGAAGGTCTCCGTGGCGAACGCGGGGAACTCGCGCTCGCTCGTGATGCCGAAGACGCGGTCCATCGCCCACCGCGCCGGCCCGAAGTTCATCGCGGCGTTCGCGATGCGGGGGACTTTGCTGGCGAAGAACGCGGAGGTCCGGTAGTTGGCGAGGATCCGGTTGCGCCAGTAGGTGAGACTCGTCTTCGAGAGCTCCTCCTCGACGTACTCGGCGCGCGCGGTGTTGTGCATCTGCGAGAGCCCCACGTCACTGGGACACGCGGAGTCACAGCGCATGCAGTTCGAGCACTTCGAGATGGAGTCGTCGACGGAGGTGTCCTCCTTGCGCTTGAGACGCCACTGCTCGGGACCCTGGAACTTCGGTCCGGGGAAGTCGTCGTCGACCTCCGCGACCGGACAGTTGGTATCGCAGGTCGAACACTTATAGCAGTCGTCGGCGCCCGGCCGGAGGTCGGGCGTCTCGTCCTCTGGGAAGACCTCGATCGGTTCGAACTCGTCGCTCGGGGATTCTGCGTCACTCATTGTGTATCACTGCCCGCGGCGGTTCCGGCGGCGTCGCCCGTCGCCAGACTGACGCCCGTCCCGGAGCACTCCGCGGCGAAATCGGCGCCGCCGACGACGCTGCCGGCGGCGCGAAGGTTCTCGAATTCGATACCGCCCGTCGCGTCCCGTGGCCGCAGATCGTCGTCGACGACGACGCCGAAGCGGGGGTACGGCTGGTCGCCGAACGGGTCGTCGACGAACCACTCGTACCGATCCGCGGGGTGCGGGACGTGGCAGTCGAAGACCGGTTCGTGGACGCCCTCGCGATCCGAATCGATGCCCTCGCCGACCAGGCCGCCGGTGGCGAGGACGAACGCGTCGGCGTAGTGGGGGACGCGCTGGCCGTTGCGCTCGACGAGCGCCGCGGTCAGTCGACCGTCGCCGTCCGACTCGTAGCCATCGACGGGTCGGCGGACGACGTTGACCCCGGCGTCGCGCAGCGCGCGCTCGTAGGCGGCCTCCAGTCGCATCCCGGGGAGGCTCGGCGGCCCCATCGGCACCTCGAAGACGTCCGCGTCGAGGGCGTCGGCGAGCGCCGTCCGGACGGCCGCGTGGTGCGACTCGCCGAGCACTGCGGGGAAGCCGACCCTCGGTTCGCCCTCGTGGACGCGCTTGACGCGTGCCGCGAGGCGCTCGCGTTCGTCGTCGTCGTTCTCGTCGAGGGCGTGGGCGTAGCGCGTGATCTTCGCGTCCGCGCGCGGCGCGCCGGGGAACGACACCGTCGCGCCTCGGACGTCGAACGGGACGTCGGCGGCGCGCAGGTGGTCGGCGGCCAGCGGCGCGTCGAAGTCGCTCAGCGTCTCGAAGCCGACGAGCAGGGCGTCGCGCTCGTCGCTGGCGAGACCCGCAGCGGCGCTTGCGGGGTAGCGCGCTGTCGGTTTCACCGCTCCGCCGTGCGTCGGCAGGAGGGCGTTCGCGTCGGTGTGCCCGCCCCGGTAGAGGTCGCCGGTGACCGCGTCGAAGCGCGCGAGGCCGTCGCGGACCGCCTCGACGCCGACCTTCGCGTACGGGTGGTCGGCCGGGAGGTCCCCGATCGCGTCGAACGGGTCCGCGATCAGCTCCTCGTCCGCGTAGCCGAGCACGTCGACGAGCCCGCTCGCGTGCCGGAGCGTGCTCTGGCTCTTCGTGACGAGTCGAACGGACGCGCCCGTGTCGGCGGCCGCGAGCGCCGCAGTCATCCCCGCGACGCCGCCGCCGACGACGATGACGTCGTCCTCAATCGCCATGCGCGCCCTCCGCGTCGCCGCCCGCGGTCGATCCGCCCTGTGCGTCCTCGGCGTCCGCTCCCGCGCCGTCGTCGAAGGCGTCCCACTCGACGGATGCGTCCGTCCGCGCGGGGTCGCCGTCCTCGTTGAGCGTCGCGCCGTGGAGCGCGTGGTTCAACATCGCTTGGGAGAGCTGTTCGCCCCAGAGCGCGTGGCGCTGGCCCTTCCAGCGCTCCCCGCGGAGCTCGTCGAGCGCCGCGCGCGCGCTCTCCTCGTCGTGTTCGGGGTGGAGCTCCGCCGCCATCCGGTGCGCGCAGCGGCCGCCCTGACAGTTGCCCATCGAGGCGCGCGTCCGCAGGCGCACGGCGTTGAGGTCCGTCCCGGCCTGTTCGATGGCGTCCCGCACTTCCGCGCGGGTGACGCCCTCGCAGCTACAGACGACGGGGTTCGGGTCGCACGACGCGAGGACGTCCTCGGTGCGCGAGCCGAGTCGGTCCGCGCTCCGGCGCGCGACGGGCGAGCGCAGGCCGAAGCGCTCCATCGCGGCCTCGATGTCGCCCTCGCGCTCGCTCCCCGGGAGCGGGACGTCCGCGGTGTCGCAGGTCGCGGAGACGCCGAGCTTCTCGCAGACGTGATCGGTGATGGACTCGGCCATCATCCGGTAGGTCGTGAGCTTCCCGCCGACGATGCTCGTCATGCCCGGCACGTCGTCGCGCTCTGCGTGATCGAGCGTGAAGTAGTCGCGCGTGATATCCGTGGGGTCTTGGGTGCCGGTCCCCGGCGGCTCGTACAGCGGCCGGACGCCCCAGAAGGAGCGGATCGTCCGGGCCTCCTGGAGGATGGGGACGAGCTCGCTCAGCGTGTCGATGACCAGATCGACCTCCCACTCCTCCTCGGGGTAGTCCTCGGGGTCGCCGACCTCCTCGTCCGTCGTGCCGAGGATGCAGGCGGTCTCGTGGGGGACGATGATGTCCGCGTCGCCCTTCGGTCGACAGCGGTTCACGACCGTATCGACCTGCCGGGTGTTCATCACCGTCATCACGCCCTTCGAGGGGCGGACGGCGACGTCGAGACCCGCGAAGTCGCCGATCCGGCCCGCCCACGCGCCCGCGGCGTTCACGACGTGGTCGGCGTAGATCTCCTCCTCCTCGCCCGGCGTCCCGTGCTCGCGGGGACCCTTCCCGGACGCGTGACGGACCGTCGCGCCGACGATCTCGCCCGACTCGACGAGGAGGTCGGTCACCTCGGCGTGCGTCTCGATCCGCGCGCCGTGGTTCTCGGCGTCGACGGCGTTGGCGACGCAGAGGCGGAAGGGGTCGACGGCGGCGTCGGGGACCGCGATCGCCTTCTCGACGTCGTGTGCGAGATACGGTTCGCGCGCGCGCGCCTCCTCGCCCGTGAGCACCTCGGCGGGGATGTCGCAGTCACGACACCCCTGCAACTTCTCCTGAAAGTACTCCTCTGAGTCCTCGGGACGCTTCACGAAGAGCCCTCCCGTCTCCTCGACGCAGTGGCCCGCGATGTCCCTGAGGACGCGGTTCTCCTCGATGCACTCGCGCGCGCTCGCCTGATCGGAGACGGCGTACCGCCCGCCCGAGTGGAGCAGGCCGTGCATTCGCCCGGTCGTTCCGTTGGTGAGGTTGCCCTTCTCGACGAGGGTCACGTCGACGCCCCGGCGCGCGAGGTCGCGGACGACACCACAGCCAGTCGAGCCCCCGCCGATGACGAGGACCTCGGTTCTCGTGCCCATACAGTTCGCCTCTATGTCTCTTCCGGGGCACCTTATGTTTATTCCCCCCGGTAGGGTGGGCGTAAACGGTCGCCGAAGCCAACGGCGCAACGTACTTCGGGCAGGGACACCCTTCACGGGGCATGAGCCTCGACGTCGAGACCCCCGATCCGCCGGAGCTGGAGACGGACACCGACCCGAACGCGTACGACGACGTGGACGTCTCGGGCGCGAACGACACGCACCGATCCGATCTGGAGGCGTTCCTCCGCGAGGGCGCGTGGGACGAGGCCTTCGCCGAGTGGGCCCGGCAGAGCGACCTCGACGAATCCGAATGGCGGATCGTCGTCGACCTCGGGCTGATCGAGCGCTTCGACTTCTTCTGGGACGACTTCGCCGACCGCGTGGGCTACCACGCGCCCGGCCTGCCGGAGGACTGGAAGGAGCGCGACCTCCACCCCGCCCTCGACTCGTGGAGCACCGTCTCCGCGATCAACGCCGAGCTCACCGAGCTCGGCCGGATCGTCTCCGACCGCATGAAGGCGGACTACGTCGACTGGGACGCCGACTACGAGGCGCCCGACGACCTCCCCGACTTCTGAGACGGGACGGGAGACGCCGTCGTCGCCCGCTCCCGACGCGCGTGCGAACGTTCCCCCGACTCACCCCCGACTCAGGGTGTCGGAGAAACCTTTATTATTGTTAGTATTTATCTATCCATAGGGCGGCGACATCGGTAAAGAATTCGTCGCCAGAGGGTATCTATGGACGACACATACGTCGGTTCGATCGACCAGGGGACGACGGGAACGCGCTTCATCGTCTTCGACCACGGCGGCGAAGTCGTGGCGAACGCCTACGAGAAGCACGAGCAGATCTATCCGGAGCCCGGATGGGTCGAGCACAACCCCGTCGAGATTTGGGAGAACACGCAGGCCGTCGTGACGCGTGCGCTCGACGATGCGGGTCTCGACGCCGATCAGTTGGCGGGGATCGGCATCACGAACCAGCGCGAGACGACGGTCGTCTGGGACGCCGAGAGCGGCCGACCGATCCACAACGCGCTCGTCTGGCAGGACCGCCGGACCACCGACCGCGTCGAGGAACTGGAGGACGCGGGGCGCGCCGAGGACATCCGCGCGAAGACCGGTCTCGAAGTCGACGCGTACTTCTCGGCGACGAAGACCGAGTGGCTCCTCGACAACGCCGAGCCGCTGAAGCTCCAGTCCTCGCGCTCGCAGGACCTCCGCGATCGAGCGCGCGACGGCGAACTGCTGATGGGCACCATCGACAGCTGGCTCATCTACAACCTCACCGGCGAGCACGTCACGGACGTCACGAACGCCTCGCGGACGATGCTCTTCGACATCCACGAGATGGAGTGGGACGACGAGCTCCTCTCGGAGTTCAACGTCCCCCGCGAGATGCTCCCAGAGGTCCGACCCTCCTCGGACGAGGACTACTACGGCCACACCGACGCCGAGGGATTCCTCGGCGCCGAGGTGCCGGTCGCGGGCGCGCTCGGTGACCAGCAGGCCGCGCTCTTCGGGCAGACCTGCTTCGACGCCGGCGACGCGAAGAACACCTACGGAACCGGCTCGTTCTACCTCATGAACACCGGAAACGAGGTCGTCGAGTCCGAGCACGGTCTGCTCACCACCGTCGGCTTCCAGATGTCCGGCGAGCCGGTCCAGTACGCCCTCGAAGGGTCGATCTTCGTCACGGGCGCGGCGATCGAGTGGCTCGAGGACGTCGACCTGATCGACAACGCCGCCCAGACCGCGGAGCTCGCGCGCTCCGTCGACTCCACCGACGGCGTCTACATGGTCCCGGCGTTCACGGGCCTCGGCGCGCCTCACTGGGACGGCCGCGCGCGCGGCACCATCGTCGGGATGACCCGCGGGACGAAGAAGGAGCACATCGTCCGCGCGACGCTCGAATCCATCGCCTACCAGACCCGCGACATCGCGGAGGCCATGGAGGCGGACTCCGGCGTGGAGACCACCTCGCTGCGCGTCGACGGCGGCGCGGTGAAGAACAACTTCCTCTGTCAGCTCCAGGCGGACATCCTGGGGACGGAGATCGCGCGCCCGGTCGTCGACGAGACCACGGCGCTCGGCTCGGCGTACGCCGCCGGACTCGCCGTCGGCTACTGGGACACCATCGAGGAGCTCCGCTCGAACTGGCAGATCGACCGCGAGTTCGAAGCCGAGATGGATTCGGAGGACGCCGATCGGATGTACGGCCGCTGGGACGACGCGGTCGAACGCTCGCTCGATTGGGCACAGGAGGAATAACGACATGTACGCACCACTCCAGACGATCCCGGTCCTCGACATGGGCGTCGAGCCGTTCCTCGTCCTGCTGGTCACCGCCCTGGCGGGCGGCGCGTTCGGCGCGGCGCTCGGCGCGCTCCCGTCCTTCGTCTTCACCGGCTTCGTCGTCCTCCTCGGTGAGGGCGTCGGCATCCTACAGGGCCAGCTGAACGGCCTCGGCGCGATCAACGGGAGTCTCGCCGCGGGGATCACCGGCACGCTCGGCTTCGGGATGGTCGTCGGCCCGCACGTCGCCTTCGCGGGCGGCGTCGCCGCCTCCGCGTACGTCGGCAAGAAGTATCCCGAGATGAACCCGAACGGGTGGGACTACCACCTCGGCAAGGACATCTCCTCCGCGTTCGGCACCAAGCCGGACATCCTCGCCGTCGGCGCGCTCTTCGGCGCGCTCGGCATGCTCATCACGCAGATCGCGGGCGGTCTCGGGTTCCCGACCGACAACATCGCGCTGTCGGTCTTCCTGACCGCCATGATCGCGCGCGTCGTGTTCCGCTACCCGCTGATCGGCTCGCCCGCGGGCGACGGACTCCTCGACATGGGACCGTTCGAGCGCAACGAACCCCGTGAACAGCCCGACGACGTCCCCGAGGGGAACGCCGGTCGACTGGCCGTCGAACCGTGGCTCGGCCACCAGTACAAGTGGCTGAACGTCACGGTAATCGGCGTCGTCGGCGGGATCCTCGGCGGCTACATCTGGCTGGAGACGGGGAGCGTCTTCCTCGGCTACGGTATCTCGGCGGCCAGCCTGCTGTTCCTCAACCTCGGCGTCGCCAAGATCCCGGTCACGCACCACCTCACGCTGATCGGCGTCGTCGGCGCGATGATCGCCACCCCGATGGTCGGCGGCGAACTCGTGCCGCTGCTCGCCGCCGGCGTCTTCGGCGCGCTTTCGGGCGTCGTCGGGGAAGGGGCCCAGCGGATCTTCTACTCGCACTCCGAGACCCACGTCGACCCGCCCGCGATGGCCATCGCATCGATCATGTTCGTCGTCGGCGTCCTCTACCTGCTCGGCCTGCTCCCGAACGCCGGCTATCTCGGCCTCTGAGGCCGGATCCGTCGGCTTTTGAACACGCACGCAGTACGAGAGAGACGACCACACTCACCATGGACATCGACGCGCGAATACGACGACGGCGACACCGGGCCGACTCGCAGCGGCTGATCCGCGAGTACGGCGCGCTCTCGCCGGTCGCACACGTCGAGGACCCCGCCGGACGCGGACCGGTCGTCGAGCGCCTTCTCGATCACCTCGACCCGGTGTTCGACGGTCGCCTCCCCCAGAACGCGTACGTTCACGGGCCCTTCGGCGCCGGAAAGACCGCCGTCGTGACGGCGTTGTTCGCGCGTCTCGACGACCTCTCCGTACAGAGCCACTCCACCATCCACACGAGCACGCGCGCGAGCGCCTCGACGACGCCGCGGTTCGTCTACGTCGACCTCCGCGAGACGGCGAGCGAGTTCGCGTTCTACCGGCACGTGCTCGACGCCGTCGTCGACGAGACGATCCCGGAGCACGGCATCGGCACCGAGGAGATCCGCGCTCGCCTCCACGACGCCCTCACGCGCTCGCCCGGCGGCGCCGTCGTCGCCGTCGATCACGTCGGCTCGCCGCGCGTGGACGCGAACGCGATCCGCGAGCGCCTCGACGCGCTCCCGGACGGCGCGCGCTGGCTGGCGGTCGGCCGCCCCGCTCCCACGGAGTGCCCGCTCGTCACGGCCGCCGTCGACGCCATCCGGATCGACGCCTATCGACGCCGCGTGCTCATCGACGTGCTGATGACGCGCGCGTCCGCGGGACTCGCGCAGGGCGCGCTCGATCACGCGCTCGCCCGTCGGATCGCCGACTGGGCTGACGGGAACGCCCACGACGCGCTCGCGGCGCTCTTCGCGGCGGCAGAACACGCCGCCGAGACCGACGAGGCCCGCCTCAGCGAGGCCGATATCGACGCGGCCTGTCGCTCCGTCCCGCGTCCCGGAGTCTCGCTCGGCGAGGTACTGGCGCTCTCGACGAACAAACAGCGCGTCCTCCGGGCGCTCGTCGACTTGGACCGCGACGAGGGAAGCTCGGTCACGGAGACCGCGGAGGGGATCGCCGACGCCGACGCCGTCGACCTCTCGACCGGCACGATCGAGCGGTACCTCTACGAGCTCGCGGAGACCGGCGTCCTCGAACGCGTCCGTATGACCGACGGCGGCGGGAAGGGCCGTTCGCCGAGTCGCGTCGAACTCCGCTTTCCCCCCACCGTCTTTCAGAAGCTATACGACCTCCGGCAGTGATTCGGCCGGCCGTCTTCGGCGGCGGATACCGCCGTATAGACGCTTCTAAACGCCGAAATTCCGGACTTTCGGGGGAAGCGTTTTTACTCCACGATCGTGTACGTCTGCCCATGTCACACTCACCGGAGAACGTGGCGCGATACGTCTGTAGCGACTGTCAACTCATTCACGCCGGGGTACCGCGACGGACCGCGACCGGCAAACGAAGCTTCGATCCGCCCGAGACCTGCGGCGGGTGCGGGGGAGACGACCTCATCCCCATCCAGAACTGGGTCCACCACCACAGCGCCGAGTAGCACCGCTCGCGACGACTCCTTTCTTTCAGCGCCGGAGAACGAGCGCACCGCCGTCGTCACCGTCGCCGACGTCGCTCTCCTCGTCACCGCTGAGCGCCGCGGCGAACGTGCGCTCGTGGGCGGCTCGCACGGCCTCGCGGACGGCCGCGTCCCAGTCGAGACGCGACGCGAAGTCTCGCCAGACGCGCTCGTCCACCGCGAGGTAGTAGGCCTCGGCCGTCCGCTCGACGAGCGGGTCGTCGCGGAACGCGTTTCGCCACTCGTAGACGAGGTCCTCGACGCTCTCGACGCCGGGCGAGTCGCTAGCGAGCTTCTGGAGTGCGGCGAGCGCCGCGTCGAGCCGGTCGGCGGGGACATCGCGCTCCGCGAGTACCTCGTCGATCTCGCTCGTCGACACCGGGTGATCGTGATCGTCGTCCATACCGGTCGTCGGTCCCGCGACGCCTTCAGGGATGCGCCCCGGTCAGTAGCCGACGGTCCCGCTCGCGCGTTCGAGGGCGACGAGGACGACCGCGCCGACGAGCGCGAGGAGGACGAAGCGTCCGACGACGGCGACGTCGAGCGCCGGAACGTCCCCGAACGCGAGGCGGAGCGGCGCTCGCAGCGCCCCGGCCATCAGCGCGACGAGGAACGTGAGCGTCGCCGTGCGGTAGTGTTCGAACGCCCACGCGACGACGCGCGCGGAGGAGAGCAGTCCGACGAAGGCGCCCACCGCGAAGACGACGAGCGTCGTCACGTGCTCACCGAACGCCCCGACATCGCCGGCGAACGCCGCGGCCGTCGCGCCGTGGACCGCGCCGGTCATCCGATCGTACTGGCCGAGCGTCAGGAGGATCAACGAGCCCGAGATCCCCGGCAGGACCATCGCGCAGATGGCGAGCGCGCCGACGAGAAACGTCGTGACGGGGTTCGCGGGGAGGTGGGCGCCCGCGCTCCCGCTCGCGACGAACGCGAGCGCGAACCCACCGACGGCGGCGGCTACGTGACGCGGCGTCCCGAGGCTGACGTCGCCCGCGAGCACGAGCACCGAGGCGAGGACGAGCCCGAAGAAGAAGGCGTACGTCGCCACCGGATCGGTGGTGAGGAAGTACTGGACGACGTTCGCCACCGTGACGACGGCCGAGACGACGCCGACGCCGAGGACGCAGAGGAACGGCACGTCCATCGCGACGAGTTCGTCGCGGACGGTCGCGCGGGCGTCGGCGTCGATCGGCGTGCGAACGGCGGGGCCGAGCAGCGCGAGACACGCGCGCGGGTCGAGGCCGGCGATCGCGTCGATCAGCCGGGTGTAGATCCCGGTGATGAGCGCGATCGTGCCCCCGGAGACGCCGGGGACGGCGTCCGCGGCGCCCATCGCGGCACCGCGGAGGTAGACGCCGAGCCACGCGCGCGCACTCATGTCGTTCAGGCCGCCCGTGCGGTCGGCTCCGTCACGGCCGCGGTGGTGTCGCTCGCGGTGCCGTCAGTGCTGGTGCTACTACCGCCGTCGCTGCTACCGCCGCTACCACTCTCGCTACCGCCGCTCGAACTACCGTCGCCGCTCTCGCTACTTCCGCCGAGGAGCGACGAGAGGTCGAGCTCGCTCATCGAGACCTGCGTGGCAGAGTCGTTCGCGCCGTTGACCTGCCCCTCGCTCACGTCCGCGGAGCCCGTCCAGTAGGTGCCGTTCGCCGTGGCGCTGAACGTGTAGTTCCCGGTCGAGCGGACGCTGACGTTCGTGTAGCCGTTCTCCGGGCCGTACTCGTCGTAGCCCGTCGTCGAGTACGGCAGCGTCATCGTGAACTCACCGTTCGGCCCGGTCTGGGCGCGCTGCGTGTAGGTGAAGTTCTGATTCTTCCCCTGTTGGGTCGAGTACATCGTCACCGACGCAGTGACGTTCGCGTTCGCGGGGCCGCTGCCCTCTACCGTCGCGCCCGGCACGCGCTCGTAGAGCTTCGCCCACGCCGGCATGTTCGAGAGCTGCTGGCTCGGTGCCTTCGAGCTCAGTCCGACGAGCCGGTAGTGCTCTAAAGCGGGGACGTACTCGCTCGGGTAGCGCCCGACGCCGCCGATCTGCGACGTCGAGTCGTTGGCGACGTACGCCTCCGCTTCGGCCGTCGTGTTGAACTGCCGGACCGTCGACGACGACCCCTGTCCGTTGGAGAGGTAGTACGGCCCCTGGCTCTGGTCCCAATCGACCACGATCGGCTCGGGCGACATCGCGGAACCCTGATAGCGGAACAGCCGGACCAGCATCGTCTCGTAGTAGTCTTGGGAGTGGACGTACGCCTGGAGCTGGTAGCCGCCGTTCTGCGTCTGACTCAGCAGCGGGCGGTAGAAGTCGTAGCGGTTCACGCCCTCCCGGTCGTCGTAGAAGACCGTCGGCGCGCTGAACTTCGAGTTCACCGCGGCCATCTGCCAGTCGACGGCGACGTACCGCGTCGTCTCGTCCGCGTCGCCCTTCGAGTCGAGGATCTCGTTGGCGTGCGTCTCGTTCTGCGCGAGCAGGTAGTTCGCGGCGTACGTCGCACCGCCCTGGAACGGGTTCGCGTTCGGAATCCGCTCGCCGAGCACGGTGATCCAGTGGCCGTAGTCCCACCAGCTCATCACGCCGTAACTCCCCTTCGGGTAGTCGTAGTCGTCCGTCTGCTGATACGTGCCGTAGTAGTCGAGCTGATCGGCGTTACCGGCGCCGCCGTAGTTACCCTCCGCGGGCGTGTTGTTCTGCATCCAATCGAGCATCGGCGCCCATCCGGTCACGCCGCCGGGGCTGGTCGACGCGCCGGTCTGGACCGCCGTCGACGTCTGGAAGTTGCCGCGGTCCGTGCTGAGCGTCACCGACGCCGCGAGCGGCGCGATCAGGACGAGCAACACGGCGAGAACGGCGATGACGTGGATCGCCTCGACGTTCTCCGCGGACTCGCGGACCGCGGCGATGTTCACGTAGTCCGAGCGGAGCAGCGTCGCGCCCGCGTAGCCGCTGATCACTGCCACTGGCACCGCGAGGTAGTAGTTGAAGCGCACCTGCGTGAACGCCGCCGCGATCAGGAACAGCGTCCAGACGACCACGAAGGCCTTCTCCGCGTCGTGATCGCCGATGACGACGGAGGCGAAGAGGAGACCGCCGACGACGACGATTCCCGTCCACGTCGGGTTCAGCCCGAGGGTGCCCGCGATCGTCGGCAGCAGGCCCGGGAGAAGGGAGACGATCGCCGTGACGACGAGCGCGACGACGGCGAACCAGCGCTTCCGACTGCTCGCGTCGATGAAGGGCCGCCAGAGGAGCCACGCGAGACCCGCGAGCATCGCGAAGAACGCGAGGCCGTACTGGCTGAAGAACAGCGCGAAGCGCGACCCGCCGTAGTTCGAGAGGCTGCCGAGCCACGGCTGGGCCTCGCCGATAGTGCGCTGTGACGCGCTCGCGTCGAACGCGACGAAGCGCTGGAGGTTCGAGAAGATCATCGCAAAGACGTCGGGAAGGAGGACGGCGACGAGTCCGGCGCCGACGGCCGAGATGAGGAGGACGACGACGGGATACGCGCGCCGATCGACGTCGCGCGACTCGAAGGTCCGCGAGAGCCACGCGAGGAAGAGACAGGCGACTGCGACGGCGAACGCCGCCAGTGGTTGTAGGAGGGAGAAGCGCGACGCCGAGAACCCGATCGTGTCGAAGGGCAGGAGGAGGAGGGCGCCGGTGACGACCGAGCTCGTCACGCCGACGAAGGCGAGGTGATCCGGGCTCGTGCCGTTGTAGTGGTTGCTCGCGAGCTGCAGGAGGAAGAAGACGCCGACGATGCCGACGAGGAGGACGCCCGGCGGCCACGTCCACATGTAGAGGGCGGTGGCGATTCCTGCGAGTGTACTCCACCCGAGAACCGGTTTGAGTGCGTCCCACTCGCGCGCACGGACCTGCTCCCAGACCGGGCTGTCGCGCTCCGCGACGTGGAACGCGACGAGGAGGGCGAGCACGGCGAGCGACTGGAAGAGCGGCTCGACGATGTTGTGGTCCGCGGTGCCGACGAGGCTCCGCTGGAGGAAGACGCCCGGGATAAAGCCGAGGACGGCGACGGAGAGGACCCCTCCGGCGCGGCCAGCGAGGCGCTTCCCGAGGTAGTACATCGGAATGGCGACGAGCGTCCCGACGACGACAGGCGTGAAGAGGACGACCAGACGGATGAGGTGATCGCTCGGGCTTCCGAGTCCGATGATCAGGGCGACTGTCGCCATCACTTGGTCGAACAGCGTCCCGAACTGGCCGACGCTCGTTCCGGTGGGGAATTGCGTCCAAATTTCGAACGGTCTCGTCGCCGGCCAATGGTGGACGACGTATTCCGTGCTTCGGAGATGGTACCACGGGTCGTTCCCGCTGAGGAGGATCTGTCCGTCTTGTACGAAGTTCTGCCACGACTGCCCGCGCACCCACAGCATGAACGCCATGAGGAGCGCGACCACGGGGACTGGATACCAGTCCGCTGCGATGTCGAGGACTGAGCGTCCGCCGCTGGAGGGACCGGCGGACTGGTCAGTATCGTCGCTCATTGTGTGCGTGGAGACGCAAAGTGAGGATAAGCCTTGTCATATACCCACGGCTGAGCGCGCGTCTCGCGTCCGTCAGACGGCGAACCCTTTCGTCAGTCGGCCGCCGGTAGCAACCCCTTTGTCGCCGCTCCCGCTAGGTGGAGGAAACGATGCGCGTCTCCGTCGTCCTCTGCACCTACACGCTCGACGAGTACGACAACTTCCGCGAAGCCGCGAATAGCGTGCTCGCCCAGACACACGACGACGTCGAGCTCGTCGTCATCGTCGACGGCTACGAGGACGTCTACGACGTCGTCACGGACGACTACGGCGACCACCCCGACGTGCAGGTCCACTGCAACGACGAGAACGAGGGCCTGCTCGTCAGCCGCAACCGCGGCGCCGAGCACGCCACCGGCGACGTCGTCGCGTTCATCGACGCGGACGCCGTCGCCGCCCCTGACTGGGTCGCCGAACTCGTCGAGAGCTACGAGACGCACGACGCCATCGCGGCCGGCGGGAAGATGACGCCGCGCTGGGTCGCCGGCCGGCCGTCGTTCCTCCCCGAAGAGTTCTACTGGCTCGTCGGCGTCACCCACCGCGGGTTCGCCGACGGCGAGGGCGAAGTCCGCAACACCTTCGGCTCGAACATCTCCTTTCGGGCGGACGTGTTCGCAGAACTCGGCGGCTTCGACCCCGAGATCGGCGGTCGGAAGGGCGAGAAGAACCTACAGGGCGGCGAGACAGAGCTCTGCGCGCGAATGCGTCAGGAGTACGGCGAAGGCGTCTGGTACGACCCCGACGCCGTCGTCGAGCACAAGGTCTTCGACTACCGCACCGACCCCCGCTGGCTCGCCGACCGGGCGTTCTGGCAGGGCTACTCGAAGCGGGCGATGGAGACGATTTTGCCAGATTCGAGCAGTGAAGAGACCGCTTTCTTCAACCACCTCCTCACTGACGCGACGCCCGCGCACGTCCATAATGTCGTCCGGCAGCCGTCATTCGCGAGCGTCGCGCAGTTCGTGATGCTCTATGTCTTCACCGTGCTGGTCGGACTCGGCTACGTCTACGGCTTCCGGAAGTGGTAGCGGCACGCTTTTCCACAACACCCCGCTTCTCAGGGGTATGGAGCGGTCAGCCCGAGACGACACCGAACCACCGGACTTCGACGACCTCAACGTCGCCGTCGCCCACTGGCACGTCAACGCGTGGGGTGGCGCGGAGTACCTCGTCACGAAGCTCGCCGACGCGGTCGGTGTCGACACCGTCTACACGCTTGGCCCACCCGACCCCGACGACCCGAACCCCTACGGGGACGTCGCGTTCGTCGACGTGACCCCGACGCTCGACTACGCGCCCGTTCGCCGACTCCAGCGTCGCGCCGGGCGGGTGTTCGAGTACGCGCAGTGGGAGGACGTCGACTGGCGGGCGTTCGGTAACCCGGACGTCCTCGTCACCTCGGGTGCGACGACTCGCGCCGTCATTACGCCCGTCGACACCCTGCACGTCAACTACTGCCACTCGCCGCCGCGGTGGTTCTACGACCTCTACCACGACCGCAAGTCCTCGCTCGCCGGCATCGCCACCCGCCCGCTCGTGCGGTATCTCCGGATGCGGGACGCGACGCTCAACAGCCGAGTCGACCACTACTTCGCGAACAGCCCCATCATCGAGCGCCGCCTCTGGAAGTATTACAAGCGCGGCTCGGAGGTACTCTACCCACCGCTCGACCTAGAGAAGTATCACGAGGACGGCGACGGCGGTTACTTCCTCCACCTCGGCCGCCTCGACGAGGAGAAGGGCGTCCCCGCCGTCGTTGAGGCGTTCGAGGGTCTCGACGAGCGTCTCGTCATGGCCGGCGGCCGTGGTGACGTCGACGACGACGTTGTCGAGCGAGTTCGACGCGCCGACAACATCGACTACCGAGGGTTCGTGAGCGAGGAGGAGAAACTCGACCTGCTCGCCAACTGCACCGCAGTCGTCTTCAACGGCAAGAACGAAGACTTCGGTATCGTGCCGATAGAAGCGAACGCGAGCGGCAAGCCCGTGCTCGCACGTGACGAGGGGTTCCCAGGGGTGTTTGTCGAGGACGGGACGAACGGCTACCGCCATGACGGGACGGCCGAGGATATTCGGGACACCGTCGAGCGAGTACAACAGGACACGTACTCCATCGGTGGGGCGGTCGTCGCAGAGTTCGCACTCTCCACGTTCGAGGCGGAGATACAACGGTCGCTCGTCGACTGGTACACCGACGTCGTGACCGGGAAGACCCATGACTGAGGTCGCGATAGTCGCCACGCCCGACGACGGGTCGTGTGGTGTCGGAACCTACGCCGGCGACCTCCGCAGCTACCTCGACTGTGACGTCGAACACGTCGAGCTACACACGAACAGTACAGATCCCACCCATTTCGCGCGGGTCGCGGTCTCCGCCGGCACAACGGCTGCCGACGTGGTCCACGTCCAACACGAGTACGGCCTGTTCGGAGCGAAGACGCTGTATTGGTGGGTTTTCTTTCCGCTCCTCTGGGTGAGCGCGCGTTTGACGTCGGCCCCGGTCGTCCTTACAGTTCACGAAGTATGGGACGCGGAAACTGCCGGCGACTCCCTGCGATGGCTTCAACTGCTCTACATCCGAGTCGTGAACCTCAGTATCACACTGGTCGCCGACCACCTCGTCTTCCTTTCGGAGACGAGCGAATCGGCGTTTCACACGGCGACGCCGGTCGCCGTCCAGTCCACGAGCCGGCTTCCACACGGTGTCAACGTCGGGGAGACGAAAGACGTAGCACCGGCGGAGGCGAAGTCGACGTTCGGGTACGAGCCGAGCGATACTGTCGTCGTAGAGCCCGGGTACGTCTCCCGGCAGAAGGGTGTAGACGTCTTCGTTGAGCTAGCCGATCGCTTCCCGGACCACGAGTTCCTGCTAGCTGGTGGACCCCGTCAAGCGGCCGACGAGGCGTTCGTCTCCGACCTCCGCGACCGCAGCCCCCCGAACGTCCAGATAACCGGTGTTCTCAACGACGACGACTTCCACGACGCCTTCCGTGCCGCCGACCTCGTCGTGCTCCCCTACCGGAAGAACGGACAGAGTGGCGTCTTCAACTGGTGTGCCGCCTATAGTCTGCCGGTCGCCGGGAGCAGCTGTGACTATTTCGAACGGGTAGCTGCCGAGTGGGGCTGTATGCAGCTATTCAACCCGAGCGACCTCGACGACACGGAGTCGGTGACACGGACGTTGCTACACGACGACGAGCAGCGTAGAGCCCTCCGTGAACGGATGAGCGCGTTCAGGGAAGCAAACCGGTTCGAGCGCGTCGCGGCAGAGCATCGGTCCTTGTACCGTGAGTTGGCGGAGAGAAGAGCCGGTTAGGCGTAGCCCAAGTCTTCGAGCTGCTGGCGCGTCTCGGCGTCGAGTTCGCCTTCACGTGCCTCCACTGCGTCACGGTCGGCGGCGAACTCGTCGACCACGTCCCGATCGTCGCCGACGAAGCCGTCGAACGTCTCGTAGTGGTACCCCGATTCGGTAACGACGCCGTAGAGCGGGCGGTCGTATCTCTCAGCGTCGTATCCACGCTGTTCCATTCCTTCGATGTGCTGCGAGGAGAGCCCGTGGTACTCCACACCGACGGTCCGACCGTCCGTCTCGGAGAGACGACGGAGGTCCGCTCCGTGTGACTCAGTCGAGACACCGGCGATTTCCGAGACTGTCCGGTGGACGTCGAGCAACGAGACTGGCGAATTCGTCGACTCGAGCGTCTCGTCGGGCGCGTAGACGGAGAGTGGGACGTTCGTCACTTCGGGTGGGATACCATACCAGTGTTGCCACACTCCGTCCTCCCCCAGCGATTCACCGTGGTCGGCACAAGTGACGACCACGTCGAAAGACGACTTGACCGCCTCGAATAGGTCCTGGTACAGATCGGAGAGATATCGGACCTCGTCCTCGTAAGCAGTCCGAATCCAGTCCGGATCGTCGTAGCCGTCGCCGAGTGTCGCGTCGAGCCAGCGGAGCCCTGGCGCTTCGACCCGCCGATACTCCTCGGGAGCACTGTACGGCCAGTGGGGCTCAACGAGGTTGATGAAGAAGAACTCCTGGTCGCCGAACGACGTCGTCGTGGCCATATCGAGTGCCTCTCGTGCACCGTCGTCCGCGAACTCACCGCTCCTGTCGCGATACTCGTTGAGCTTCAATCGCGCACCGTACTTCAGTGACGGAAGGGTGTCGCAATCACTCCGTAGACACTCCCACAGGGCGAGCGGGAATCGTTCAGGGCCGTCGTCGCTATGGCGGGCGATGAACGAATTCCAGTCGAAGAGGTCGCCACGCGGGATCTGGCGAACTCGCCAACTCCCCTCGAACTCGTCGAACCCTTGGTCGAACCCGAACTTCCACGAGAGGTACGCGTTCGCGCTGAACGCCCGTGTGGTGTATCCCTCCTGTTGCAGTTGGGTGGGCAGCCACGGTACGGATTCGGCCGGAAACGAAGCGGCCTTCTTGGTCGCGGGCACGTCACTACCGTACTTGCCCGTGAACATTGACGCGTGCGCCGGGACGGTCCAGTGACTCGTGCTCCACGCGTTGTCGTACGAGACGCCCGGTAGCCAGTCGAAGTAGTCATCGAACGAGTCCTTTCGTAGCGTGTCGAGGACGATTACGGCGATATTTGTCATCTGGATTCTCTCACTTTCGACAGTGTGTTGGGCAGGCCATCAGTGTTCTCCACGGTACCGGATGTCGTCAACTCGGTCCCAGAACCCGTGACGCCAGAGCCAATCGTTGATCCGACCGAGTATCGTATCAGGAACGATGATGTCCGAATACTTCTCGGGATACTCTCGTTCAAGCCGTCGCTCGTTCTCTTCGATGATCTCCGCTCGGGGGCGGTCCTTGTGGACCATGTACATTCGGTCGTCGTATCGGGCGGTGCCCTCCGCCTCGATACGCCAGCCGAACTCGGTGTCTTCACGCCAGTATTCGTACTCCGGTCTAAATCCACCCGCACTCTCTATCGCCGAGCGGCGGACCGCGAGGTTGCAGGTGGGATATTTTCGAGTTCCGTCGTAGTTACCGTACCCACCGACCGGTCCCTCGAGTATGACCAGGTCAGGGTCGTCCCGGAACGCTTCGGCGATGACGCTGAGCCATTCTGATGGTGGCTCGCAATCGTCGTCAGTGAACGCGATGACGTCGCCGCTCGCTTCCTCAACCCCCCGGTTCCGGGCTTCACACACGCCAAGACTCTCATCGACGACGAAGATGGCCTCAAATTCGTCGAGCTGTTGGTTGCGGAGAGCGGAGACAAGCGCCGAGAGATCGTGGTCCGGAAGGCTCGGAACGACGACGGAGAGATACGGGTCGGGGTGGGTTATCCGGTGCTCGACAGTCATATCTGGAGATTATAAGGGTGAATAGCTCGACCGTTCGATTCGTTGGTCTTTTCGAATATTAAGTCCGTCGCTGGAGACGTATGAAATCGAACAGCGTATATGACCACCCGTTGAATAAATACGAGAACGATGATTTTGCGTCCGGTGACTCTGTTCTACGGTCGCGAGACTAGTGTGAAGGTCCAGTCCGGCGGATGGCGGCTATTCCGGGGGCGAGCGTCACGTTACCGGCGGCCACCGACTTGCGGAAGCGATGTTCAAGTCCACACGGCGTCCCCAGTCGCTATAATGAACGAGTCAGACGGGTACTCGATAACGGTCGGTATTCCGACCAGAAATAATAGTGACACCATCGAGCACACGCTTCGGATGCTGGTCAACCAGACCCGTCCACCCGACCGTATTCTGATCGTTGACGCGAGCTCCGACGAGACGCCGCGTATCATCCGTGAGTTCGCAGAAGGAACTACGGTCTCGATCGACTGCTACGAGCAGTCGTCACGAGGACGCGGTGTGGGCGCCGCCCGACAAGATATCTACGAGCGATTCACCGGCGACTTGCTCGCCTGTCTCGACACGAACCGCCACGTCGCCGACAACTGGATCGAGCGGCAAGTGGCGTTCCACAGGGCTAACCCGGAGTACGATGTCCTCTCCGCGACCTATTTGTCGTCGTGGGACCAGCAGGTAGACAGCCCGAAGAGTGGTTTTTTCTTCCAGCAGGCGAACTGCAGCATCAAGAGGGAGGCGCTGGACCGGGTCGAGGGATGGGACCCGTGGCTTCCGCGGGGTGAGGATTGGGACATGCAGATTCGGCTGTGGCTGTCAGGAGCGAAGGCGTACGCTAAATCCAGTCTGCATGGCGACGAAATAGCTGAAACCGAGGAGAGTACACTCAACAAGGCACTGGGACGGCCGAGCTCGGTCGCGTTTCTCCGGAAGTACGGCTGGTGGTACGCGCGGTTCCATCCGGAACATCCGACGGGTGATGCAGCCTCGGTCTTCTCGGTTTTGGCCCTGCTCGCGACGCCGCTTCTCCTGCTTTCCGTGCCGGTCCTCGGTGTCCTATCGCTTCTCACGGTCGTCGCGCTGACCGTCGTGTTCATCTACATGAAGGCCATCCGCTATCGTTCGACGTTCGAACTCCGAGCCAGGGATTTCCGGTTGGCGCCGCGCTTTTTCGTCCTCGGATACACTGCACTCCGCGAGTTCCGATCCGGCGATTTCTCGTGGAACTACGGCGGCATGAACGATGGCGATGAACGCGATGGGGCGAGCCCTGGCCCGCAGAGATGACTGACGAAGACGGTTTCGCGACTATCCGCTCGCTATTCAAGGGCGGAGGTGTCGTCCTGCTGGGTCTCGTTCTCGAACTCGCGATCTCGTTCATCGCGAAGGTCCTCATCGCACGCTCGCTGGGCCACGTCGATTACGGGGCCGTCTCGCTCGGCATTACCACGGCCGCAGTCACCTCGACGCTAGTCATACTTGGTCTCCACAGTGGTATCGGTCGGTATCTCCCGCGATACGAGAGCCGGGCAGATCGCCGGTCGGTCCTCGTCTCCGCGTTTCGAGTGGCTTTTCCACTCTCCCTTCTCGTCGGGGCCGCTCTATTCGTGCTCGCCCCCTTCCTCGCGACACGGGTATTCGACGACCCGTCCCTAACATTCATCTTTCGAATATTCGCCGTCGCGATTCCGTTCGGCGCAGTGATGAAGCTCGCGCTCGGGTCCGTGCAGGGCATGCAGGAGTCGCTTCCGAAGGTCGTGGTTCAGAACGTCACGTTCCCTGTCGTCCGATTCCTGGGCATCGTGGTCGCCCTGCTGTTCGGCCTCGGCGCAATCGGCGTCTCGTACGCCTATCTCGCGTCGTATGCGGCGGCAGCGCTCGTCGGGCTCGTCTATCTCTCGCGACGGACGCCTCTCTTCGACCGTACCGTGTCGACGGTGAGCCGTGAACGCGAGCTACTGTCCTTCTCGCTCCCGCTCGTGGCGAGCGGAGCGATGACAATAGTCATCTCCGATATCGATTTCTACATGCTCGGCGCGTTCGGTGGCACGGGTGCTGTCGGCGTCTATAACGTCGCGTATCCGCTCGCACAGCTCCTGATGACTGCGATGACGGCGTTCGGGTTCGTCTTCATGCCGATCCTCTCGGAGCTCGACGCGAGCGGCGAGCACGACCAGATGAAGCGCCTCTATCAACTGGCAACGCGGTGGGTGGTACTTGCGACACTCCCCCTCTTCTTGCTCCTGTTCCTGTTCCCGGAACAAGCGATTCGCTATACGTTCGGAGCCGAGTACGTCTCCGGTGCTGCGGCCCTTTCAGTTCTGGCTGCCGGGTTCTTCATTCACACCACATTCGGCCTGAACAAGGGTACGTTGACCTCGCTCGGCCACACGCGCCTGATAATGCTCGACGACATCGCGGCCGCGGTACTCAACGTCCTACTCAATCTCGTTCTCATTCCGAAATACGGCCTCCTCGGTGCGGCGTACGCGACCACGGCGTCGTACCTCCTGTTGAACCTCCTCTACTCGATACAGCTCTATCGGCGCACGCGCATCCAACCGTTCACGCGCTCGCTCCTCCTTGCACCAGCAATCGGTGCTGCGACGTTGCTCGCACTAACCGTGTTCGGCCCGACCGTCGGGATGTCGCTCCCGAGACTGGTCGGGATATTTACCGTCTTCCTCCTCGTCTACGGTGTCGCTGTCGTCCGGTATGGTGTCGAACCGGAGGACATCCGTCTCCTCCTCAGCTTCGAGGAGCGCTTCGGCGTTGACCTCGGACCGCTAAAAGAGATCGCGAAGCACTTGATGGGCTGACTACTCCACGGTGACGCTCTTCGCCAAGTTCCGTGGCTTATCTATCGCGCGCCCCTTTAGGTTCGCGACGTGGTAGGCGAACAGCTGCAGGTAGACGTTCGCCACGAGCGGACTCATCTCCCCGATTTCGGGAACGTCGAGCGTGTCGTCGAGGAGTTTCTCGCCGCGTCCGTCCGAGAGGCAGCCAATGACCGGCGCGCCGCGTGACTCAGCCTCTTTGACGCTGTTGAGCGTCGCGTCTGCGTTCGCGCCGTCGGTGAGCACCGCGAGGACCGGCGTCTGCTCCGTCACCAACGCGAGCGGGCCGTGCTTCAACTCCCCCGCGGGGAAGCCCTCGGCGTGGTCGTAGCTGATCTCCTTGAGCTTGAGCGCGCCCTCCAGCGCGACAGGATGACCCAGGTACCGCCCGATGAAGAAGAACGCCTCCGAGTCGGCGTATTCCTCTGCAACCGCTCGCACCTGTTCGTCGGCGTCGAGGGCCTGCTGGACAGCACCCGGGAGTCCGCGGACGTCGCCGAGAATCGCGCTCGCTTCGGTCGCGCTGAGCGTGCCGCGCACGCGCCCGACGTGCACCGCGAAGAGCGCGAGCGTGGCGACTTGCGAGACGAAGGTCTTCGTGGCGGCGACGCCGATCTCGGGGCCGGCGCGGATGTAGAGCGCGTCGTCGGCCGCCCGAGTGACCGACGACCCGACGGTGTTCGTGACGGCGAGCGTGCGGGCCCCGGTACGCGCGGCGTCGCGGAGCGCGCCGAGCGTTTCGGCCGTCTCGCCGCTCTGCGTGACGGCGACGACGAGCGTCCGCCACGGGTCGCGCCCGCCGCGGAACGCGTACTCGCTCGCGACGTGGACCGTCACGCGGACGTCCGCGTGCGTCTCGATCAGGTGGGCGGCGTAGAGTCCCGCGTGGTAGGACGTCCCGCAGGCGACGATCTGGATCTCCTCCAGCGAACGCAGGTACTCCGCGGGGAGGTCGAGACCGAGGTCGACCGTGCCCTGTAGCTCGTCGACGCGCCCCGAGAGCGCCTGGCGTAAGGCCTGTGGCTGCTCGTGGATCTCCTTGAGCATGTAGTGCTCGTAGCCGCCCTTCTCGGCGGCGTCGGCGTCCCACTCGATCTGCTCGACGGGGCGCTCGACGGACTCGCCGTCGTGCTCGACGGTGACGCCGTCGAGCGTGACGACCGCGAGGTCGCCGTTTTCGAGGTACGTGACTTCGCGGGCGTGTTCGAGGAAGGCGGTGACGTCGCTGCCGACGAAGGTCTCGCCGTCGCCGTGGCCGACGCACAGGGGGGAGTCCTGGCGCGCGAGGTAGATCTCGTCGCTGTCGCCGACGACCATCGCCAGCGCGAAGCTCCCCTCCAAGCGGTCGAGGACCGCGCGGAACGCCTCTTTCGCGCTCTTGCCGTCCGCGAGTTCGTCCTCGACGAGGTGCGGGACGACCTCGGTGTCCGTCGCGCTGGCGAAGGTGTGGCCCTCCCCCTCTAACTCGGCTTTCAGCGCGTCGTAGTTATCGATGATGCCGTTGTGGACGACGGCGACGTCGCCCGTGCAGTCCGTGTGCGGGTGGGCGTTCTCGTCCGTGGGCTTCCCGTGCGTCGACCAGCGCGTGTGGCCGATCCCGACCGTCGCCTCGGAGGATACGGGGACCTCCGCGCGGAGCGCGTCCACCTCGCCGACGGTCTTGTAGACGGTGACGCCGTCGCCCTCGCGGAGCGCGACGCCCGCGGAGTCGTACCCGCGGTACTCCAGGTTGAAGAGCCCGCCCGTGAGCAGCGGTAGCGCGTCGCGGCGGCCGGCGTAGCCGACGATTCCGCACATCGTCAGGCCCTCCGTACCAGCGCGTCGCTCTCGATCCGACCGTCGGCGTGACTCCCGGTCTCAACGTCGACGCGATTGCCGAGCACCGTCCCGGGTGCGAGCGTCGTCGCACCCCCGACGTGCGCGTTGTCGCCGACGACGCCGCCGAGGCGCACGTCCGCGTGGACGCGGCCATTCACGGGAACGTCACTTTCGCCGCCTTCGACCGTGACATTCGGGCCGACGGTCGCGTTCTCGCCGACGACGGCGTCGCGGACGACCGCGCCCGCGCCGATGGTCGCGTCCGGCAGGACGACGCTGTTCGCCACGACGGCGTTCGCGCCCACGGTGGCGCTGTCGCCGAGCGCCGTGCCCGTGAGGACGCGCGCGCCTGGACGAACACGGACGTCGTCGCCTACCGCGACGTCGCCGAGGACGCTCGCGCTCGCGTCGATCTGCGCCGATTCAGCGGTCTCGGCCGTCACGATGGAGGCGTTGACGCGGAGGAGGTCCCAGAGATACGAGACGTCGATCCACTGCCCATTGAGCATCACCGCCTCGACTTCGCCCGCGCCCACGAGCCGTTCGAGCGTGTCCGTCACGGCGAGCTCACCCTCGGCGGTCGTCTCGCGGAGCGCGTCGAAGATCGAGGGGCTAAAGCCGTAGATGCCGGCGTTCACGACGTCCGACGGCGCGGCGTGCTTGGGGGGTTTCTCGACGATGTCGACGACGCTGTCCCCCTCCAGGCTGACGACGCCGTAGTCGCTCGGCCGCGAGGCGCGCGAGACCGCGAGCGTCGTCTCGCCCGTCTCGCGGAGCGCGTCGACGACGCGTTCGATGTCGTCGCTCTCCACGATCCGGTCGCCGTTGAGCGCGACGAACGGCCCCTCGACGAACGACTCGGCCTGCAGGACCGCGTGACCGGTCCCGAGCTGCTTCTCCTGGATCGCGTACGTGACGTCGACGCCCCAGTCGTCGCCGTCGCCGAAGTAGCTCTGGATGCGTTCGCGCCGGTAGCCGACGACGAGGACGATCTCGTCGATCCCGGCGTCGCGGACCGCCGTGACGACGTGTTCGAGGAGCGGTCGGTTCGCCACCCGGAGCATCGGCTTCGGCCGGGACTCGGTGAGCGGCTGGAGGCGGGTGCCCTCGCCGGCCACGAGAATCACGGCCTTCATTCCGCCAACAACCCCCTGACCGTCTCCTCGACGGTGTGGTGTGCCTCGAAGCCGATGGCTTCCTGCGTCGCGCTGGTGTCGACGGTGAAGTCCTCGCCCGCGGCCTCCGAGCCGCGCGGGTTCTCGACAATCTCGACGTCGATGTCCGCTCCGCGGACGTCGGCGGCCGCTTCTCGAACGATCTCGGCGATCTCGAGGATGGAGTGCTCCTCGCCGCTCGCGATGGGAAGCGTCGTCGCGCCCACCTCGGCGCCGAGGAGGACGTCAAGCGAGCGTGGGTACGCCCGCGCGACGTCCTTCACGTGGATGAAGTCACGGGACTGCGTCCCGGGCGCGTGGACTTCGAGGTCTTTCCCCTGCTTCGCACGGTCGACGAAGATGTTGATGACGGTGTTCTTCCCGATCGTCTCACCGTCGATCTCGTGGTGGCCGTAGAGGTTCGACTTCATGTAGACGTGTGCGGGGAACTCGTCGCGCGCGAGATCGTGGACGTCGGACTCGCTCATTTTCTTCGTCAGCCCGTAGTGGTTGACGGGCGCTCGCGGATGGTCGGCAGTGATGGGAAACTCGGTCGGTTCGCCGAGGATGGCCATGCTGCAGGGGAAGACAAGCGGGAGGCCGCGTTCGCGTGCGAACCACGTGACGGTCTCAGTCCCGCGGACGTTCACGTCGAACGCCTCACGCTCGTTCTCGGCGCAGGACTGGACGCCGCTCACGGCGGCAAGATGCATCACGGCGTCCACGTCGTCGAAAGCATCGCGGAGCGCGTCACCGTCTCGGACGTCGAGTTCTCGGACTGTGCGGCCGTCGATTTCGGTGACGTCCCCGTAGCTAAAGTCGTCCACGGGGACGACGTCGTGGCCGTCGGCGAACAGTTCGCGTGTGACGCGCGAACCGATGTAACCGGCGGCGCCGGTGACGCCGATGGTGTGCGTTTCGGTCATGCTTGGAACTGTGCGGCGAGGGCTGAAATACCTTCGCGCAGGTCGTGCATCGGTTCGAAACCGCGCTCGTGCATCCGGTCGAAGTGGACGTGATAGGACGGACCGGGGTCTCGCTCCGCGAGGTAGTCCGTCTCGATGTCGCGTTCGGCGACGTCGGCGACGGCGTCGGCGATCTCGTCGATGCGGAAGTTATCGAGGCCGACGTTGTAGGTTCCGGCGGGCCAGTCGAGCGCGGCCTCGAAGGCGCGCGCGGTGTCCTTGACGTGGAGGAACGGCCGCCAGTTCGTCCCGTCGCCGTACACGGTGAGCGGTTCGCCGGCGAGCGCGCGGAAGACGAAGGAGTTCACGACGAGGTTGAAGCGCACGCCCGGCGAGTAACCGAAGTTCGTTGCGAGCCGTAGGTTGACGTCGGTGAAGTCGCGCGCAGCGACGATATCTTCGCAGGCGAGTTTCGACTCCGCATAGGGGTTGCCGGGCGCAGTCGTCGACTCCTCGTCGAGTTCCTCATCGTGGGTGTCGCCGTAGACGTTACACGAAGAGGCGAGGACGAACGTCTCGACGCCGGCGGCCTCCGCGGCGTCCGCGACGACTTCGGTGCCGTGAACGTTGATGTCCTCGACGCGCTCGCGCATCCCGTGGGACTGCGCAGCGCCCGTGACGGCGGCGAGGTGGATCACGGCGTCAACGTCCGCCATCGCCACGTCGACGGCGTCACGCTTGCGGATGTCGCCGCGGTGGAAGTCGACATCGGAGAGCGACGATCCCATCAGATTGCGGGGGGTGGAGAGGCTGAAGTCGTCGAGGACGCGGACGTCGTAGCCTCCGGCAAGGAGGCGCGGGACGAGCGCGCTCCCGACGTAGCCCGCGCCGCCGGTGACGAGGATGGTGTTGCTAATCGGAGAGCACCCCCGGCAGGAAGCGGTCCTCGTGGGCAGCGATGCGTTCGTCGTGCTCGACGAGCGTCGAAAGAACGTCACGGATGCCCTCTTCGAGGCTTGTCTCGTCGTCGACGAGCGAACGGAAGCGCTCGTTATCCATCTCCATCTCGTGCTCCTCGTCCTCGTCACGCGGATTCTCGAAGTGCTCGACGTCGGCATCGAGATCGAACTCTTCGCCGACCTCGGCGATGGTCTCGGCGAGTTCGACGATGGCGACGGGACGATTCACCTGATTGTAGACGGTGACGTCGTCATCCGCCGCAGGACCAGCCTCAACGAGGGAAACGAGGCTCTCAACGGTGTCCTCGAGCGTGACCATCGGCTTGCGCTGCTCGCCCTTCCCGTACACGGTAATGGGATAGCCTGCGACGGCCTGCGCGCAGAAGCGGTTCACGACGGTGCCGAAGTAGTAGTCGAAGTCGAAGCGCGTCGGCGAGGCGTGCTCGCGCGTCTCCGCCGTCTCGGTCCCGAAGACGATGGCGGTGCGGACGTCGCTAATGGGCATGTCCCACTCGCCGCTTGCGAGGCGCATGTTCCCGGCGTCGAACGCCTTCGTCTGGTGGTACCAGGAGCCGCCCATCGCGGGGAACGGCACGTCGTCGCTCTCCCCACTGTTCGACATCTCGGTGGGGCCTTCAGGAATGGGGAACTCGGGCGCGCCGTAGACCCCCGTGGTCGTCGTCTCGATGAAGTGCGTGTCGTCGAGGCCGGCCTCGTGCAGGCAGTGGAGGAGGTTGAGCGTCATCGAGACGTTGTTCTGCTGGGTGAAGAGCGCACGCTCGCCGTTGATTCCCGCATAGACGGCGGAGGGCTGGGCGGCGGCGTGGAGGACAGTGTCCGGCTCGTACACCTCGATGAGCTGCTCGACGAACTCCCGATCGGCGAGATCGCCCTCGACGTAGGAAAGACCGTCAACGGCCGCGAAGCGCTCTTCGGGGGAGTCGATGGGCACCGCGGAGACGCTGCCGGATTCGGCGACCCACTCGCGGCGATAGCCGTTGTCGACGCAGACGACGCGGTCGTCGAGACGGTCGGCGAGTCGGAGGGCGGTCGGCCAACCAACGTAGCCGTCGGCACCGGTGAGGAGCACGGTCATAGTTACTCAAATTGTGAGTAACAGAAGGCATAAGTCTTCCGTCCGCTCGCGTCACAGCGTTCGAAGCCCGCGTAGGAACGACCTACTCGTTGATACTGTCCGCGCTCGCCGCCTCGTATTCCCAGACAAGGTCGAAGAAGCGTTCGAGACCCGCGACGAACGAGCCGTTCTCCGTGACCGCCGCCTGCCGCATCGAGAGCGGGACGTCGCGTTCCTCGACGAGGAGGATGGCTCGGCCGGTCTCGTAATCCATGCTCGGGTCCACGAACGTCCCGCGCCACGGCAGCTGCTCGCGACTGAATCGTACGTCAACCGAGGGATAGGTCTCGCGGAGATACGCGACGATTTCGTGCTGGATCTCGCGGTTCGTCTCGGTAAGATGTGAGGGGTGGAGAAAGAGGACATCGACGTCGACGCCGCGAGAGAGCGCGTCCGCGAACGCTTCCTCGACGCGCTCGAAGTACTCGAAGGACTTCGTGATCACCGACACTGACTCTTCGGCCTCCCGATAGAGCGAGCGTGTCTCCTGCTCGGAGGGATCCCCAACGTCCACGACCCAGAAGAGCTCTTCCGTGGGCGTGACGCCCTCGCTCGCCCCCTCGTACATCGGCTCGAACGTGTCGAGAAACTCTTCGCGCATTGCCTCGACGTCCTGCCGGTAGCGCTCGAACGCTTGGCGCTCGTTCTCGACGGCGCGCTCGAGGATGCGCTCGGGTGGCTTCGGTTGGTAGTGCTTCGGGCGGCCCGGAATCACCTTCACGTAGCCCCGGTCGGCGAGCCCGTCGAGGACGCCGTAGATGCGGGCCTTCGGGATGCCGGTCGCCTCCGAGAGGTCGGGCGCCGTCGTCCGCCCGAGCGCGAGGAGTTCCGCGAGTGCTGTCGCCTCGTACTCGGTGAGGTCGAGACGTTCGAGCACGTCCGCGGGTTCGTCGTCTCCGATCATACACGAACTTCGGGTGGTGGTGCGCAATAGCGTGGCGGTCGATTGGCACAACTCTTATCTCGACGCGGAGAGTTACTCGAAGTATGAGTAACCAAGATGGTGCACACCTGGACGATGTCGAAGACGGTGCCGGTTGCACCGAGATCTGGGAACGCCTCAGCGAGAGCCGCGAAGAGTAGGGCAGTCTCCCGCGACGCCGTGAAGTTCGTGAAGACGACGCAGTAACCGAACACGCAATCCTTTTTCCCTCTCCGCGTCGCGTTTCGAATCGATGCCGGACTACTCCGAGGTCTGCGTGCTCATCCCGACGCTCGACGAGGCGGAGACCGTCGGCGACGTCGTCGACGACTTCCGGGCGGAGGGGTTCGAGTCGATCCTCGTCGTCGACGGTCGCTCGGACGACGATACCCGGGAGATCGCGCGCGAGCACGGCGCGGACGTCATCACGCAGTCCGGGTCGGGGAAGGGCCAAGCCGTCCGCGAGGGCGTCGCCCACGTCGACGAACCGTACGTATTGATGCTCGACGGCGACGGCACCTACCGGGCAGAAGACGCCCCCGCGATGCTCGACCCGCTCGTAGAGGGCGACGCCGAGCACGTCATCGGCGATCGCTTCGCGGACATGGAGGAGGGCGCGATGAGCACGCTCAACGGCCTCGGGAACTCGGTGATCAATCGCGCGTTCGCGTTCATCCACGGCTACGACTACCGGGACATCTTGAGCGGGTATCGCGCCTTCAGCGTCGAGTCCTTCGAGCGGATGCACCTCACCGCGGACGGCTTCGCCATCGAGACGGAGATGGCCGTCAAGTGCGCGAAACACGACATCGAGACCCGCGTCGTCGACATCACGTATCTCGCGCGCCCGGACGCCTCGGACACGAACCTCCGACCGTTCCGCGATGGGGCGCGCATCATCTTCGCACTCTACAAACTCGCCAAGACGAACAACCCGCTCTTCTACTTCGGGAGCGTCGGCGTCGTCTCGACGCTGGCCGGCGCCGTCACCGCGATCTACGTCGCCGTCGAGTGGTTCACCGCCGGTGTTTCGCACAACATCATGGCGCTCTTCTCAGCGTTCACCGTCCTCCTCGGGATCCAACTCCTCATGTTCGGCGTCCTCTCCGACCTCCTCGTCACGCTCCACCGCGAGCAGCTCCGGCGACTGGAAGACGACTGAGGGCGAGTCGACAACCGCTGTCGCCGATCAGTCGGTCGATAACGCTCGCCCCAGAAGTTCGAAGATGTGGACTGATTCGCACTCCTTGTTTTTGTTGTTCCCTGTGGTTTCGCCGACTGTCCAGCCGACGACGGTCGGACTTGACCCCATCAATACGGCCGCGACGCCGTCGTGAGTACCCGATATAGAAAGGGCACCACACTCTCGCGGACCACCACACAGCCGTTCCCCTCTCCCAGCGGTGCAGACTCGGAGTCGCCTACTGGCTTCCGATGCCTCGGACACCACCGCCAGATTGTTTTGGTGAGCAATTGATCGGTGGACAACGAACACACGCACACCACCGTCAGATTGCTCCGCGATATACTGCTATCTGGGATTCTAAGATCCACCTTCAGAATGTATCCTCAGCCATTAAATCCTCAAACATCTACCAGTGTCCTTTCCACATACCACCTATTGTTGTTTCAGACACCACCGTCAGATTGTTAATGGTGGTCTCTGTAGGAGAAGTAACTACCATGGGAAAGGCAGAGAATCCATTCACATCGCTTAACGAAATCTGGGCAAACAGAGACGTCCTACACGAGGATTACACGCCAACCGAAATTCTCGAGCGAGAGTCGGAACGCGACAAGCTTGCTGCACATCTCGCACCCGTCGCAAACGGAAATCGTCCCAACAACATCTTCCTCTATGGGAAGACGGGCGTCGGCAAAACCGTCGTGACGGAGTATATGCTGGGGAAGCTCGACGAATTCAAAGATCCAACCGTCGATCTCTCCGTCGTCACTCTCAACTGCCAGAACTGTTCGTCCTCCTATCAAGTCGCGGTCGCACTCGTCAACGAACTCCATGACGAAACCGATCAGATCAGTCCCACTGGCTATCCAGCGGAAACGGTCTACCAGTACCTCTATGATGAACTTGATCAATTAGGGGGCACTGTCCTCGTCGTCCTTGACGAGATTGACGCAATCGGTGATGACGATGGATTGCTCTACGAACTCCCACGAGCACGATCGAAAGGCGACGTTGAAAACGTCAAACTCGGCGTCATCGGTATCAGTAATGACCTCGAGTTCAAGAAGAACCTCTCCTCGAAAGTGAAGTCGACTCTCTGTGAGAAAGAACTCGTCTTCACACCATACGACGCCACCGAGTTGCAGACTATCGTCATGGACCGCGCTGAGTCAGCATTCCTCGATGACGTCGTTCAAGACGGTGTTATCGAGCACGTCGCGGCAATCGCCGCAAAGAACAGTGGTGATGCACGCCAAGCTATCCGGCTGCTGCGAGAAGCCGGTGATCTCGCGAAACAATCTGAAAGTGGGGCGGTCGTGACCGACGACATCGTCGAAGCAGCAAAAGAGGAACTCGAAGCGAGTCGAATCGAGCGCGCGGTTGACGACCTCCCACTCCAGACGAAACTCGCAACACTCACACTCGCCTTCCGTACAGAAGCAAGCAGCGGCCCAATCCGAACAGCGGCCCTCCACGACACCTATTGTCAAATAGCGCGTGAAAACGGTGTCGAGCGGCGTTCACACGATGCGTTCCGTGATCAGCTTGATGACCTCGATATGCTTGGCATCGCACTCAGGCATCGACACAACGAGGGACGCGGTGGCGGAATCTACTACACCTGGGAGAGTGACATCGCGTACGGGGTCGTTCGTGACGTTCTTGATGAGTTGAACACCCCCTGAGAGAACATCCTCGCCGGTATCGGACCCCCACTCGACGCTAACAATCTGAGGGTGGTGTGTCTCCCTCAATTTTCGTCTCGCGTAAGCAAAACGATGACCTCGAAACGAAGACACACGAGTTCAAAGAGAGGCGCTCGCGGCTACGCGACGACGTTGAGGCGGAGGCTTCTGTACGAGGTCCGCTTCACGCACAGTATCCTCCAGATCTCCATTCGCGTCGGTCGACGTGGTAGAGTATCGACGCGGTCACGCCCGCGGAGTCCGATACGCCTCCGTTCTGAGGCGAACCGTCACGGAGACCGACGACGGCCAGATACATATATATCGACCGACCAGACTGCGGTATGCAGAACCAGCGGATCCTCGTCACCGGGGGTGCGGGCTTCATCGGGTCGAATCTGGCAAACCACCTCGCCGCGGACAACGACGTCCTCGCGCTTGACGACGGCTATCTTGGCACGCCCGAGAACCTCGACGACGACGTGGAGTACGTGGACGCGAGCGTCCTCGACGACGATCTCCCGACGGACGTCGATGTCGTCTTTCACCTCGCCGCGCTCTCGTCGTACGCGATGCACGAGGAGAACCCTCAGCGCGGTGCGCGCGTGAACGTCGAGGGATTCGTCAACACCGTCGAGCAGGCCGTCCAGGACGGCTGCGAGACGATCGTGTATGCCTCGACGTCCTCCATCTACGGCAATCGGACCGAGCCGAGCCCCGAGGACATGGACGTCCACGTCAACACGGGCTACGAGGCCTCGAAGCTCGCCCGCGAGAAGTACGCCGAGTACTACTCGAACTTCCACGACATCACCTGTGCGGGCATGCGCTTCTTCTCGGTGTACCAGGGCTACGGCGGGAGCGAGGAACACAAGGGCGAGTACGCGAACGTCATCGCGCAGTTCGCCGACGACATGGCGCACGGCGACGCCCCAGTCCTCTACGGCGACGGCACGCAGACCCGGGACTTCACGCACGTCTCCGACATCGTCCGCGGCCTCGAACTCGCCGCCGACGAACGCCTCGACGGCGTCTACAACCTCGGCACGGGCGAGAGCTACTCCTTCAACACGCTCGTCGAGATGCTCAACGACGGGCTGGGCACCGACATCGAACCCGAGTACGTCGAGAACCCCATCCCCGAGGACGTCTACGTCCACGACACCATGGCCGACATCACGAAGATGACGGAGGCGACCGGGTGGGGACCCCGAATCTCCTTCCAGGAGGGCATCGAAGAGGTCTGCGCTCAGTATCAGTAGAGTCGCTCAATCGAAGAGTTGCACCGCTTCCTCAGTGGAGAAGTCAGCACGAGCAGGGAAGCGGCCTGCCCCTCCGTTCAGCAACGCTGCTTGAACACAGACGGAAACGTCTGATTCCACCGAAGGAGCCCGACTGTCGCTTGGCCCCCCCTTCTTCGCCGCGGTATAGCGTGGGAGAAAGAGCGAGCACGACGCGGGGCCGGCTTGAGGAGCAGCGAGACGTCCTCGATGCGCTCGCTGGTAGTGACCAGTCAGATGAAGGCAGCAACAAATAGTACTATTGGCTATTAGCCAATAATCTTATTGTATATTGGGTTGTACCCTCTAGTATCGATGGCTGAGGGCGACGTCCACGTCGATGAAGACATCATCCTCGCGGATGGGACACGAATCCGGCTCTTCGCCGTCGAGAGCACGGACTATCCCGGAGGGTACAACTACCGGTTCCAGTACTATGACCCGGAGACCGGCGACGAGTTCCTTCGGTACGATAGCTCTCAGATCCCTCTTCACGACGCTGGCCATCACCATCGCCACGAATGGACCAACGGCGAAGAAGACGTCAACGGCATCAAATTCGAGGACCTCAACGCCCACCTCGCCAACTTCCGGGAGGAAGTAACCGACTATGAACGATAACACCCATTCCGACGACCCCGAGGCCGACGCAGAGAACTACCCCAGCACCCTCCGTATCACCGTCGGCGGCATGGACGATGTCTTCGACCGCGCCATCGACCAAGCCGGCTCCGAGGGCGTTGCGGACGAAGCCGTGCGGACGTTCGAGAGCGTCGCCGAGATCCGCAAGCTTCTCACCGACCGTCGCCTGGCGGTCATGCGCGCTATCATGACCGAAACACCGGACAGTATCAGCGATCTCGCCGACCGCCTCGACCGCAACTATGCCGATGTCCACGCCGACGTCCAGGTTCTCGCCAACCAACACATAGTCTACTTCGAGCAGGACGGCCGCGCAAAGCGCCCCATCATCCCCTACGAACGCATCCACCTCGACATCGAGGTCGTCGGCGAGCCGGGCAGTGAACGCGCTCACGCATGACGTCGTGAAATGATGTCCAAACGGCATTGAGTCGCCCCGTCCTAGTCGCTTGGGGTCGAAGCGAAAGAGAAAGAGCCGTTGGTAGTCGCTTGAGTGACTCTGTCTGATTGGACGGACGATGTCGATCTCGGAAGCGAAGAACCAATGCGGCATCGAGAACGACAGCGAAGAGTGAGGGTCGACGTGTGGCCCACGATGTCGGTCTGAGTCGACACTCATCTCGTCGTAATACCGAGAGCAGAACGAGAGGTCGCACTCAGCCCACACCGAAGCGGATCGAGTCGACGGAAGGATTTTGCGCCCGCTCCGCGAATCGGAGATACCTATGGGGATGTACGACCCGCTCGTCGTCGAAGACGAGATTGACCTTCCGAAGTTCCCCGCAGACCGACGGCCGAGCGAGATCGAGTGGCAGACGAAGGACATCGGCTACCCGGCCGGACAGCAGTACAAGCTCACTACGGATGGACGCCTTCTCCGCCACGAAGAGGAATTCCGGGAGAAGACGGAGTCGGAGAAACGAGCTGAGGCGGAATCGCACGGCTTCGACTCGTGGGCGGACTACGTCGCGTTCTGTGAGGACGCGACTCTGAGCGACTGCCTCGAACGGGGGCTCTCCCCGGCGGCACCGCGAACGCAGACCGTCGCCGAAGAGTTCTGGCTTGACCACAACATGCACGGAACCTTCGAGTTCCACGGGTCGCGCGACGACATCAGGGACGGATTCTTCTGGTCGTACGAAGCCCGTTTTACCCGCGGCGCCCTCGACGCCATCGTCTTCCTCGGCCGCCGTGGTGGCGATGGTTCCGACTCGTTCAAACCCGACGAACCTGACACAACCCAGTTCTAGAAGAGAGAGGGCGCCATGTCCTACACCGCGATAGTCGATAGTCAAATCGTTAGGTCACGACGAATGCACTGCTCAACAGTAGTGGGGGATTCAGCGAAGCCCGATTCTGGACGACGAAAAGGGTTACACCGACTCAGCTTGGAAGTACAACCGAATGGCTGAGTCGTTCTGGTATCCATCCGTGGGGAACGTTCTTGCCATCTACGACGATATCGTCGCAGAATACACAGACACAGCGTCCGGTATCCAGAACCAGGGAGACATTGCGTTCGCGCTGACCTACATCGAAGAGGGGGCGTTTGGAGCGGTACCTGAAACGATTCACGAGAAGGCGTTTCACCTGCTCCGCCTGTTGGTGACTAACCATCCGTTTGTCGACGCCAACAAACGGACTGCACTCAACACGACGTCAGTCTTCTACTTTCTCAATGGCTACCAATTCGACTACGACGACGAGATCATCTCGGTCCTCAAGCAGTTCGGAACCGATGAGGCAACCGTCGACGAAGGAGAGACGATCGATTACCTGCGATCACAGACGGAGAACATAGACTTGGCGGGAGAAATCGAACAGTGGCGTGACGACATCATTCAGTACGGACTAGCGGAACTAACCGGTGACTCAGCAGACCCGAACGATTAACGGCACTCGGACCGGGATCTCAATCATGGCGACTGAGGAAGGAGCTGAATCAGCCACTCCGCTTGACGACGTGATGGAAGACATTCGAGGAGAACTCGTGCGTCGAGTCGCAGCAGCAGACCGGGACGCGAACCGCGGGATCTACGACGCACTCGAACACGAGTGAGAGGCAGTACGTTTCGTATGCTTTTGGAGAGCAGCAGAGAGTGATCCGTTGTGCTGTGTCCTCCAACACAGTACGTTTCGTATGCTCTCCACGTCGGACGACACGAGAGGACAGCACTGTTCGCAGGCGTCTTGAAGACGGATCAAGCAATCTGTTTCGATGCTCTCGTCACGTATTCAGCGAATATCGGCTCCCTCGATCGTCTGGCGCGTCTCCAAAACGAGATCCGCGTCAAGGTCGAGCTCGTACTCGTAGTGTTGTCCACCACTTAGGCCATCATTTTTGTCGTGACGGGTAAGGAAGCCAAGCATGTGGAGGTCCGCGAGGTGATCCTGAATGCTCTTGAGCGTGGTAAGGGGATCAGAGGCCCATGACTCTGCAACGCCCTCGTAATGCTCCTTGATCTCCTTGGAACGTGTCGGTGCACGATCCCTTTGCTCAAGAAGCGCGATCGTCTCAAGGACGTATTGGGCATGCTGCGTCTGATCGCGAATTCGGTTCTGCAGACGCCCACGCCGTACCCGCTCTTGAGCATCGCTGATGTGGGCGTCGGTGACTTGTAAATCGCCGTTCTCCTCAGCAACTTCAGCGCCAACCCGGAGCATATCGATCGCTTGGCGGGCGTTCCCCATATCGCGTGCCGCGAGAGCTGCTGCTTTCGCGATGGCTGCCTCGTCGCATGTCCCCTCAACGAATGCGCGTTCAGCTCTATCCGAGAGGATTGTCCGCAACTCCTCTGCATCGTACGATCCGAACGAGATTTCCGTCTCCATCAGGGTGTCTCGAACCTTCGACGAGAGACTCTTCCGGAACGTGTAGTTGTTCGAGATTCCGATCACGCCGACCTTAGCGTCGGTGAGCTTTCCGTTCGAGGGCGCTCGCGGGAGTTCGTAGAGTAGGGTGTCGACGTCGTCGAGGTGATCGATCTCGTCGAACACAAGAAGATGTGTGCCGCCCCGTTGATTGAGTTGAGCGTAGAGTTCTTCAAACGCGTCAGTGACCCCAAGGCCACGTTTCGGAAACTCACTCGCGTTCGGCGGGAGGAGGTCGTTGACGAGATAGCGGAGCGTCTGGTAGAGGGTCATTCCGTTGCAGTTAATCTGGTGTACGTAGAGGTCATCCGCTGCGGGGCGCTCTGCGACTGCCTCTTGAAGCTCAGCCATCATGTAGTTCGTGACCGCAGTTTTTCCAAGTCCGGCCTTCCCGTAGAGCATGATGTTCTCCGGATCGCGACCGAATAGAATGTCTCGGAGGGCGTAGTGATATTGCTCAATCTCGTCATCGCGTTCGAGAATCTCGTCAGGTTGGTGGCGCTCAGTGAGGACGCTCTTGTCTGCGAAGAGCGTATCTGTGAAATCATCGAACGACGTGACCATGTGCGTAACAGAGCCATCGGCGAGTTAACATATAAAACTACCTTTCGCTTGCTTCGATTGCTAATATCGTCCGCCTCATATAGATCTAAGACCGCATTTATGGGCAGATAACATACGAAATGTACTGTCCCCCGCCGATATATTGTCGGCCCATCGGGACGAACGTGGGGAAAGCATACGAATTGTACTCCCCCGATGAGGGGACTGGAGAGACCACCTGCGACAAAGCATACGAAACGTACTGTCTCCGTACGATCAACCAACGACACGACACAAAGAAGGGAGACGCGGTTGTCCCGAGATGGGTCAGCGGGACTTCTGTGCATCTGGCAGGGTAGTCTGCAGGAACAACATCCAAGTCATTACCAAGATGATTATTTTCCAGATCATGAGCTTCTACTACATATAGGAGAGTGACATCGCGTACGAGGTCGTTCGTGACGTCCTTAGTGAATTGAACACCCCTTGAGAGAACACTCCCCGCAGGTATTGGACCGACTACTCAACGCTAACAATCTGGAGGTGGTGAGTCTCTCTCAGTTTTCGCCTTTCACAACGTCCCTGTCCATGAGGCCGGTCCACGACGCCGCGCTCGCGTGGTTCACGAGCACGTCCACGGGGCCGAATTCCTCGCGGACGGTCCCGAAGGCCTCGCGGATCGCCTCGACATCCGCGAGATCGACCGTGACCGCGAGTCCCTCACCCGGATCGGGGAGGTCGTCGGCGAGCTCCTCGATGTACTCCGTCGAGCGCGCGAACAGCGCGACTCGACAGCCCTCCGCGGCGAACGTTCGGGCGAGCGACGCACCCAGTCCGGGGCCGACACCGGCGATGACGGCGGTTCGCGTCATAGCGACGCGTTGGACTGCCGATCCGAAATGCGTTCGGACACCGGCGACACGGGACGGGCGTGAGGAGCGCCCCGGCGCAGACGTGCCTCGGTGCGTGAAGGGGAGACGCTCCGTCGATTTCCGCTTCTCGCCGCGAGAGGACGAGTCGATCAGCCGTCGAGGCGCGACTCGTCGCCGGTGACGCTGTCGACGATGACGTCGTCGTCGTCGCGCTCGGCGAGCCAGAAGAGCTTGCGGGCGTCGACGCCGCGCCCGAGGTCGACGTCGGGAGCGCTCCCGAGCGCGAACTTCCGCGCCGTCCACTCGAAGACGGTGTCGTGGGCGCGCTCGCGGCAGAGCTCCGCGGGGAGGTCGGCGGGGAGCACGAGCACGTCGTCGACGTCGTGCGATTCGACGTCCGGGACGGTGTCGGCGCGGAGGACGAGGTTGCGTGCGCGGTCGACGCTCGCGACGTACGACACCTCGCGCTCCGGGAGGAACGCCCGCTCGATCGTGGCGTTCGCCTCGTAGACCCGGTAGGGGTAGGCGACGGCGCCGACGCGGCCGTCGGCGTCCACGTCACCGCGCTCGACGTGCGGCGGGATGACGTCGAGGGTCGCGGACGCACGACGCGTGCCGGTTCGCGGGTCGGGCGCGTCGTCGGTGGGTTCGGCGGCCATCTACTCCTCCCAGTAGTCCGCGGCGTCGACGTGCGCGCGGATGGTGTCGGTCTCAGTGACGGCCTTCGGGGCGTAGTCGCGCCCGCCGTCGGTCGCGTACTCCGGGGTGTCCTCCTCGACGACGGCCGCGAGGGGTTTATCGAAGACGTCGAAGTGCTCGTCGACGCCCTCCGGGGGCTGGGTGAGGAGGGAGACGACGACGAGGACGAGGACGGAGAGGATGAACGCGGGGAAGAGCCCGTAGACGCCGAGGAAGTTCGCAACGAAGCCCGAGCCCTCGGTGAGGCCGCCGAGGCCGAGCGCGCCGAGGACGGTCGAGAGCTGCGTCCAGAGGATCATCGTCCCGGCGCCGACGATCATGCTCGCAGCGGAGCCCGTCGCGGTGACGCGCTTCCACCAGAGCGCGGCGATGAGCGTCGGGCCGATGGCGGCGCCGAGGCCGCCCCAGGCGTAGTCGAGGACGAGCGTGTAGATGGGAGTGTCCTTCGCGACGTACGCGAAGACGATGCTGCTGGCGCCGAGCGCGAGCGTGACGAGCTGGGAGTACCGCACGAGGGTCTCGTCGCTCGCGTCGGGGTCGACGAAGCCGTGGTAGACGTCCTCGACGACGGCGCTGGTGGCGACGAGGAGCTGGGAGTCCGCGCTCGACATCATCGCGGCGAGCGCGGCGGCGAGGATGATGCCGGCGAGCCAGCCGGGGAAGAGGTCGAGGGTGAGCATCGGCATGACGTTGTCCGTGTTGGAGATACCGCCGCCGAAGACGACGAGGCCGTAGAGGCCGACGAAGCCGGCGCCGATGTACGCGACGAACATGAAGAGCTGGGCGACGACGGCGGCGAGACGGATGTTCTCGACTTCGTCGATGCCCATGAAGCGCACCATCACGTGCGGGTTGCCGGGGATGCCGAGGCCGATCGCGGCGTAGCTGATGATGCCGAAGACGGCGGCCCAGCCGGTCATTCCGGCGGTGACGCTGGAGAGGCCGCCGCCCATCGCGGCGAGGTCGTCGAAGGGGAGTCCGTAGGTGGTGAACGCGAGGACGGGCAGGAGGATGAAGGCGGCGAGGATGATGGCGCCCTGGAAGTAGTCGGACCACGCGACGGCGAAATAGCCGCCGAGCATCGTGTAGCCGACGACGATGACGCCGCCGGCGAGGATCCCCACGAGCGGGGAGACGCCGGTGAGGACCTGGAGGAGGGTGCCGGCGGCGACGATCTGCGCGCCGACGTAGCCGCCCTCGAAGAGCATGAGCAGCACGGCGGAGATGCCCTTCACGAGGCCGGTGTCGTCCTGGAGGCGCGTCGCGAAGAACGTCGGGAGCGTGACGGCGCGGACGATCTCGGAGTACTTGCGGAGGCGCTTGGCCATGCCCGCCCACGCGAAGAGGTCGGCCGGGATCATGCCGAGGCCGTTGTAGAACGCCATGACACCGGTGTTGTAGGCGTCGCCGGGAACGCCGAGGGTGAGCCACCCGCTCATCTCGGAGGCGCGCTCGGAGAACCCAGTGACGACGGGGCCGACCTCGCGGCCGCCGATGACGTAGTCGTCGACGGTGTCCATCAACTGCGAGGAGTAGAGGCCGATCCCGAGGAGGACGAGGAGGTACGCGGCGAACGTGCCGAGCACCCACGTGCCCGCGGCGCCCGCGATCCCACTAGGCATGCTCGCCCTCCGTCTCGTACGTCTCGTGGAGGCGACGCCCCCGTCTGCCCTCCCAGACGTAGTAGACGACGAGCATCGCCAAGTACACGGCGAACGGCCCGAACAGGTATAACAGGGTAGTCGAGTTTCCGTCTGGCATCGTTCACCCGTCCGCCCCATCTATGTATAAATGCTTTGAATAAAAAGCCCATGTGGCGTGTTAGAGCGAGATATTTAGGATATAACTACACGTATGTCTAACTTCGGCGCGGGGTACGGCGCGCTTCTCCGACGCGTACCGGATAGAGCGCGGGCTCGAAGACACAGACGAGTCGGTCTGGTGCAGTCGGCGACGACTCGTCGATCGCGGAGCGAGTAGCGTCGCCGAGACGCTCGGCGATGAGTGAGAGTCGTTCGAAATCGATCGGGACGCCATCACCCACGTCGAGTTCGAGCGTCCCGTCACCGCTGCTCACGCGGGGGACTGCTGGCCAGCGAGACCGTCGTCCGCACCGAGGATGTGGTGGCCCGATCGATCGGCTCCATCTCTGCGTAGTGCTACCGTTCTCTGTCGCCACCAGTGCTGTTTTCGAGACTGTTTCTGATGTGGCCGCACGTACCGCCCGTTGATTTCCCCCGACTACTCTCGAATTCTGCTACCGCTTTCAGTGGGTGATTCGGAGTTCTCGTGGTCGTGGTCAGTGTCTCTTCGGCGCTCGCGAGTGTTGGTCCCCCAAAGGGATGAGGGATTCGAGACGACCAACGTCCAGTCCGACAGCGGCGAATCGACACCGACCACACCGATAGTTCCAGTCTCAACGCCCCTGAGGCGGTTCCTGCCCCCGAGCGCGAGCCCGTCAGCGTCGTGTGCAAGACTGGCGATGGACCCGAGTTCCGCACGTCCGACCACGACCCGCATAGCGAGACCGGAGCGTGCACGGCAATCGTCTCAGCTCGTTGCACTCACACTGTCAACGTATTCCCGTTGACACGCAACCACCGCCGACGGTCCGAGTAGTCCGGGAGCACCGTTCCAACGGCGTTCCAGAACCGATCCGAGTGTTGTGGATGCTTCGCGTGAACGAACTCGTGGACGAGGACGTAATTACGGAATCGAGGTCGTGTGCAGTCCTCGGCGTCGCGTTCTTCCCAGTAATCGACGGTACGGGTGTCTTCATTCACCGCGTCCATCGGGAGGAATGGGAACGAATCCTCGTTTGGCACGTCGTCGTTGGGATTCAGTTCGATCACGTCGTCGAAATAGTCCACCTCCCAGTTGTCGGCAATCTCGACCGGCATCGGCCCGATCCTCGCTTCTGTCGTCCCCACGTTGTCCCCGGGACCGGTCGTAAGCAAGCCCTGCATCAGGCCACGCTTCAACGCCTCCGTTTCCTCGATGATCTCGTCCGTCCGCTGAATTTGCTCATCAACTGTCGAGAGGATGTCGGCGATGCGGTGCTGTTCGGGGAGAGATGGGAGCGGGACGTGTAGACGCTCCTCAAACACGGCAGTAGCAGACACGCGACACCGGGCTGCCGACTGACAAAAAGCGCAGATGAGTGATGTCTCCTCTCTAGGTCGCGCTCTCGCTAGTCTCTCTCGACATCAGTGCCCGGGTTTGGCTTTGCGGTCGACTCCAGTCGCCGTTTGTGGGCCGCCCCTGACGGGCGCGGGGCGGCCCGGAGAGCCGTCCCGGACACGACCATGAGTAGCCGTATCTACGAGCGACAGTTCGACGAGGACGACGGACAGACACTGCCGACCGATCCGGGGTGCCCGGAGTGCGAAGGCGACACGGCGACCGACGGCGGCGAAACGGCGTGCGTCGAGTGCGGGCTCGTCATCGATGAGTACCGGATCGACCACCGTGGACGACTCTACACGGGGTTCGACGAGGAGGAGACCGTCGAGCGGACCGGCCCACCGCTCACCGAAGGCCGACACGATCGCGGGCTCTCCAGTGAGATCGGGTGGAAGCGGGATGCACGCGGGAACACGCTCACGTCGCGCAAACGTCGCCAGCTCGCGCGCCTCCGCACCCAGCATCGCCGCGGTCGACTGCCCCCGCGCTGTCCGCGAGTCCGCGTCCGCCCTCTATCCGGAGCGTCTCGCCGCCCACGCGCGCGCGGCGTCGACCCGCTCTTCCACGTGCCGACGGATAGCTATGCGATCATCAACCCCCACGACGTCTACACGCCTCTCGAAGCCGTCGTCGCCGAGGAGACAATCGACGTCCGGCCGCTCGGCGACGTCATCTTCGGCGCGATCAGACAGTACCGTGGTGGCGGCGAGGTCCACATGGACGTCCTCTTCGACGGCCTCTCCGTCACGCTCCCGGGGCGCGAAGAACCGATCGCGGTCGGGTTCTCCTCCGGCTACGACTTCTTCGGCGGCCACGCGGTCTACGTCGAGGGGTTCGCACAGGACTCCTACTGCGCGAACTCGATCCACGCGCTGACGGATCGCCGAACCGTCAAGCACGTCGGGGACGTCCAGTCCTTCGAGACCTGGTGGGAGCGCCTCCTCGGCCAACTCCAGATCGTCGCTGACGACCTCGCGGCCTTCATCACTGATGCCCGCGAGATCACGCTCGACCTCCGCAAGGTGCCCTTCGACGTCGAGACCTTCTACGCCCTCCTCGACTTCCCCGACTACCTCGCTGAGCGCGCGGCCAGCGACGCCCGTGCCGAGGCCGACGATCCCTTCGAGATCGACATGTGGACACTCCACTCGGGCGCGACGCACGCCCTCACCCACTTCTACACCGGTAAGGAGGGCGCGGCACTCGACCGGTACGTTCGGGTGGCTAACGACATCCTGTTCAACCCCGCAGGCACGCTCGATCAACTCACGCGGACGTACCGACAACAGGTGAGTGAGACGACGAGGGACGATGGTCAGACTGGTCTCGACGACCACGCCGCGCTCGCCCAAGTCGAACGCGTTGAGCGCGACCTTCGGGCCGACATCGAGCAGTTCGAGACGCGTGAAGCCGCGCTCCGAGAACGGTTCGCCCAGAGTGACTGAGAGGCAAGGTCGGGCCTCAGCCCCGTGGGATTCTACCACGTCGCGACACGAACCCTCCGTCGGGCCCGGGCGGTTAGTCCAATACGACCTCTCAGACACTGTACCTCTCGTTGACCAATTTGGCTATCGGACTGCTCTTAGTCGATTAGGATTGAGGGGTCGGATCAACTATACTGAGCGGAACTTCATCGAGAAGTGGTTTTACACCCTCAAAATGCGCGCCGACTACTGCCATAGCTCGTGGGTGGGCAGTCGGTCGAGTATACGCGAATAGCTTGAACGATTCCCGCACTACTACAACCGTTAGAGACCGCACCAAGATCTCGACGGAAAGACGCCAATCGAGGGGGTTCAGAATTAGACAGTGGCAATCTTCTGCCAATCCGCCATCGGATAATAAAACAATTCACTGAAAGCGTCACTCGTCGAGGCTTCGGGGGAGTGCAAATCCCGGTCAGTAGAACCGGCACCGATTCAACCGCACTCCAGCAAACCCCAGTGTGCGCTTGACACGCCTGATCGACGAGTACCTCATCGGGTGGGTCATCCTCGCCGTCCTCCTCGGTGTACTCGTACCATCGCTGCGCGTGGTGACGCAGGCGACCACACCGATTCTCGTCGTGATGGTCGGAAGCACCTCACTCCTCCTCTCGATCGAGGACGTCCGTGCGGTTGACCGACGCGTCCTCGCAGGCGTCCTCCTCGCACATCTCGCAATGCCGCTTCTCGCGTTCACCATCGCCACCGTCCTGGGACTCTCACCTACGCTTACGGCGGGGTTCGTTCTCCTCGGCGCGGTTACACCCGAACTCGTCTCCCCGACGATGACCGCGCTCGCCGACGGTGATATTGCGCTCTCCTCGATTTCGCTCGTCGCTATCGGCGTCGTGAGCGTCCTTTACACGCCCGCTTCCGTCATCACGCTACTTGGTAAGGCGGTCCACGTCGATAGCGGGCGCCTCGTCTCCGAACTCCTCGTCGCCGTCGTCCTCCCGATGGTGGCCGCAGTACTCGCCCGCTCGCGCTACGAGCGCGTCGTCGTGCACTACGACGACTACTACACGAGTATCGCGTCCGTGATGGTCGTCCTGATCATCGGCGGGGTCGCCGCCGCGAATGCCACCCATCTCCGTGCTGTCACTCCCCATCTGGCGCTCGTCGTTACCGGCGCGTTCACGCTGAACCTCCTCGGCTACGGCCTCGGGTGGAGCATCACACGCATCGCGGACGCGACGCCCGCCGAACGCCTCGCCGGGACGTTTTCCGTCGGAATGCGTGACTTCGCCGTCGCCGCCGCGCTCGTCGTCGCCGCCGGCTTCCCCGCAATTGCTGCGCTCCCCGCAGTCTGCTTCGGCATCGTCGAAATGGTGACCAGCGCCGCAATCGCGCAGTTGGCGACGCGCAACTGACCCGGAATCTGCAGAGGGTCGGAGTATCTCTTGGGGTGGACCGTCTGCGTCTCGAGACCATGGGGTCGTTGCACTCGGCCTGAATTTCAGTCGTGGGATTCCGAGAAGCGCCCTTGGAAATCATCCGCGGAGCGAGCGGCAGCTAGTGAGGCTGACAGTCTCTCGGAAGCCGAAGTCAATGACGAGACTGTGCGCTGCCGGAAGCGAAGGCGGGTGGCCGAGCGGGCGACGGCACGAGCGATTCCGAGATCGACGGACCTACTCGGGGTTCCCGGTGAGAGATGCCGCTAGAGGGAGTCCCCGCAGATTCTCACTCACCGTTGCCACGGTAGCCGATGAATGTCCAGTGGACGTGGTAGTCCCCGCCATCAAGTGCGTTGGTGATGTCGACTTGGTAGAGTGCTTGCTTGATCGCACCCGTCTCGTCTTCCTCGAAAAGAATGACTTCTGCTTCGTGGCGCGTGCGTTCAATGATGCTGTATCGCTCGACGTTGTCCCTGCCCCCGATTTCGTCGTCGAGGATTCCCTCGATAGAGGGAAGGGTATCCTCCGATTTATCATCTGTTCCCATATCACAGTATACCAGGTCCCCGCACATGAGATTTGCTGATTGCCAAATATGGGTGGTGTATTTTTCTCTCAGAGAAACCAGGCATATATAGGAGTTGTGTACTGACGACCGGCATCGGTAGGTATTTGTTTCGGCTCTTAGTACGGACGGGGCATGCAGGAGTCCTCTGCGACGATCGGCCGGGATCTCGGCCGAATCTTTCAGGCGTTCTCCGTGATGCCGCTGCTGTCGCTCCCGGTCACCCTCGTCTGGCACGAGCTCTACGCAGTTCCTGCACTCCTCGTCTCGGCGGTCCTTCCACTCGGAATCGGAACCGCACTCACCCGTCGGTTCGCTGGCGCTGCCGAGCCGGGGAAGCTCCACGGGATGATGATCGCGGCGAGCGGTTGGTTCCTCGTCGCCATCTTCGGTGCACTTCCGTTTCTCCTCGTCGCGTGGACACAGCGATTTGCACTCTTCGGGGCGCCGCTCCTCTCGGAGACGACGGCGGCACACCTCTCCGCGCTGAACGCAGTCTTCGAAAGCCTTAGCGGCTTCACGGGTACGGGACTCACGATGAGCGTGAACGAGTCCGAACTCCCGCACGTCCTGCAGTGGTGGCGGTCGTTCATCGAATGGATCGGCGGTGTCGGCGTCATCGTGTTGACGACGGCGATTCTCGCACGCCCAGGGTCGGGGAGCCTGACGCTTTACGAGTCGGAGGCACGCTCCGAGAAGATCCACCCGAGCATCGTCTCGACGGTCCGCACCATCTGGTGGATCTTCCTCCTCTTCACCGTCTTCTCCATCCTGGTGTTGTGGCTGGCGGGAATGCCGATGTGGGACGCAATCAACCATGCGATGACTGGGCTCGCCACCGGCGGGTTCTCGATCACGGACGGCTCTATTGCGACCTACGACAGCCCCCTCATTGATTTCGCACTTCTTCCCATTATGGTGCTCGGGAGCATCGCGTTCCCCGTCCACTACCTCGTCCTCCGTGGCGACCTCTCCCAGCTGTACGAGGACCTCCAGACGCGCTGGGTATTCGGTTTCTTCGGACTCCTGTCGGCATTCCTCGTCGCCATCATCTACAGCCAGGGCGTGTATCAGTCGACGGAGACGGTCACCTTCCTCGGTACCACGCTCACCGGGAACGCGGCGGCGCTCTTCCAGTCGGTCCGGTACGGCGTCTTCCAGTTCGTCTCGGCGGCTTCCTGTACGGGCTTCCAGACGGCCAACTCGCTCGGAACGCAGTGGTCGATGGCCGCGCAGGTGACGGTCGCAATCGGGATGGTAGTCGGGGCGGCTGCGGGGTCGACCGTCGGCGGCATCAAACTCGTCCGTCTCGCCACGCTCACAAAGGGGACCGCCTACCGCATCCGGAACGTCTTTCTGCCACAGACCGCCGTGACGCACTTCGATCTCGGGAACCGGAAGCTCGACGATCAGGAAGCCGCCCGGGAGTTCGAGGAGGCCGCCATCATCACGTTCCTCTGGTTCATCTTCCTCGCCGTCGGTGCGTTCGTCCTCATGCTCACCGTCGACTCGTCGTTCACGCTTCCGAACGTCCTCTTCGAGATCGCGAGCGCGCAGGGGAACGTCGGACTCTCGGCGGGCATTACCGGCCCCGAAATGCCGACGCCCGCGAAGGTGACCTTCCTCTTCAACATGTGGATCGGCCGCCTCGAGATCATCCCCGTGCTCGTCTTACTCCGCGGCCTCCTCTACCGCGAGGGTGTCTTCCAATGAGCCTCCGAAACTGGCCGGTCATCCGGCAGTTCCGCGAGTTCGGCGGTGACGACTCCATCGTGGACGCACTCATCGTCGTCGGTCTCGCACTCGTCGCCGCCGGCGCCACCCTCGGCCGGCATCCGGCCATTCTCGGTGCCGCAGCCCTCTACGTCGTCGCCGTCGCAACCTACCCCGTCTACCGTTGGGTGCGGCGGCCCTGACAGCATCGACTACGACTAACTCACAACCACACAATCCATGTACGTCATCATCGTCGGCGCGGGCAATATCGGCTCGCAAGTCCTTGAGCTAGCTGAACAGACACGGAACGAAGTCGTCGTCATCGAACGCGACCCGGACGTCGCAGACCGCGCCGGTCGCAGACACGACTGTCTCGTCATCAACGCGGACGCAACGGAGAAGGAAACACTCGAAGATGCAGGTGCTGCACAGGCCGACGCGATCATCTGCACGACCGACGAGGATGCGACCAACATCATGTGCCTCCTGCTCGCGAAGGAGTTCGAGATCCCCTCGCTCGTCACCGTCGTCCAGAATCCCGAGCACATGAACGTCTTCCGTCAGATCGGCGCGAACGTCCTCGAGAACCCGCAGCGTCTCATCGCCGAATATCTCTTTCGAGCCGTCCAGCGTCCCGCGATCAAGGACTTCATGTCCCTCGCCGGTGGGGCCGAGGTGTTCGAGGTCACGGTCACCGACACCGCACCCATCGCCGGGAAATCCCTCCACGAAGCCGACGGCGCCGACCTCATCCCGGAGGATGTCCTCGTCGTCGCCGTCGAGCGCGGTGAGACCGTCGTAACACCCCGGGGTGGGACCATCGTTGAGGCCGGTGACCTCCTCACCGTCTTCTCACGGGAAGGCGCGACAGACGGGATCCTCCGGACGTTCACCGGGACGGACACCGAGCAGTAAGCCGACCGAACGTGACGATGAAAACCGATAGACTGCACAGCGATCCGTCCCATCGGATAGATAACGATACCCACAGAGTACTTACTGATAGGTGTGTCTCATGAGGGCCCTCGTACGGCTGTGGGAACTGGGCGTCCGACTCGGCGAGGACGGGTTCTACGAGTGTCGTCACTGCGGAACCATCGTGGAGTCCGCGAGCGAGACGTGTCCGGCCTGCTGTTCCGAGGAGATCGCGAGAATCGACCTCCGCTAGTTCGATGCTGGAACCTCAGGCGTCCGCCTCGAACGGCTCGATGGCGACGCCGTCCGTACTGTAGCGTGAGAAGATGGTGACGAGATCGTCGGCTCGGATCTCGGTGAACCCGCGTGGAGTGATGATCTCGTCGTCGCGCTCGATGGCGATGACAAGCAAGTCCTTATCGAGGAGCCCGGATTTATTCGCCTCGGAGAGTGTGAGGCCGGCGATCGGTGAGTTTTCGTCGACAGTAAGCTCGATCACCTCGGCCCCTCCGGTGAGGCTGAGGAAGTCCCGCATCGGCGAGTTCCGCGGTCCGTCGCCTGGCCCGAAGTGGTCGAGCGGAACCGTCTCCTCCATGTGGACGATGTGTTCGTCCTCGATGTCGAGCCCGATGTCAGCGAGTCTCCGCGAGATGACCGTCAGCTCGTCGGAATTTGCGCCGATCGCGGTGACGTGGAGGTTTCGCCGACCAGCGAGGAGTTCACGGACGTTGACGACGCCCGGGATATTCGACACTTTCTTCGCTTGTTTCTCGCGGTCGGCGACTGGCGCGGTGCAGATGAAGAGGTTCTGCATCCAATTATCGCCCCGCTCGTAGTTGATAGCTGCGTGATAGCCAGTGATAACGCCTCGTTCCTCAAGCTGCTCGATACGGTTCCGAATCGTCGCACCCGAGACGTTCACCTCGTCGGCGATCATCGGTGCGGACGTGTTCCGTGCGTCCTCGACGAGACGATAGAGGATACGCCGATCGACTTCGTCCAACCGCTCCATATCGACGGTACGAGCCCCGAAGCTAACAGTCTTCGCATACCACCTCGGGGGCTCGTCTAGCTCGGCTTGGCTCGGCCACGCCGCGACGTTCGCGTCGTCGGGCGACTCGCGCCCTATCGACCACCGACATATTTCCTGAAACGAAACTAAACACCTCTTTTGTGCGTTATACGCAACTATCTGCTGTTTTTATATGGGTCGAGAGAAACGTCCGTATATGAGTACGTCGAGGCTCGGCGCGTTGGGCTATCGGTCAGACCCGATCTGTGAAGCCCGTATCGGGAGAGCCCACGAACGAACTCGCAATCTCACGCATCGAATAGACGTCGGAGCCTGCCCGGCACCCCGCTGTCTGAGCGGCCAAACTAGACAAGTCTCTCAACTGGGGGGACTCACGTGAGCGACGCGGCCTCCGGAGGGGCGACCACGGAGCTGTCCCGGGACATGAGCCTCTTCGACATCACGTTCATCGGTGTCGGCGCGATGATCGGTGCCGGCGTCTTCGCCCTCACGGGCTTCGCCGCCGGTATCGCTGGCCCCGCCCTCACCATCGCGTTCATCATCAACGGCTTCGTCGCACTCTTCACCGCCGTGAGCTACGCCGAACTCGGCGCCGCGTTCCCCGAGGCGGGCGGCGGCTACCTCTGGGTGAAAGAGGCCCTCCGGGACCCCAACGGCTTCTACGCCGGCTGGATGAGCTGGTTCGCCCACGCCGTCGCCTGCTCGCTCTACGCGGTGACGTTCGGGACGTTCTTCACTGTCCTCGCCGTCTACGCCATTCCCGGTCTCTCCAACCATTTCGTCCTCTTCGGCGTCCTCTCCCAACACTGGGCGGAGAAGATCGTCGCCGTCCTCGTCGTCATCGCGTTCGCGTACATCAACTACCGCGGCGCCGAGGAGACCGGGAAAGCCGGCGTCGTCGTCACGGGACTTAAGCTCCTCATCCTCGGTGTCTTCATCGTCTTCGGCGTGCGCGCCACGCTCACCGCCCCCCAGTGGGCTGGCAAGTTCCTCTCTAGCCCCATGTTCGCTCCGAACGGCGTCTTTGGGATCATCGGCGCGATGGGCTTTACTTACATCGCCTTCGAGGGCTACGAGATCATCGTCCAGTCCGGCGAGGAAGTCGTTGACCCCGGAACGAACATCCCGAAAGCCGTCTTCTACTCGCTCGCCATCGTCATACCCATCTACGTTCTCGTCGCCTTCGTCTCGATCGGCGGCATCACCGTCAACCAGCACATCATCGATCTCGCCGGTGTTGCGGGCACGCCCGCCGACTGGACGACGTGGCAGATCCTCGGCGAACTCGGTGAGCTCGGCATCATCCGCGCGGCCGGCCAGTTCGTCCCTTACGGCGTCCCGCTCCTCCTCTTCGCTGGGCTCGCCGCCACCGTCTCCGCGCTCAACGCAACCGTCTACTCCTCCTCGCGCGTCTCCTTCGCGATGGGGCGCGACCGCGTCCTCCCGCCTGTCTTCGACAACGTTCACCCGGAGAAGCGCACGCCACACATCGCGATCGCCATCTCGGCGGTGATCATTGTCGTGATGGCCATCGCCCTCCCGATCGAGTCCGTCGCCGCCGCGGCGGACATCATGTTCATTTTGCTGTTCGTGCAGGTGAACTGGACGCTCATCCGGATGCGCAAGACCCACCCGGACCTCCCACGGACCTACGAAGTCCCCTATATGCCGTGGCCGCCACTCATCGGCATCGTCCTCCAGTTCCTCCTCACGCCCTTCCTCGTCTACGAACTCGGCCTCCAAGCCATCGGCATCGGCACGAGCAACGAGGGATTGATCGCGCTCGTCACGACCATCGTCTGGATGGGGCTCGGTCTCGTCGTTTACTACGGCTACTCGCAGGCAAAGGAAGAAGAGCAACTCGAAGAGGAGACGCCGACTGTCGTCGTCGAGCAGGAACCCGCCGACCGGGAGTACCAGATCGTCGTCCCGGTCGCCAATCCGGAGACCGCAGAACAGCTCATGCACACCGCCATCGACATGGCGCGTGAGAACGACGGCGAAATCCTCGCGCTCAGCGTCGTCACCGTTCCCCAACAAACCCCGCTCGACGAGGGGCGCGAGTTCGTCGACGACGAACGCGAACTGTTGGTCCAGACGATGGAGATCGCCGAGGACGCGGACGTCCCGGTCAGCGGCACGATCAAGATCGGCCACCAGGTCTCCACAGCGATCCTGAACACGATCGAGCAACACGACAGCGATGCCGTCATCCTCGGCTGGCGGGGGCGCTCCCGGCGTCGCGACTTCGTCCTCGGGAGTAACGTCGACGACGTCGTCACGGGCGCGAAGTGTGACGTTCTCGTTGAGCGCATCGACGAGACGGTCCAAGACATTGAGCGAATCCTCGTGCCGACCGCCGGTGGTCCGCACGCCAAGCTCGCAGCCGAAGTCGCACAGGCGATCTCACACACCACGCACGCGCACGTTGACGTCGCCCACGTGGTCGAACCGGATGGCTCAGAGGCTGACCACGCGGACGCTGAAGAGCTCGTGGATACTCTCGTATCGACGCTCGCCGACGACGTCACGGTCGGAACGCGCGTTCTTGAAGGCAACGTCGTGGACGAAATCGTCGACGCGTCGGGAGAATACGACGTGACCGTGATCGGGTCGTCACGAGAAGGCCTCCTCCAACAACTCGTCTTCGGGGCCGTTCCCGAAGCTGTCGGCGAACGAGCGAAGGGCACGGTCATCATGGTCAAGCGCCACGGGACGTTCCGCTCGTGGCTCTCACGGTGGTTCACCTGGAAGTAGCGAGAATATCACGTCCACCAGCACGGTATCGGAAAACGAGCGACGGCATCATACGGACGCATCGCGCTCGTCCGCCTAGGCCAACTCGGCCCCGGAGCGAGCGTTATCGCCTTCGTTATCTACCTCGGATATGCATTCGTTTTGGGTGATCTCTCAGTCGGAAGCCGATCTTCTCACTCAGTCAGTCAGTTCCTGCCAACGTCATCCTTGGCGTGTCCGGAATGTCGGTGTACGTCCTGAACGGCGGTTTCAATCCCGTTCTGGGTTTCTACCGCGCTTCGACACCCCGTCAGGACGACGAGGTCGCCCGGTCCGACGGGTTTCAATCCCGTTCTGGGTTTCTACCGCGCTTCGACCACCCGCTTCCGAACCTCCCAGACCGGGAGGTGCGGTTTCAATCCCGTTCTGGGTTTCTACCGCGCTTCGACCCGTCGGGACCGACGACGTCGACGTCGCGCGTCCCGTGTTTCAATCCCGTTCTGGGTTTCTACCGCGCTTCGACGGTTCGGCTCGTCCGGGCCGAACTCACCCGACTACAGTTTCAATCCCGTTCTGGGTTTCTACCGCGCTTCGACTCGACGACTATCGCTATTCGTTCGACGCGCAACAGGTTTCAATCCCGTTCTGGGTTTCTACCGCGCTTCGACTCGGTTTCGCGATCCTGGCCGAGCGTCTGCGCCCCACGTTTCAATCCCGTTCTGGGTTTCTACCGCGCTTCGACAATAGTCCTGATCGCCGATCGACCACGAGAGATAGTGTTTCAATCCCGTTCTGGGTTTCTACCGCGCTTCGACGCCCTCCACCGACGTCGTCGAGCCGCCGATGCGCCCGGTTTCAATCCCGTTCTGGGTTTCTACCGCGCTTCGACAGGCCGACAACGACAACGAGGACGGTGCGCCGATGTGTTTCAATCCCGTTCTGGGTTTCTACCGCGCTTCGACAGCTCGCTCGGGTGCGTGAGGCGGCGAGCCAGTACGGTTTCAATCCCGTTCTGGGTTTCTACCGCGCTTCGACCGCATCCTCATGTCCAGCCGTCAGGGCCCCGGCAAGTTTCAATCCCGTTCTGGGTTTCTACCGCGCTTCGACCGAACCCGGCGGCTGACCAGCTCGTCGTCCGGTCGATGTTTCAATCCCGTTCTGGGTTTCTACCGCGCTTCGACGTCGGCGTCCTCGACGTCGTCGGCGTCGTCAAGCGGTTTCAATCCCGTTCTGGGTTTCTACCGCGCTTCGACGAGACGGCGAGCGGAAGCATCTCGTGGATCGAAGCATCCGTCTTTAGTTAAGCCTCACACCTCGGTTGTGTAGCGGTAGCGAGCGTCTCTTGTAAGATTGGTCGTCGCTTGTGGATCTTTTGAGCG
>NZ_JAGIKY010000018.1:0-43570 GCF_017874695.1 Halarchaeum nitratireducens
GGGTGCACTCACTCGCCTGTTGCATCGATCTACGTTATTTGTTTCACGGCCCCTACGAGAGACTACCGAAACCGATCTGGGGCTAAACACGTACCCACTGCTTAATCCTCCAGGGTCTTAACCCCATATGTGGTGTCTCTCGATTTTGACCGCAATATCTGGTGGTAGGAGCTGCCACATAAATCCTTCCCAACTCGATTGATGTAATACAACTAAACTTGAGGTACTCAAGGATTGGGATCATATGCATTGAGTGGCCCAGCCTCAACTACTGCGGTGCGCGTAGTGAGAATACGCTCGCGATCTACTGGTGGCACTCAATGAGGATATTCGGCCGCCGTCGATTACGACGGACGGCGCGGGATGGGCGAGATGTCTAGTGAACTGGTCACGTCGCAACTGACGCACTAGACGAGATTGAGACTGTCCGCTACATGGGCTTTTCCGCTGATAGGCTACAGTGCTGCGCCAGCACTAGATTCATCCCGCTAGACGGACTTCTTTCCAGTAGGAGTCTCGAAGAGACGGTTGACTACCTCGCCGAGGAACTCGCGGAGAAAGCCGAGGAGTATCTCCACGAAACATCCCCCACTCCCAGCGAATACGAGGCCCTCAAACAGAGTATCGCAGAACTCACCCCGATCTTCACGACTGAACGCGCCTACTTCGTCCTCGGAAGCTACGGTCGACCAGAGATTCACCGACTCCAACTCGTCAAGGACCGCCTCAATCGCCGCGCAGACACCTACGCCTTCCTGATGGTCGATATCCGAAGCGAATGGGTGAATACCTACCTCAAGTTCCGAATCTTAGCGGACTACACCGACTACATCGTAGGCGTCACCGAACACGACCAAGGTGGGTTCCTGATCGAACAGGGCTACTTCACGGTGCTCAAGGAGTACTTCGCGAAAACGTACGTCCTCAAGCGTGAGTATGAGTCCGTCAGCTCCGACGAGGTCGACACCGGCGTCAATCTCGAAAAACTATACAGCGGAATGCAAACTGCGATTTTCGACATGCTCTGGGACGTGGACCGCTCTACAGCTGGACTACCGAAGAAGAGCTGATCGAGTGTGTCAGAGAATTACCGTAGTGGGCCAAAAGAGCCGACTAGAGCCTCTGAGGAGCCAAATTCCAACGTATAGAGCGCCGAAGAGACATCCCGACCCAGTATCCGATATTCGGTTAAATCCATAATTTTATCAGGTATTAGTAACGTTAATCAACGTTGTCTGTTCAGATAAGTACGTATATGGGCGAGTTCGCAATTGGAGACCAGACACTCTCTTATGAGCAGATTGCTCAATCTGACGCACAACATCGATACCTGCTCGAAATTGAGTTCCGCCCCTCTCCATCGAAGTAACGAGAAACCAAACGCCACTAACTCGATATCGAGCGGCGACAGGACGCGACCCAGGATCGAATTGAAACTGCTCTCCGTGAGTGGTTCAACCACAGATCTGAGAGTGTCGTGCTCGAATCCTACGAGGTCCTTGAGCAAATCGACTGTCGACGAGGAGGACTCGTCGAGACAGATTCGGAACTAGGTGAGTCAGGGGCTCCGAGTACGCCCTCGTCGAAGTATACCGAACCCGGTGTGGTGGCCTCTGAACTCGCTGAAGATGACCGTGTCGCCTACTCTACGTCAGAGGTCCAGATAGCAGCGTCTACGGCTACATCAGTGAGGGGATCGTCGAGAAGTCCCCCATGGGAAGAGGGACCGCCGTCGCGAAGTCCATCGGGATGGCGATGATCGAACCGCTGGAGACGCAGATCAACGCGACGCTCGACCAGACGGCGTTCCTGTTCGGTATCGAGTTCTCCGCGTTCGTTCTCGCCCAAGTCCTCTTCCAGGCCGTCATCGGATCGATGAGCGACCGGTACGGCCGCAAGCCGTTCATCCTCGGGGCGCTCGTCGTGCTCGTCCCGTCGGTGCTCGCGCAGGGAATCGTCACGACGCCGCTCGGCCTCGCCCTCGCGCGCTTCGTACAGGGAATCGCCGCGGCGGCGGTGTTCGCGCCAGCGATGGCGCTGGCGGGCGACCTGGCCCGCGGCCGGAACTCGGGGACGACGCTCTCCGTGCTCACGATGGCGTTCGGTCTCGGAACCGCGGTCGGCCCGCTCTCGGCCGGCTACCTCGTCGAGATCCACGTGCCGTTCGGCACGACGTACGCCGCGCCGTTCGCGCTCGGAGCGGCGCTCGCCGTCGTCGGGTTCGTCCTCGTCTACACGCAGGTCGACGAGACCGTCACGTCCGGCGCGGGCGGGTCGACGGAGCCCGAGTCGGTGGCGACCGACTAGCGATTGACATTCTCTCCGCGCTTCAGCGCAGGTGGGATGTCAACAAACAGGTCCGTCAATGGTTGTGCCAACCAGCCGTTGCTCCTATCCTCGGAAGGGCTGGGAGATACGTTCTGACAGATGACCTCAGCACCGTTCACACCTGCGGTCGCGTCACGCGTCAAAGCCACGTCGGACCGCGTCCCGATCGCCACGAGCGTTCGGCGTGCCTCACGACTCACCATTGAACGAGCGGAGCTGGTGGGCGTCGGTGAACGCGTAGCGCTCGACGAGGGCACCACAGGTAAGACTGGCGAGGCCGGCAGCGGCGAAGATCATCGCCATCACGACGAACTGGTACTCGGCCGCGTAGATCGGGTCTTCGCCGGAGAGGATCATCCCGGTCATCAGTCCGGGGATCCACACCCAGCCGAGGCTGCGCATCGAATCAACCGTCGGGATAAGCGCTGCCCGAACGCCACGCTCGACGTGCCGAGCGATCGCCCGCGAGGGCGTGACGCCGAGCGCGAGCGTCGCCTCAATCTCCTCACGGTGGGTCTCAACCTCGTCGCCGAAGCGATCGAGCGCGAGCGAACTCGCCTTCATCCCGTTCGCGACGATCATGCTCCCGACGGGCACGAGGTCGCGGACTCTCGCTTCGATGGCGCCGACAGCCGTCATCACGACGATCACCACGCCGGCGCCGAGAACAATGCCGGCCGTCGCGATTCGGAACGCACCCGGGATTTCACCCGCGCGAGAGTGAGCGATCCATGCGCCACCGAGCATCATCCCGAGGAGAATGAACGCACTCGCGGCGACCGGAACCGAGAGGAGAAGCGCGATCACCGAGCCCATGAGCATGATCTGGACGAAGCCGCGCCCAATCGCGAGTCCCCACTCGCGTTCGAGCGCGAGACCGCGCAGCGAGACGATCCCGACGACGACGGCCGCGAGCACGAGCGCCGCGGCGACCTGCTCCAGTCCACGCATAAGTGCCGGATCAAAGAGTGGGGAGTCGATCACTCGTCGACCTCCGCGAGACGAGCGGTCGATTCGCGCTCAACGCCGCCATCACCGTCGAAGACGAGCGCGTCCGAAGCAAGCCGCGCCGCCTGCGCGATATCGTGCGTCACGACGACAGCCGTAAGCGAATACTCGTCCACGAGGTCGGACAGAACGGTCTCGACGGTCGCCTCGGTGTCTGCATCAAGGCTCGCGGTCGGTTCGTCGAGGAGGAGCACGTCCGGGTCGTTCACGAGCGTTCGCGCGAGCGCCACCCGCTGTGCTTCGCCACCGGAGAGCGCATTGACGTCGCGCTCCATCGTGCCCGAGAGGCCGAGCCGCACGAGCAGTCGCTCCGCCGCCGCGTCGTCGACGGGCTCATCGCGGAGCCGCGGGCCGAGCGTGATGTTCTCGCGGACGGTGCCGTCAACGAGTGCTGACTGCTGCGGGACGAGTCCCACCCGCTCGCGGAGCGTCCGCGGGTCGAGCGTCCGATAGTCGCGGCCCTCGAAGCGAACGGTGCCGGCGTCCGGTTCGTCCAGTCGGACGAGCAAGCGGAGCAACGTCGACTTCCCGGCGCCGGACGGTCCGACGACCGCGAGCGTTTCGCCGTCCGCCACCGCGACGGAGACGGCGTCGAGCACGGTCCGGTCCCCGAGCCGATACGTGAGAGCGTCCGTCTCGAGGACGGGCGGGCGATCGGACGCGTCATCGGAGCGGGCCATCGTGGTCACGCACCCACACCCGAGTCGTCGGCCGAGCGGTCGCGGTCCACCAGTGTTTCGGAACCGGTGGTCTCGTCGTCCTCGATCAAGTGGAGCGAGCCGATCGCTCCCTCGGACGTGAGCTGGTGGGCGATCCCCCGCAGGAGCGTGCGCTTCCTGAGCTTGTTCGGTCCGATGAACGTGGTGAGAACAGTCGGTGGAACCCGGACGGGTTCGCCGTCGATGACCGGATCGGTCAGCCCAAGACAGCCGATGTCGAGGTCGGTAACGCTGAAAGCTGGGTCTGGTGTCGTTTCGGACGGTCGAGTGCGTTCGTCAACCTTGGTGTGCATGTATCGTATGAATGATGTCTGGAACGTGTCCCCCGTCAGACCGACCCCAAGTCCTCCTTTTTGCGCATGAGGTAGAGGAAGTAGGGGCCGCCGACGAGGCCCGTGATGATGCCGACCGGGAGTTGGATGGGGCTGAGCGCGAGGCGCGCGCCGACGTCGGCGCCGACGAGGAGCGCCGGCCCGAGGAAGAGACACCCCAGTAAGAGGCGCTTGGAGTCGCTGCCGACGATGTTGCGCACCATGTGCGGGACGATGAGGCCGACGAACCCCACCAGTCCCGCGACGGCGATGGCGGCGGCCGTCGAGAGGATGGCGATGCCCGCGACGGCGAAGCGGATCTTCTCGACCGGCATCCCGAGCGAGGAGGCTGTCTCCTCGCCGAGGAGGAGGACGTCGAGTTCGCGGGTGACGGCGAGCGCAAGCGCCATCGAGAGGACGGTGAACGGGAGCGCGATGCGCACCTGCCCCCAGTCCGTCCCGAGGAGCGACCCGGAGAGCCACGCTTGGGCGGACATGACGACGCTGAGGTCGTCGATGAAGAAGAACAGCGCACGCTGGACGGAGCTGAACACGGTCCCGACGACGACGCCCGCGAGGACGAGTCGAACGGGCGACGTGCCGTTCTTCCACGCGATCAGGTAGACGATGAGGAACGCGATCGTCCCGCCGATGGCGGCGAGCATCGGTAGCAGCGGCAGGTAGCTCGACATGAAGGTGAGCGTGACGAGGACGACGAGGCCGGCGCCGTCGCTGATGCCGAGCACGTACGGGCTCGCGAGCTCGTTCCGCGTGACGACTTGGAAGATCGCGCCGGAGACCGCGAGGTTCGCGCCGACGAGGACGCCGACGAGGATGCGCGGCAGGCGGATGTTCCAGACGATGAGCTGTTGGCGCGTGAACCACTCGGGGATGCCGCCGCCGAGGAGGAACGCGCGCCACGCGCTGAGGCTGAGGACGATCTCGGGGTCGAAGACGGTGTGCCACGCCTCGGCGAGCGTGAGCGGATAGGCGCCGAAGCTCACCTGTAACAGGGTCGCGCCGAGGAGGATCCCGAGGCTCCCGAGCGCGACGCCGGCGAGTTTCGAGTTCGCGTACCACTCGCCCCACTCCGAGCGGCGCTGTGCGAGGATGTCAGAGACCTTGCTCATCGAGGGTTAGAAGTCTCGGTTGACGATGTCGAGGAGGCGCTGGCGGTCGAAGAGCCGTTCGTCCTCGGCGAGCTCGCCGACGGGGCCAGGCCACTCGCCGAAGGTCTCGGGGTAGACCTGCTTCGCGACGGCTTCCGTCGAGAACATATCGACGATCGGGCCCATGTACTGGCCGGCGCTCCGGATGACGTTGCCGTTCTGGACGGCGCTGAGCTGCTGTCCGTTCCCGTTGTTCTCGAAGGGCTCGACGACGGTGTTCACGAACTCCTCGTGCGTGGAGGAGGTGAGCGCGCCGACGGCACCGATGTAGTCGGGATCGACGTCGAGGAGTTCCTCGTAGCCGATGGGGCCGTCGGGGTAGTGGCCCTCGAAGGCGTCCTGCATGCCGAGGCGGTAGTAGGACTTCGTGTTGTTCGCGAGCCGGTGGAGGGGAGCGATGCGGAACTGTCCGGAGTCGGGGCTGACGCCGCGCCAGATGGCGGCGACGGTCGGTCGCTCGTCTTCCGGCGGGAGGCCCTCCTCGATGGTGCTCATGAGGTCGTCGTGCATCGACTGCCACGCCGCAAACCGCTCTTGGCGCTGGAAGATCTTCGCGACCTTCTCGAAGGCCTCGTACATCGTGTACGGGTTCGGTTCGTCCTTGAACGCGATCTGGGGGGCGAATCGGAGTGTCGTGCCGAGGAAGGGACCGGTCTGGGACTCGATCTCCTCGAAGTCGGAGTCGTCCCAGTCGACGAAGCTACTGATGCTCTCTCGGGAGATGAGCCAGACGTCGGCGTCGGCGGCGTAGAAGTTCTCCTTGTCGTAGCCGGACTCGGCGCCGCTGGCGAGCTTGACGACCTCGCTCTCGTCGAACCCGAGATCGAGGAGGTCGTAGAACTTCAGCGGGGCACGTTCGAGGCCGGTCGTCGCGCTCGGGTGGATGCCGAGCGCCATCCCCATGTCGATGAAGGGGCTGGTGCCGACCCCGTACGTCTCGGGCACCGCCTCGAACGTGTAGGGATCGTTCGGCTCGATTTCGACCGTGTACGGTGTCGGCCCGCTCTCGGTCGTCGACGTGGTCGAGTCGGCGCTCGACGTGGTGGCCGCGTTCGTCTCGTCGCCGCCGCTGCTGCTACAGCCGGCGAGGGCGGTTGCGATGAGTCCGGCGCTACCTGCGAGTACCTGGCGTCTTCGTGCCATAAATGTTAGGCTCGCCTAAAAACACATAACCTCTTCGAACTTTAGGCGAGCCTAATAACGTGAGAGAGCGTGCCCGCTAGTCGTACCCCGGTGAGTAGCCGTACTCGATTCGAATAGACACAATAGCTGCATCAAACGCCTCGATAGGTACTTGCGGTACGCTTGGCGTTGGAACCGACACCACTATTACTATTTAGGCTAGCCTAAAAGAATGGACGGGACAGCGGATCAGGACGGTTCGACGCAGGAACGATATGATGTTGTCGTGGTCGGCGGCGGCGTCGCGGGACTCTCCGCCGCGACGTTCACCGGCCGGAACGATCTCACGACACTCGTCCTCGACGCGGGCGACTCCATCCTCCGCCGGAACGCCCACCTCGAGAACTTCCCCGGCTTCCCCGCCGGCGTGAATCCCCGACGGCTTCTCGGCCTCCTCGGCGAACAGGCGGACACCGCCGGCTGTACCCGCCGCACGGCGCACGTCACCGACGCAGAGCGCGACGACGACGGCTTCACGGTCCGAACGAACGGCGACGCCTACGCGGCCGACTACGTCGTCGCCGCGACGAAGGGCGAGACGGGCTACCTCGATGCGGTCGACGGCGTCTCGCTCGTCGAGCGCGGGAAGACGTACGTCGACGTCGACGAGCGCGGCCGCACGGGCGTCCCGGGCCTCTACGCGGCCGGCCGCCTCGCCGGGAAGCCCCATCAGGCGGTCGTCTGCGCCGGCCACGGTGCGGAGGTGGGCGCGACGATCCTCGAGGACGACGATCGGCCGTTCTACCACGACTGGGTCACGCCCGACGGCTACTTCACCGATCGCGGCCGCGACCTCCCGCCCGGCTGTGAGGAGATCGACGCGGCCGAGCGAGAGCGCCGCGAAGCGCACTCGCGCGAGACGATGCGCGAGCGCTTCGCCGACCCGCACCCGGACGCACAGGAGACACATCCGAGCCTCCGAGACGACTGAACGCACAGCGCTCGTCACAGCATAGATCGCCCCGACAACACCGAGACCACCGCAACGACCGAATACGCCTCCTACACGGCTCAGTGGTACCCTCCCCGCCGCTCACGGAGAGGCCGCCCGTTCCGGGTTGGGAAGTTATGGTTTGCAGATGGTCGGCTGAGCGAACAGCCCCTGCCCACAGCTCGAGTCGTACTCTCCACGGCAGAACAGGTCGACTACCGTACGTGACACATACCTGATACTATGATCCACAAAGGGACTTAAAGTTCCTTTTCTGCGTGGTCTAATTCCCGACGGATGTTTTCCGTACCCTCGCATGTTACTCATCCAGTTCATTCGGTCTATCTGGCGGATATGTTTTCGGCACGAGTGCCTACTATATTCACAACCAGTATGGATACGGTTGGTAGGATTTCAGATAATGACCGAACTTGTAAGTGGTAAAACTCTGAATCTCCTGTAATGTCGCTCCTCCCATCACCTCGCCCCGATATTACGGGATCACAAGAAGGAGCAATCGAGATTCGAGAGTTCACCGACGAGAAAGCGGGAGACGTATTTAAGGCACTAACTGCGGAGAAAGCTCGGTTGCTATTAGAAGAGGTATACAGAGAACCGGGGACGGCATCTGATCTTGCAGAACGCGCCGAAACCTCGATACAAAACACATCATACCATCTGGATAAACTGCAGGAGGCAGAATTAATCCGAGTCGCTGGAACACAGTACTCAAATCGAGGGAGGGAGATGAAGATCTACGCCCCAGAAGAGAACCCGTTCGTCTTCTTCATTGGGCAAGAATCCAGGAAGCCAGGGTTGCTCCGTGTGTTCAAGCAGGCTGTTGGCGCAATCAGTGTTGCAAGTGGAGTGAGCGTCCTCGTCCATGCTGCTCTCACAGACTCCCTTCCTTTCTTAGACTACGCTGGGGGTGGCGGAGAAGCAGCACCAGAGTACGTATCTGCTGCTTTTATCGGCAGTCTCCTCTCACTCTTCGTGTACTCGGCTGTGAGGTATCTAATACGTCAGGGGCGACCGCGTTCTGACAGTTGGACAACTCAGGGATGGTTCTCGGAGAGACAAGGAATGTCTGACGAGAAAGCACTCATAATAGGAAGTACGTTCTTCACCGTCTCGCTCATTTTCTGGTTTGCACGGCAGGCACTCGGACTCACTCAATCTCTCTTCTTGTTCGATTTGTTGCCGTATCTATTCACGATCTCAATAGTGATCACGGCAGCTGTTTCATACCGCCGTGCTCGTCTTCAGATGTGTTGGTTTATCTCCACAGCCGGATTCGCTGGAACTCTCGGTCACGAGTTGAGTCTCTTGCCACTGGGATACGCAAATCCGTCCGGGTTTGCCGTCTGGGTCGGCTACCTAGTCCTCGGTTCTATCGTAGGAGGAATCATGTTCGGCTTCATCGGCTTCACTACCGGTCGGATTGTCAGAGGTGGTTGGTCTTCTCTCCAATCTCAGCTCCAGTCGTGACCCACCGTTCACTTGCGAGCGCGGCGACCCTTCTAAGAGCGGAAGTTCGTCTTACTAATGAGTTCAATCGAAGGTCATCCCATAGCCCCACTCCTCGAGTTCGGTTTCGACTTCGTTGAGATGGTCGAGGCCGACAATCATGAGCGCTTCCCGGAGGTCTGTGAGTGAGACATTACCATTGAAACGGCCTTCGAGTTCTCGGAGGGCATCCCGTTCAGCGTTCTTGGTTTCTGGCTGGAGGAAGAGCGGCACACGGTCACGGCCGTCTTGCACCCCGTCTCGCCGGAACTTGTATGGAATCTGCATCGGCTGTCCTGACTCACTCGCTGAAGACGCCGCACTTTCGGCGCTCGCGTTATCGGCCTCTACGGGTTCGGCTGCGTCGGAGTTAGAATCGGTGTCGGGTGTAGGATCATCGGCGAACGGATCATCCCCAGCACCTTCTTTCATCCCGGTCATGCTTGTAGCACCTCGTGCTCGACGTCACCGGGCTGCGGTGGGTTCGGTGCTTCCAAGCCAACCTGTTCCTCGAGATGCCGGGCAACCCGGTCGAACTGGGCGAGCGTCTCAAGTTCGTAGTCACGTCGCCGGTCACGGTGCTTCCGAACGTAGGTGAACGCCGAGCATTGTTCCATCCAGCACCCCTCCATGAGGGAGGCACGCTCGCCGATGACTTCGGGAATCGGGTAGTCGATTTCGTTCATGATGGCGCGCTGATCGCGCGTATCTTTGAAACCAATTGGAAGCGCAGCAAGGACACCAACTTCGATATCGAGTTGGTCTTCAAAGCCGGCGACGAGGGATTCAAGCCCCTCGACGGCGGCACGGCCTTTCGCACTGGGTTCGACAGGGATAACAAGAGAGCGAGTAGCGTGAATGGCATTGTAGAGATGGGGTCCTTCAGTTGCAGGGGGGTCGCAGATGAGGACATCGTAGTCCTCAGGGACGTTGGCTTCTTGGAGGACGCGGAGGAGTTGGGCGTGCATCCCGAATGCTTCGCCCATCGCTTCGGCTTGGTCCTTCTCGCGTTGGAGGTATTCGGAGAGGTCCGAGAGCATGTTGTGCTCGGGGATAATGTCGACTCCTTCAACGGTACGAACGAGGTCGTCGAACTCGCCCTTTGGGCGGCGAATCATGTGCCGGACGAGGTTATCGACGGACTCGGTGCGCTGGTCGTCGACGCCGAAGAGCCGCGAGAGATCGCCGTCTTGAGGGTCGAGGGGGACGACGAGTGGTTTCAGGCCAGCGCGGGCGTGCGCGACAGCGAGGTTTGCGGCAGTCGTGGTCTTACCGACACCGCCAGCCTCACTGTACGTCGAGTACGCTAACATACTCTCGACATGGAGTTCATTCATTATCAATCTACGTCACACACATTCATTTTTGAACTCCATGAACACACATAATGAATGTAGTGAACACAACCAATGAACACAATGTTCTAGTGTTGGTTTCGCTGACGATCCTTAATTGATGGTCTAATTCTCCAGAATCAAGCGATGCTGTGGGGATTCGGGGTGGGTTCCCTCCCGCTAGCTCACTTTGCAAATGGGGGGGTGGGAAGCGAGTATCACTTACCTACGTCTACATCGGAAGGCGGCCATCTGGACGGGGGACATGCCCCTGTTTGATCTCGTGGTCGACGCGACGGAGGTGCTTGCAGCCGCCATCAGGTTTGCGCTGCTGCCAGTCGGAACAGGTGCACGTCTCGGTGATGATGTCGACGTCGTAGACGCGTCCGAATGAGCGGACCTCGTACTGACCACCTTTTGCGAGGAGAGAGACAACCATCTCTTCGTTGAGTGCGCGCTGCGTCCGCGCTTCGAGACCTGCCGAATGTGTTTGGTCACTCACGATCTCGCGCACTCGGAGGTCGCCCGTACAACCCCCGTCGGGCGTGGCCCGCTGGTCGTCGCGGTCGAGACGGGCGTCGAGTTGACTCTCGATGGGGTGGCCGATCGGCCAGCAGTAATGGACTTCGTGTCGACCCTGGCTGTTGTAGGCGCCGACGTCGCGGGCATCACCCGACCAGACGCGCCACGCACCGCGCACATTCATCACGTCACTGACCGCTCGCGGGACACGTGCGATGTCGTCGGGGTAGAAGACACGGAAGCGCGTGCAGTCGTCCTGAACGGGCAACTCGTGCCACCAAGAGACCGTTGAGCGCCAGCTGTCCGCCATCGCTGCGTCCATCCCGTATCCGACAGTCACATCGACCGCCGGTTCAAGGCGACTGGTGGTGTCTCCTTCAAGGAGTCGGAGAACGGCGTACCGCAGGTATTCGTGGAGCGCGTCGTCGACGTCGTTCGTGATCGCTGGAAATTCGTTCGCGACGTGCACCGCTTCGCCGAGGACTCTTTCGAGGTCGTGTTCGGTCATCGTTCGAAAACGGGGTCTGTGCGCCCCGCCCTTCGTGGGCGCCGACAAACCCTAACCAACATACTCGCTCTCTTTCCAGACCGTTAGTTAATCATCGACACATCGGGGCTCCCACTCGCGTCGAGGCTCGAGTTCACGCCGCCCCCTCGTGTGAACGTGTCGCAGTTCGAGGGCTCGTCGATTGCGTCCGTTTCCAACATGCTCTGCCGGATGTATGGCGATGCCCCGACGACCGCTGCAGTCCGGGCTGGCTCCCAGAGCTAGCGTCGCCGGCGTGCCCGACCGCTTCGGCCTGAGAGTGGCCGAACAGATTCGGGAGAAATGTGACGATCGGGACGTGCGAGTTTCCACGTGATGGTCGCGACAAGCTTTGACGCAGAGCGGGCGTACGACGACGAGGCGTTCAACGCGGAGACAGTCTTCGAGAGCGAGCGACAGAAGGTCGTCCTCGGGTTCTTCGACCCCGGACAGTTCATCCCGGTGCACGCCCCTGCGAGCGACGTCGCGATTACGGTGCAGTCCGGACGCGGCATCGTCCGCGACGCCGGGGAGACGCGTCGGGTTGAACCCGGTGACGTGGTCGTCGTCGAGGCCGGCGCAGCGCGCGGGGTACGCGCGGACGAGGAGACACGTCTGGAAGCGACGCTCGTGACCGCGCCACCGCCTTCAGACGCCGAGCACGAACCGGTTCGTGAGGGCCTCCGCCGTGACGTCTTCGACCCCCGCGAGGCGTGACCCGCAGCCCGACGAACCAATGTGGCGGTCGCGGTCTCATCGCAGACGACAAACATGTCGGTCTTTCTCCTCTTCTTCGAGCGCCGTTACCCCACTCTTCGTCGGCACTGGAAAACTATTTAATCAACACCCGCATCGAACTATCACATCCCGTTGGTTAAACCTGCCACGACGTCGCGGAGCGCGGGCGCAATCCCCGCCTTGTAGAACGCGGCCCACTCCTCAAGATCATCGAAGCGGACGTAGGTGGCTTCCATAGCTATGCGAGCTGGGAGAGGTCAGTCGCGGTCTCGAGGGCGGCGTCGTGGCGGCTGCCGCGTCGATACGCGACGGCGAAGAGCACGCTCGGTGTGAGAAGCGCGACTCGCGTAAGGATAGTACGCCACCACACGTCCCTCCCGACCGGTACCGAGTTCGGTGCCGCTGTGCCGGAGGTAGTCCGTTACCGGATCACGCCGAGAGCGAACGGCCAGTAGAGGAGCCAAGAGAGAGCGACGACGACGAGCGCCGAAATCGCGGTGACGAGCCCGAATCGGAGGACGTCCATCGAATCGATGGGGCCGTGCGTCATCGCGACGAGTACTGCAGTCGTGTTAAACGGGAAAACGGTCGTCGCTCCGACCACGAGGACGGTGGCGAGTGCGAGCGGAACGGGGGCGATACCGACGCTCGTGCCGACGCGGAGGACGACCGGGAGCACGACTAGCAGCGCGGCCGAGCCGGTCGAGAAGACGACGCGCACGCCGACCGCGAACGCGAGCAAAACGACGACTCCCTCCCACTGCGAGAGCGCGTGAAAGGGGACGATCGCGGTGAGTGTATCGACCGCGTAGCCGAACGCACCGGTCGCTTCCAGCCGATCGAGGAGAGAGAACATCGTTCCGACGAGGAAGAGGATCCCCCAGTTCACTTCTGCGAGATCGGCGCTCGAGAGGACACCGACACCCGGACACGCGAGCGCGGCGACGGCGACGGCGGCGGGGACGATCGCGGGGAGCGAAGCGACGGAACCCACGAGCCAAAGGCAGACAGCACCGATCAGAACGACTGTGACTAGACGTTGCTCCCGTCCGAGTCCGCGATTCGAGTCGCGATCCGGCGTAGCGGTGTCTCGGGCGGCGGTCGTCGGATGGTCGTAGAGCCGCGATGCGAACGCCGCCGAGAGTCCATAGAGGACGAGGACGGGCGGCACCATCAGGACCGCCCAGTCGAGCCACGTGAGCGGGTATCCGGCCGACCGGACGACGCCAGCGGCGACGAGCGCCATACCGCCGCCGGTCATGAGCGCCAGCGACCCGATCGGGTTGGCGTGGCCGAGGACGAGGAACGCCGACGTGCTGAACGGGCCGTCGCGTTCGAGTCCGTGGGCGTCGGCGAGTTCGTGGACGACCGGCGCGAACGCCGCGGCACGTGCGACCGCTGAGGGCATCACGAACGCAAGGGCGAGCAAGTGAAGCACGAACGCGTGGAACGGGTGCGCCGTCTCACCACGAGCCACGATTCGGGAGGCCACCCACTCGTCCAGCCGAGCGTTCGCGACCGCGGCTCCGAGAAGGAAGACGAGGAGCAAGAAGAAGACGAGCGAGGACGAGAACCCGGTGGCGGCGATACGGAACGTCGGCGCAACGCCGGTCTCGACGAGAAGGACGATCGTGAGGACGCTCGTGACGACGTACGGGAGCGCGTCGGTGAGCCAGAGTGCGAGCGCGAACGCGAAGACGGCGACGGCGTCCTGCATGGGTGGCGGGACGGCGACGGCGGGAACGAACGCCCCCCACGCAGCGGCCGCGGCCGCGACGCAGATTCCGACGGTCCGTTGAATGGCGGCACGTGACGGACGTGCCGATGTGTTCCCGTCACTCATCGTCCGGTGCTCCGGGCCCTCCGGGGGATAGGGCGGTATCGATGGCGACTATCGCGCCGCTGCTGGGCGTGGAAGCGGACGGCAGTGGGTCGGAGTGAGCGGGCGGGCACATCGGGAGTGGGTGGTGGCGAGCGTGTGTCTCAGTCGTCGGCCGTCGTACTCGACATCGAGTTGCTCTCTGTTCGGTCACCGTCGTGCGACTCACCGTCGACTGGGAAGTAGCAGGCGGCGCTGTGCGCGCCGTCGCCGGCTTCGTCGAGACCCGGCTCTACCTCTCGGCACTCCGCGGTCGCCTTCGGACAGCGCGGGGCGAACGCGCAGCCGCTCGGGATATCGACCGGATCCGGTGGCTCGCCGTCGAGGAGGACGCGCTCGCGGTCGCTCGTCGGGTCTTTCTCCTCTTCTTCGAGCGCCGTTACCCCACTACGCCTCACTCCCGCGTGCGTCCTCGACGTGGGCGATGAGGTCGTCAATCCATGTCTCCATCGTCTCGGTCATCGCCTCGTTTCGCGACTCCGATTCCTCGAACGCGACCGCTGACTCCATTTCTGTGTCGTTCATGGACTCTCTCACGACGACGCGCCACTCGGGCGCGCACCGCACCCCCTCCCGGGGCCGACAAACGGCCTCGTGACAGCACAATCTTTTAGTCTATAGTTCGCGTACTATGAACTATCATGGCTGGGGCACCAATCGGAAAACGTGGGTGTGAGGAGTCGGGTGTCTCTATGTTCTTCGCCGTTCAGCGACTCCTGACGGACGCCGATCTCGCTTACTTCTATACCGACCTCCTCCTCAACTCGCCAACGACGGTTAAACGAGCGATGGACCGTCAAGGCATCGTGAAGAGTACTGCGTACAAGTATGCGAACGAACTGGCTGAACTTGGCGTCGCCGAAGAGCTCGATGAGTACGAAGACGGCGCCGCGCTCTGGACGGCCGAGCCAGTTGTTGGGACCTGGGAGACGGAGGCCGCCGAACTCGTCGTCTCACCGGTCGTTATCGCAGTTTATGGCGCGAGCACCGTCGACGATGATCTCGAGTATTTCCTCGAGCGCTATGGGGAAGCGACGCTACTCCACGCAATCGTCGAAACGGACGCATACCTACAGGGCGAGCAGACTCGCCGTGGTCTCGCGACTGCGCTCGATGTTCCGTCCGCTGCGGGCATCGCAGTCTCACAGGCCATCGAAGCGATCATCGGTCGTGTCAGTCCGGTCGACCCCGCATTTCCTGATTACTCTGGAGACGTCCACGTGCGAGCCATTGACGACGCTCCCTACACCGTCGACGCGTGAGTCCGGAGGTGTCTCCGTTGCCAAGCGCGCTCGTTCTGGACACGAGTTTCCTGCGGACTCTCGGCGGTCCAAGACACGACCGCTATCAAGCGTTCGTCGACTACGTGAAACACGAAGGCATTCAGCTGTACCTGAGTCAGCGTGGTCGCGAAGAAATCGAGGAACAGCAGGGATGGATCAGTACTGACTGGCTGCACAAAGCACGGACTGAGTCGTGGATTAGTGTTTCTCAGCCTGTCCAAGAGGGTGTGAGTGTCTACAACGGTCCCACGGCGGCAATCGTGATGGACCGGATCCAGCAGCGCCTCGCGGACATCGAGCATGTTCCGCCAGACGAACTCCGAAAGACCGACGCTGGTCTCGCTGGCACTGCGATCATGCTCCTCGCCTCGACTGACCACGACTCCATCGGGATCGCCATGGACGACCGGAACGCGGAAGCAACGATCCGGGCCGTACTCTCCAACACCTACTACGAGAACTATCTCTCGGTCCTCACTATCTGGGACGTTCTGGAGAGTGTCGAGGAAGATGGCTAGAATCGCGAATTAACCAACACTCTCTCATCCGCGCCGCCAACGTTGGTTAACATCCTGATAGCTGCTGTTTCTCTATTGTACGGTTAGTCCTCGAAGAGATAGCGTGTCGCCGCGCGCTCGCCAGGGAGTATGTGCTGGTCCTCGTCGGTATCGGGGAAGAACGCGACCTGCTCGTCGTCATCGACGCGTCCTACAGTTCGGGGCGATCGTCGACGCCGAACTCACTCGCTGCGAGTTGATCACGTCGCGTTTCACGGTCGCGGTAGTCGATGTCGTCGCCGAAGTCCTCGAGGGACGTCTCGACGCTCGATTCCGTTACTTCGAGCTCGCCGTCGTCACTGAACGCTGCTTGATGGTGGACATCTATGTTTGGTGGGTCGCTCATCGGTGAGAGTCTCCGCCCCCCCGGAGGCTCGACAAACCAATCCGAGCAGACAGCACACCCATGTACCCGCACACTTATTCACCCGCACACCATATCACCGCGTATGCCGATCGACATCGACGAGTTCGAAGACGGTGAGGAGACGGAGCGGACGACCTCCGAGCTCGTCATCGAGTTTCTCCTCGAGAACCGTGATGCCGCATTCACTCGGGGTGAAATCGCGAACGCGATCGACCGCAGTCCGAACACGGTCGGGTCGAACCTCTCACGACTCAAGGACAGGGGGCTCGTTCGGCATCGGAAGCACCATTGGGCGCTCACTCGCGACCTGAGCCGCGTCGCGGAGGCGATCCGATTTTCCGATGTCTTCTCGAAACTCACGCTCGAACACGGCCCATTCATCACGAGCGAGGAGGAAGCGCAGGCGTGGGCGGATGCGCAACCGAACCAGCCACACCCCTCTGAGACGGACAACGAGGAGCAGTCCAGGGGGGGCCGCGCTGCCCACCAGTCGTCGGATCACTGATGCAGGTCGCTGGCCGCGACTACCAGCCGGGGGATGTCGTCTGGACAGTTGATCCGTTCAAGAGCGGGGTGAACGTCGCCCGGATATTCTGCATCGTTAGTACCCGAACACATCCGTTCGAAGATGAACAGTTCGTCAGGTGTACGCTCACGACGACGGATCACGCCGTCGCGCATCCACTCTACGACCACTACTGAGAGCTGGGTGGCACACCTGAGCAATCCTACATCCTCTCGCTCTCACTCCATACACCACGTGCTGCGAACATCCAACCACCACCCGACTACGACGTGATTGGCGACCCGTGGCAGGGTCGGCTCACCGATTCACTCCTTGACCAGATCATCGAGGAAATCGTCTGGACGCTCCGGCGGTGAACTCGTCCCTGTAGCGTCGGACGATGACCGACCAGCCACTCGTTCTCGGCCGCGTCGTCGTCTTTCACGGCTGCGATGTCCGCCGCGACGTCCTTGACGTGCTGTTGGTGCTGCGCTGATGTGCCAACACTCTGCGCCGCCTCAAGTTGGTCGTCGACGACCGCGTTCTGCTGGGGTCCCCAGACTTCGGGTGGCTCGGATTTGATGTACGCCACCCAGCGCTTGACGGCCTCGATGCGTTGCTCACGGTTCCGCTCGTGCTTCTCGTCGAGAGCCTTACGCACGTTTGAGTCGCTCATATTCGATGCTGAATCAGAGGTGGTCGAATAGGTCGGTCCGGTCTTGGTTGGAGAACCGACATCCGTCCCGTTCTCGAAGTGCATCGATTACGGTTTTGAGTTCGCTCTCGGTCTCGATGTGTCCTTTGACAAGGGCTGCCTCAAGTAACAGCTTTAGGTCCCAGACTTCGACATCTCGTTGGGACGCCATCTCGGCAGCATGGCCGTCGTCGGTAAGCAGTCGCTCCTCGCGGGTTGTCGCGACGGCGATACACTCCGCGTCAGTGAACGAGAGAGAAGCATCGACGATTTCGTCGGCGAATTGCACTTCAGCCTCCCTCAGCGAGTAGACCTGCAACCAGCCGCCACGATAGGATTTGACCGCATCTATCCGCTCGACGAACTGGTAGCCGGCTACTTCGTCGCGATGGAGTTCATCCAGAACAGAGGGAACCGTCCCGACCTGATCGAAAAGCGCAGGCAGGAGCTCAAGCCGCTCGATTTTCGTGAGCGAACTCAAGATATTGTTGTCGACGAACACACTCCCTCCCCGCTATAGGTTTTCGAGGCGGGCGGACCGCTCCTCATCGCTAAGAATTGCGATATCGCGGCTAACGCCTCGGTCGCGGAGAATCTCTTTGAATTCTTCTGGACTGTAGCCGGCGAGCTCGGCAGCGCGGTTGAGCGATACGCTTCCGGTTTTGTACTGCTCGACGGCGAGATCGACGCGTAGCTCAGGGCGCTTCTCCAGAAGGGCGCGGAACGCTTCCTCGAGGAACTCCTCCTCGGAGGAAAATCGCCCCGACTGCTGGAGGAGTTCAATGTTGTCTTCAACGTCGATCATAGCGTGAACACTCCGTACGCTCCCTTGGCGAGCCATCCGTATAAATTCGGAGGTCCCCCCTCCCGATTTCGACGCATGTATCCTCCAACGACGTTCGTTCATTTCGATCGAAGTTCCGCCGCCTGCTGTGAGATCCAGCGAAGCACCGGTTCACGATTCTGGTGTGTATTCTCGTAGGCGACGTACTCCCGAAGCGTCTCCGTGTCGTCGATCGTCACGATACTCGATCTGAGTACGTGGGTGTTCGTCGGCAAGAGACGTTGTTCAGGAGTAAGTTCGCTTGACTTGGTAGGTTCGGCGTGCTCGGTCACGATCAGTCGCCTCGCCACTCAGCGGCGACGATAAACCACCTCGGCAATCAGGCCGATTTTCGTACCGCTGAGTCACTGGACACGGGCTGAACTCGAGATAGATGTACGACATCCTGTACTGAGTACGGTTAAGTCTGGTTCGTTCCGGCGTTGATGTCGGTCATCGACGCCTCGCCGAGTGCCTGTCGCCACAAGAGGTGAACTGCCCGGGCAACGAGATCAACTGAGGGATCTCCGAGGCATGACGCCTCGACATCGGTATCCGTACTCGACGCATCCGGCGGTGGGTGGAAGTGTCGTTCGTCGGGCGGTGCTGGGAAGTCGTGAGGGTGAAGATCCCACCGGAGGTTTCGTTCGGACGTATCCGAGTAGTGGACGTTGTAGTCGTCCACCGTCGTCCATCGAACCGTGAATCTGGTTTTCTCTGCCTCGGCGACGCCGTACGGGATCGTGAGCCGGAGCTCTCGGGGATCGAGCCGGTCATCGATTTCGCCCGACGCCGCGGGCTCGATGGCAACGAACGCGTCTCGAAACGCGTCGAGCTTCGTCACGTCGATAGCGCCTCGAAGCGTGTGTGACTCCCGGCTTCCGTCGTCGGCGTGCATCAGAGTGCTTCTGCGGCCCCAGTGGCGTCGTCGACCCCACTGAGGGCGAGCGCGACTTCGGCGAAGGCGAGGTTCCGCCGCGTCGTTCGCCACTCCAGGAGCGTCTCAGTGTCGATATCTGCATGGGCTCGAACAGCTTCGTCGGGTGAGTTCGCGCCGAATCGGTCGGCGTACTCTCGAAGCTCCTCGCGCATCTCTAGGACGCGCGTCGAGAGGGTCTCAGTGTCCGTCTCGTCGAGGATCCGCCGTGCCTGTTCGAGGGCGAGCGAGTCGTTGGCTCGCTGATAGAGGGTTCCCTTCGAGTCTGGGGAGGCGGTCTCTGCCACGTAGCCGTGGTCGACCAGCGAGCGGAGGTGCTTGCGGGCTGTCTGCTCCGATGTGAGAGCGTGCTCGGCGACGGTCGCCGCGCTCATGGGTTCGTACGCCGTGCGCATCACGGACCGTACGCGGTCGAAGGGCGTGGTATCACGTTTCCAGTCCTCTTTGGCGCGCTCGTTCACGTCCTCAAACGTCGGGGCGGCGTCTGGCATCGAAGCAACGTACGATACGTGAGTATATCACTCTTCGGGATGGTATTCTAACCTTACCGGGGTATGGATACGTCTCAGCACGCTCGACACCAACGAACGGGTTTTGCCATTCGAGATAGACGAGTGGCGGAGCGCGCTCTCAGCTCCAATCCGGCTTGTACGTCCGTTTGCGGTGTCCAACGTAGCTCTTAAAACGCGCGAGTTCGCCAGTCTGGTGTGCGTCAAAGCTGTCTATCCATTCCCACTCCTGTCTCGCTATCGAGGAGCAACCGCCTCGGAATCGTTAGGTGCCGTCGCCGTCTGGCTGGATGCGACGCGTCTCCTCGGCGAGTCCGTGCAGATATTCGCGAACCTCGTTCATCTTGCTGTAGCGAGGAAACCCCGTCGTTCACGGCGGGGAGGAATCGCGTTCGTACAGGCTACCCCTCGTCCTACAGTGGCCCCTCGGTGTCCAACGCCTTCGCACCCTGAATGACGAGCCCTCGCCACGTCAGGCCGTGTGCGTCTTTCACTTCGCTCAGCCGTTCGTACTCTTCGTCGCTCACTTCGATGTTCAAGTTCGGCATCTCTGCCAGGACTTAGTTTTTCGATAGTCTTAACTTGCATAGATTCGTCGGTACTTCTGTGACTGCCACCGCCACAAAAACGCTCGAAGCCACGCTCGCGCCCCCGACGGCGCACAAAGAGTGCCGGCTTCAGCGTACCGTGGCAACGTACCGACGCGCCCTCACCGAGTCGTTCGAGAGTGGCGCAGATACGCAGTCGGCGGTCAACGATGTCGTCACCGGCTACACGCTCACGTCCTACGCGAAGGACGCGCTCAAGAACTACGTCCCGCAACTCCGCCGGACGTACAACGCCAAGGAGTTGGACGACGACCATCCGGTTCGGTTCACGAATCGGGGGTTCCGAATCGACCACTCTGCGGAACGAACGCACGAGTTCTGTTGGCGCGTTCCCCAAGCCGGGCGAGGCAACGCCTTCTGGATTCCGCTCCGCATCAATCCCGCTCAGCGGGAATTGTGGGGCCACCTCCTCGACGGTGATGTGACGGTCGGAGAGTTCCGGCTGCAAGAGCATCGGACCAACTGGGTGCTTCACGTCACCGTTGAATACACGGTCGCGGAACCCGAGGAGCCGGACGACCCGACGCCGGTTGGCTTCGATATCGGTGAATCCAAACTCCTGACGGGCTGTGCCCTTCAGGAAGGCACCCCAACCCAACCATACATCTACGACGGCGGACGCGCTCGACACCTCCGGAAAGAGATGTTCACGACGCTCCGTCGTCTCCAAGAGCGAGACGCCGCCGGGTGGCGCGTGGACGAACGCTTCGACCACTACCAGAACGCGTTGACGGATATCGTGGAGAAGACGTCTCGACAGGCTGTCGAGTACGCCTGGCAGTTCGAGGATCCGGTTATCGTGCTCGAAGACCTGTCGCACATCCGCGAGCATCTTGATTACGGGAGGTGGATGAATCGCCGGCTCCACAACTGGGCGTTCGCACGTCTCACTGGCCGCATCGAGGACAAAGCCCTCGACGCGGGTATCCCGGTACAGAAAGTGAACCCGGCGTACACGTCGAAGACGTGCCACGCCTGCGGCCACCTCGGTTCTCGACGTTCGCAGGCCGAGTTCAGATGCACGAACGACGAGTGTTGGGTCTCGGAGTACCAAGCGGACATCAACGCGGCGGCCAACATCGCCCGCCGCCTCGACCCGTGGGGAGAAAGCCTGTCACTGAAACCGACGGGCGATGACTCGCCTCAGGATGGGAGTGTGTGTGACAGCACCACAGGACACCGCAAGCAGAGTCGGCAATCCCGACAGACGACGCTCGCGGACTTCAGTTCTGAAACCTCCGACGACGAGCCTTCCCTTGTAGGAAGCCCTGCCCTTTAGGGCGGGAGAGGATGTCACTTTCCCCTTCCACGCGACCTTCTCGAAGAAGCGATCAGCACAGCAGGGATCACCTCAAGCCACGTGGACCGGACCCGCCGAGACCTATTCACTGCTCAGACACTAACCGAAACAGTTTGTCCCAGACCCATAGTACTCCTCTATCGTAGGATACGGCATGGAGGTTGACGAGGAGACGATCCGGAATCGGAGCACAGAAGCAGTATTTGAGCGTGGGAGGAACTATCGCGATGAGGGGCGGATTCAGCGTCTCGATCGGTTCGGTGACCTCGTCACCGCGACCGTTCGCGGATCGAATCGATACGACGTGACTGTTGAAGGAGGCGGCAGAAGTCTTGACACGCGGTGTACCTGTCCGTACGACGGCGGCGACGACTGCAAGCACGTTGTCGCAGTCCTCTTGGAGCTCGTCGAAAATCAACCAGAGGACGAATGCGAGCGCGTCGAGTCGGTTCTCGATGACGTGTCGGCCGACGACTTGCGTGACTTCGTGTATGACGCATTAGCCGAGAATGCAGAGTTACGCGAGGCGTTTCTCGCTCGGTTCGGCGACGACCACAAATCAGTCGAGGAATATCGCGAGGGGATCGCCCCGTTGTTCGAGAAACACGCCGATCCGGTCGTGTACGAGGCGATCGACTTCTCCCGATTCTTCGGGATTGCCGAGGAGTACCGTGACCGCGACCGGTATCTCACCGCGGCGACGGTCTATCGGGCGGTGTTCGAGGAGGTTGACGAGCAATCTAACTGGATCGATGGCGCCTACGACCACTACGCACGAATCCTCCAGAAAGCGCTTGATGGATACGTTGATTGTATTCTTGCGACCGACCCGAATCCCGATGAGTTCGACACGTTCGCCAGCGTCCTGGAAGCGCGGACATCGACAGATCCGCTGATCAACAACGACCAGTTCTTGTGGGCACTTGATGATCTGGAGGAACGATACGATAGGAGTGACTACTGAACGTTCGATACAGATGAACTACTACACGTTCGATAGAGACGTGCAATTAGCGCAATCTGGATACTGCGTATATGGGCAGGCACAGTGCGGCAAAGAGATAACCAACGACAGTAATCGCAGGTGAAATCACACCCCCACGAGATGCCTGAAAAATGCCGATGACAAGAACAATTGTTCCCACAAGGAGTGCCAGTGTTCCATTCCGTCGTGCTGACCCCTGAGTTGTTTGCCTTGGGGAAGACATATTGGATAATTGTACTCCTCTCGGGGTAGGAGTTTGGTATGTATGCTTACATAACGAACTCCAATCCCCAATTTCGCTAAACTGCACAGCGGGGGGCCTACTGTGGATAGCACGGCGAACTGTCATTCGTCAGGAGTGGGATATTTGAGTTCGCCACTCTCGGAACGATCTTTGAGCCACACCGATCCAAGCTCAACATCATCCAAGTCAGTGAGACGATCTCGGAGGGTTGAGATGCGCCCTTTCCCCGAGACATAGAGTACGTTCTCGTACTCATGCTCGGCGATGGCAGTCTGTGTCCGCGAAACCATTTCATCGGTGCGTTCCTCTTCCGTCAGCTTGGCACCAATAACAAGGCCAGCAACTCCGAGACTGAACACGACGAGAATGAGCGGGATCGAAGTGATTTGGAAGAGTGCATAATAAAAGAGGACGCAAGCAGGGAGGGCACTAATCACGGCGAGACGCTCTGATGCTTGGCCGAGCCACCGAAGACACCAAAACCCGACGTTTCCGAGGACGCAGATAATCGCTACTGGGATCGGTGAGAAGACGACAGCGAGACCGATCAGAACAGCCCAGTTGGCGATACTGAACCAGAGACCGCCTACTGAGAAGTAGCGCTGGAAATGGGGATCAACCTTGTGAAGTGAAATCCCGTGCTCGGCATGAACTTCTTGTGCAGCGCGGACTTCTCCCGGAAATATGCTCCGAGCGCGAAGAGCAAGCAGTGCAAGTTGAGGAAACCCAACCATAGCGAATCCCGTAACAACTAGTGGGAGTCGGGGAAATGCGAGTAACCAGTATCTGACCCGAATCCGTTCCTCTGGCGCTTCGATACAAATCGCCTCTGCATCGGTTGCCGTGACTCGCTCTTCGATCTCCGTTCGGATGTTTGAATACCGGTCTGAGTGGGCCGCGCCGAACAGGTGAATCAAACTCGCCACACCTGATATTTAATGTGAATGTAGTTAAATTTCCGCTTCAGTATACAGCCACCCTTTTCGGACTATGTGCTGGTATAAACGAAGGGCAGAGAGAGTATCTCGTTCCACTGAGAAGCGCAACTGAACGTTAGATAGGGTGGAGCTCCTGAGCCACGACAACAATTACAGTACCTCCAGTCACATTGTTAATCGAACGACCATGGCTGTCGGTGCCCTCCACTCCCTCCGTGGGAATCAGACGTGGCCGTACGCCCTGCTCGGTGGGATTGTCTCGATTCCACTAGTGCTCGCCGACTACTGGCTCTCTGGGATGGGGAGCTACTTTTCGATCAACATGGTGTTCTTCGGCGGGCTTCTCGCGGGGTTTCTCGCACAGCGAGGGTCGGCCAATACGAGGCAAGCCGCCACCGGTGCAGGAATCATCGGTGGACTACCGGGATACCTCTGGATACTACCTGCGATGGGCCAGATGTGGACGAGCTTTGCGACCGCGTGGTCGTCACCGCTCGCAGCGACTGTACTGGTACTACTCGGATCTGTGCTGATGGTCGGCATATCAGCGGTGGCCGGTCTCCTCGGCGGTATCGTCGGCAGTTGGCTGGCCAAGAACGTCAATGGAAATCTGCCAGGAGCTGTCAGTCGCTGACCCGTGTACAGAAACCGGTCGCGTACGCGAGATTCCGGGGCTCTGTATCGCTTCGTCTAGCTCTTCAAGCGATACGTATGCACCTGGACGTAACGGCTGATTCGCAAATCTATCTGGTGAACCAATTGTTCTCGAAAGATTCTCTGATGTCTCTTTAGTCAACTGACTTGGGTGGAACACGGTGTCCACACGGAGAGAGAAGCGCTTCATCTGGCCCGACGACGGTCACGAACACGACGCGCTGTCCACACTCTGGACACCGTTTATCGTCGCTATCCATCGATCTACTGTGCGCCTCGGTCTGCGCCGTCACGATTCGGGGTGGCAGGTTCGACGAGGTCGTTTCCTTCCTGAATGAGCGCCTCGACGGCCGCCGTAAGATTCTCTTCTTCGCTGACGACACGAACGGCGAGTGGGGCCGGATAGGCCCGGTCACCCTGACTACAGAGCACGACCGTCTGTTCGTCGCGACCGTCGCCGACAACGATGTACTGGTCGCAATCGTTTTCGAGCGCGGCCTCGATCTCCGTTCCGGTGAGATGCCAGACGTCGTCCGGGCCGTCACACGTGAGCCCGCTCACGACCGTGCTCTTGAACGCCTGATCGTGCTCGCGGGCGAACGTCGCATCGTCATAGTAGTCGAGCAGGAGCGCACACGCGAGCTGTGCAGGCCCGCTTCCCCCATACCCCCACTTGAATCCCGACGGACTGTGCCGGACGACGTCGAGACTTCGGTCGGGATTGAAGTGGCGATGCTCCGTGAGATTCAGGACGACCGCGCGGCCGTCGACGCGCAGCCCCGCGTACTCCGTTTCCTTCGATTGGTTCTCGCGTTGCTCCGTCCGTCTCGCTGAGTCTTGGTCCGTGATCAGAATGCGGGATCATCCCCTCGCACTCCTTCCGGGGTGAGAAACTACATCGGTTCCGCTGCCCGTATTAACCAACAAAATCCCTGCACCCTTTACTGTTGGTTAAGGTCCTCACTTTGCACACGGGGTGTCTACTCCTCGTCGGATTCGTTCAGCACAACTGGCACGCTAATCAGGCCGTCGAGATTGTACAACTGTTGCTATTCCAGCGATAACGAGCAGGAGACTACCACCAATCGCGATCAAATTAACTGGTCTACGTTGTGTCTCTGTCGCGAGTGGGTTCTGAAATGCACCAGCCATTCCGAGAAGGGCAAGACCGATCGCGCCAAGAATGAGAGTCCCTAGCCCCCACTTGAGTTGGTTGCTCATACTTCCACGGTGATGTTGGATAAATAAAGATCTGTGTCAGAGTCGGTGAGTGGTTCGCATCGCGAACACCCCGAAACGCTGACGCAGGGTGTCATTGCTTGCTCCAGTTGTGCCGGCGCCCATCGTCGTCGAGATTCCCGAGCATCGACGTCCCACCCCTACATCGGGCTAGAGAAGCGTGTAAACCGTCCAGTTCGTCCCGGCGCAGAAAGTGCCGATACTGACTCCACAGATGCCGCTGTCCAGTGCCAGGCGAGCCACGGTGATGCGGTTCCCACCGAACTAGTCGCAGTCACCTAACATGGTGGGAGCGACCGCTGGTTGCAAAAAGGCCAGACCAGTTGGTGATGCCGGTGATTTGAGGAATTTTTCCTGCGTCGGAGCGTTCCCCCACATCTTGGGCCGCGATGAACTGCGGTTCACCCATGAATCCGAGGCCGCGCGGGTGACTGAAGCGGCGTCCAGGGCGAACTTGGAGATCAGATCCGAGGGTGACAGGTCATCTATCGGCCTCTGATGCGATCACGATCAAGGTGGTACCGAACCAAAGACACAGACCAAGTAGTGCAGCCCAGCCCGTGAGGAACCAGGGCACGGTCTCGAAGGTGTGTTCGGCGACGAAAGCATTTGTGATGAATGCATTCAGTTCTGTAGCAGGCTCAAGCTGTTGAGTTGTGATAACTACTCCACTGCTTGAGCTACCGATCCCGTAAATCCAGTTCACACCGGCGATAAACAGTCGAAAGGGACTCAGCCGATGTAACAAAAAGTACAACGGATCCGATGGCGGTTGGAACGTATTTACTGGTGTTCCGGTGACAGTACCGTATCCGATATCTATGATTGCCTGAAAGAACAGTATTGAGCCCAGAACGAGCAGTGCCCCGACTCTCCCCCGCATCGATCGAGAGGTAACGATTCCTGTGACTACGCCAACTCCGACGCTGGTGGCGGCGTAGACTGGTGTCACGAGCAGGAACGCGATTGTGGGTAGTAGCGACGGAACACCGCGTGCGGGTACTTGTGTCCCTATCGCTAGCGCAGTAAGCCAGCCAGAGATTACGATCACTGCAAGGGCTACGTCGGCATACATCTCGCGAGTAGTCTGTGCTGTGGCGTCGTCTTGGGCTGTAGTTGTCCGCCACCAGCCGAGCAAAAATCCGCCGATGAAAATCACCAGTGCGAGATCCTTTACCGCGTACAGTACGGCGATATCCGAACCGACAACCCCCACCACCTGGTCTGGTACGGCTGGTCCTCGTGTCTGCGAGACCACGAACATATACGCCGTTGAAACGACAGCGAAAGCCGCTACCGGGAGACGCATAAACTCTGTTCTGATACGCCTCTGGAGAGTCACTTGTGAACAAACCATGTGCTGGATGAGCGAATAAAACTCTGGGTTCGGTTCTGCTAGCTCTTATCATCGATCTTCCTTCCCGATGATGTTGTATTTACTGTAGGGCCACCTCACGGTGCGTCAGGTACATCAAGTAGGCTCGTGTGAGGAGACGTCTTGAGGGGCGGCTTAGCGGTGGCGGCTCGCCGTCACTCCGCGTGCACGTCGACGGTGTCGAGGAGGGCCTCGACGGAGTCATCGAGCGTCGTGAGCGCGCCGTGAATCATCGCGTTGAGCGACTCGCCGGACGCGAAGACGCGGTCGTCCGTCTTCAGCCCGAGGACGGGAATGTCGTTCTCGTGCGCGATACCGATCTCGATCATCACCCCCTCGTCGGGAACGCGACCGTCGAGGACAGCGACGACGGCGTCCGACTCGACGACGCCGTCGCGGTCGAGCTCGAAGATCATCTCCATGCGTTCGGCCTCCGAGTCGAAGTCGGGGTCCTCGAGCGTCTCGATCCCGTTGCGTTGTGGGAGGAAGACGTCGTGGCCGGCGTCCTCAAGGCGCGCGGTGAGGTCGGCGTTGAACGAGCGCTCCATCGGGTTGAACAGCGGCGCGGCGAAGTAGAGGCGCATACGCGACATTGAGTCTACTGCCGATTAACGGTTCCGCGCCACGCAGCCACGGGCGGTGTTTACTTTGAGGATTTGGCCGGCGAGCAAGTGCAATCACGTCGATCGGTCCGTACTTCTTTGGGTCCTAATTGCTCTCAGCGTATGCCTCTGCGCTCGTAGTCCGGGTATCGAGGGTTACATCGAAGAGTGGACTCAGCGTCCTGATCGTCCGCTCATCGTAGTCACGCGGATCGAAATGAACGTGCGCGTATGCTCCGGCCTCCGAGAGCTGGTGCATGAGGAGGTGAAGAAACCGAAATACGCGTTCACAATTGGCGAGGTCTAGAAGATCAGTGAGCGACTGGAAGCACACTATTGGAGGAGACTCTACAGAGCAGAGTACCGATAGTCGTTCGCTGATTCGAATTCCGAGCGTGCTGAGATCAGGCTTCCCAGTGATCGATTCGATATGAACCTCCTCTTGAGGGGACCTCTAACATCGGTGCTTGGGGTTTCTACCGTAAAGTCGTCGACACAACTGATGATGTCGATCCGAGATGGATGGTGTGCATCGGCGGTTTCACAGCTATGAGTCCGGTCGTCACCAGTTGAGAGCAGTACTCTGAGCAGCGGTGCATGCTCGTGGTGGGCTGTCACTGAAAGATCTCGACAGGTCGTTGTGTCCGCTGTGCTTCCAGTTGGTGCCAGGACGAGTGTGCTCCTCGGTGATGGCGTCCGTTCCGGCCGTGACGCGGTGATCTTCTGGAGCCATATCGTACCGGTACTCCGAATCAGGATCTGGTATCCGTTGTAGAGAACGCTCGTTGAGAGCGGTGCTTCTGTTTCCGTACTGTATACCGTATCGAGTGCATCGACATCTACCGTCTCCTGTAGTGGGGGCAATTCTTCTTGCTCGACGCCTTCGAGTGCTGCAACTGCTTCCACGACGCGAATACTCGGCTGTTTATCGTAGGTGACGAACTGTACTCTCGATTCGGGTTCGATATTCATGGGTAGTGGCTGGTGAGTTGTCTGTGAGGTGTCCGTTAGGAGGGCCGGATACTGGTTCGATAGCAGTGCTACTCCCGACACTCTGATAGCCTTTTTGACTTGTCTGTTTTCCCTGACCGGTCTGGATATTCTATTATATACGTTTCATCCGACCGGTCAGAAGTCCCAGTGCTAATGGGTGGCCTCATCAGCGATACGAAACTCCGAATTCTCCGAGAACTCCGCGAAGAACCCCTCCACGGCTACGCGCTCGCCGCTGAACTCGGTTTGAGCCACGGATACATCTACACACATCTCGGAGAACTCGAAGACGCAGGTATGATCGAAATCGCAGACCGGCAAGACGGGAAGAAGATTTACCGGCTCACGCAGAGCGGCGAATACCTCGTTAAGGCCTTCGACTAGCGACCGCTCGGGATTGCGCTTCGGTTGTCCACCATCTCACTGAGAGTGTCCCGATGAGTTCGAACCGTGTTCGCCGAGACGCCAGCAGTTTCAGCGACCTGCAACTTGGTGAGCGGCCAGTCAGCTTCCCCTGCGGCGACGTACAGGCACGCGGCGGCGAATCCTGTGGTGACCCCACCAATGACGCCACGCTCTTGAGCGCGCTCTGCGGGACTCTCAGCACGACGCCGGATTCGTCCAGGCAAATCGAGGTTGGAACTGAAGCGCGCGAGGAACGCCCGCGGCCGCATCGGCTGCGCCGGCAACCCGAGTTCCTCGTTCAGGACCGAGTAGGCGTTCATCACGCGACTCTTCTCGACGCGGGCGGCGTCGACGATGTCCCCTTGGGGGAGCAGGTGACCGGTACAGCGACAGGCCGCGTAGACGCTCGCTGCCGCCATCGACTCGATCGACCGCCCGCGCAGCGGGCCTTCGTTTTGCGCGCTCCGGAACAGCCGACATGCTCGCTCCCGATGTGTCTCCGAGAGCTCGAGCACACTCACCACTCGCTGGACCTCGCCGAGACCATGTCCGAGGTTACGCTCCGCTTTCGAGCGGAACCGCCCGCGGCGCTGTTCACGCCGAAGCCGACCGAGCTGCCGACGCTTCGCCGTCGAGAGTGTGTTTCCCTTTGCGTCTGTCTTCCGTCCAATCGTCGTCGAGAGCCTCCGGTCGTGCCGCGACGCCGTGAGCGGTGCGCCCGTCCGTTCGTCTTCGTCGTCGTAGACGGGCTCGCCGCCGTGGTCGATCGCGTGTTCGTCGATCACGAGCCCACACTCCTCGCAGACCGTCTCCACTGCGTTCATCTCGACTCGACCCCCGCACTCCGGGCATCCGGACGTGGTCTCGTCGGTCTGTACGACTTCGTCGAAACCGCTCTTGTAGATGTCTCTGGTTGCCATCTGAATCACGAGGCGTCCATCGAATGCGCCGTCTCACTGGACCCCTCACCCATCTGGGGGTGAAAAACGAACTGTGAGTGTGGAGGTGCTAGTCGGTCCAGAAGCCGCACTGGCGGTCCTCGATTTCGTTCAACACCGTTGAGAGGACGTCTCGCCAGTCAGTGGGATGGTGCGCATCCTCCCCGGGCGTCGGCGCGTCCGGCCCTGGATGAATGTGATCGAGCGCGTTGTGTGTCGAGGGATGCCGGTCCCAGCGATAGTCGAACTCGCTCTCGGCATGGCTCTCGTGGTAGTGGATCGAGAACGTCTCATTCTCGAACCAGACGACGTCGAGGCGTGCTTCTTCGACGCTCGCCGGATAGAGCGCAGGGTCGAACACACAGACGAGTCGGTCTGGTGGAGTGGGCGGCGACTCCTTAATTCGAAGGAAGCGAGTGTCGTTGCCGAGACGCTCGGCGATGAGCGAGAGCCGTTCGAAGTCGACTGGTGCGCCATCACCCACGTCGAGGTCGGGCGTCTCGTCACCGCTGCTCATGCCGGGGACTGCTGGCCAGCGAGACCGTCGTCCGCGCCGGTGAGCGCTCGTTCGAGGAGCGTAATCCGACGTTGCGTCGTCATCCAGCGTGAGACGTCCTCCCAGACGTCTTCCACGGGTTCGTCGTGCTCGCGTGCATACGCCGCGATCGAGACGTCCTCGGGTGCCTCAACGTCGAACGTGGTTGTGTATGCGTCGTCGCGTTCCGCCGCAGCCTGGAGGAATTCGAGCAGTTCGTCCTGCGAGTACTCCGCTTGGAGGCGCTGCACGCGCCGCCACTGGAGATATGCCTCGTTGCGCTCGTACGTCGCCGGCGACTCCGTCACCCGCGTAACGACACCCATTCGCTCGAACCACTTGAGATACTCACGCGCGGCATCCACGCCATGCCCGGCGCGCTCCGCAACCTCCTCGACGGTCGTCGGACTCCCGAGCGTCAGGATCGCGTCGAAGAAGTTGTCTCGCGTTCGCCCCCCACGAACCACGTCTTCGGGAGGGGTGAGCGCGTCGAAATCAGGAGCGTCCCGCCGCTCCTCCGAGTCGGCTTTCAACTCGTCACGTGGCTCCTTCATACACGATTTCACGCACGCAGACGGAATAAATCTTCCTTAAAGTGGAATATCTCCCCCATAGTTGTGGGTTGACACGTGCCGAGCGGAAGTCCACCCTTTAGGTGGGGTGTAAACGACAATACAGCCCAGCAGTCCACTCGCTACGACTTGTCTGGATGTTCTACCGCCTCAAGACCCGCCTCAATAATCTCCTGATAGGCTTCTTCGAGACTCTTGCCTTCCCGTTCAGCGTAGTCTTTCACGCGCCCATTCACCGTGTGCGAAATGTCGATATTCGGTCGCATCGTCTGTGTCCAAAAGACATTTAGACGTAGATCTACAAATGTCTGTTGTCGTGAGGCGAACCAATACGTTCGCGGTCAGGCCGTTCTCCACGCAGGACGAGCAACTGCTCCGTGAGCTGTTGGACACCTCCGCCAGCCTGTGGAACGAACTCACCTACGAACGTCCCAAAATCGCGTAGCGATTTTGTGTGCGAACGAAACCGTAGGTCTCGTTAACGTCGCCAGAACTTCTTCGACGGCGAGTCGGTGTGGGAGACCGCTGACTACCGCAAGCAGTACGTCGGCGTCCTCGGCTCCGCCACCGCCCAACAGGTCATCCGCAAGAACAGCGAAGCGTGGCGATCGTTCTTCGCTGCCCGAGAGGACGGCGGGGACACCGCCCCACCCGGCTACTGGGGCAACGAGGACGACGGCAGGGAATTGCGGACGTATATCCGGAACGACCAGTACACCCTCGAAACCGGCGAACGGAGTCGCCTCGAAATCCCTGTCGGCTAAGACCTCAAAGACGAGTACGGACTTGGCTACCACGACCGCCTGCGCCTCGAAGTCGCTGGCGACCCCAAATGGGAGGGCGAACAGGGCCGGTTGGAACTGTACTACGACGAGGTGGACGACACGTTCAGGGCCATTCAACCCGTTACCGTGCCTGATTCTCGACGGGATTCACGAGGAATCAGCTGCCTTGGACGTCGGCGCGAACAACCTCGTCGCCTGTACCACCACGACCGGCCAGCAGTGCCTCTACGAAGGTCGTGACCTGTTCGCCCGCTTCCGCGAAACCACCGAGGAAATCGCCCGCTTGCAGTCTAAACTCCGCGAGGGACGGTACAGTAGCCAACGGATTCAGCGCCTGTACCGCAAGCGAACACGGCGACGCGACCACGCACAAGACGCGCTCGTCCACGACTTAATCGAACGGTTGTACGAGGAGGGCGTAGCGACGGTGTACGTAGGCGACCTCACCGACGTGCTGTCGGTACACTGGTCGGCGCGAGTGAACGAGAAGACGCACCAGTTCTGGGCGTATCGATCGTTCATCGACCGTCTCGCGACGACGGCCAAGGAATACGGCATTGCAGTCGAAGTCGAGTCAGAAGCGTACACGACCGCGGAGTGCCCTGTATGCGGTGAGCGAGACGATACAGAGCGAGACGGCGATGTGTTCCGGTGTTCGTGTGGCTACGAAGGCCATGCCGACCTCGACGCTTCGCGGACGTTCCTCGAACGACAGGCCGGCACGAATCTGGAAGTCGGGTCGATGGCACGGCCCGTGCGCCTCAAGTGGGACGACCACAATTGGTCGGAGTTACCAAGCTCTCCCGAGAGGGCCAGTCCCAATGAGGAGCGCACAAACTGGAGTACCGGCGACGGGAAACTTGTCTCCATGGGTACGGCATAGCCAACATCCCCTCCGGAGGAATCCCACTCCCTCAGGGTGGGAGGATGTCAAAGTACTGTCCTCGCAGATCGTCTTCATTATGCTCATCGTGACACGGCCGCCGTACTCCGGGCATCTGGACGTTGTCTCGTCAGTCTGTACACCTTCATCGAAGCCGTTCTACCAACCCCCTCACCCCTCTGGGGGAGGCAAACCCGTCGTCCAGAGTGATCTCGAGTATTGACCAACGTTTGGCGTCCCCAGTGTGTAGTGTTGGTTAACCGATGTGCGCCCTCTAGGCTATGTGGTTTTATCCATAGGCTTTTGACTAGGGAGGGGGGTCCATAGGGTGACGGATGGCGTCCGACACCACGGTCGCAGATTGACGCGACGTCAGAAACGGTGATGTGGTGTCCATCACCACCCAGCAGACCGAGCACGACGAATACCCAAGTAGACGGGACTACAGCCTCCACTTCGGCGAGGTCGGAGGCGACACCATCCTCCGCTACGACAACGCCCACGAACGCACGAAGGGCCACGAGCGTCACATCCGCGACGACGTCGAATACATCGACTTCCCCGGGATGCTCGAACTCTACGAGCGCTTCGCGCGCGAAGTCGACGAACGGTCGTCGACGTCGTGGGACTGGTCGCTTGAGTAGGACGCCACCCAAGGGGAACCACCATGCCAACGCGCAAAGTCACCGTCGGCGAACGCGAGACGCTCCACGAACACCGTCGGCGCCGCCGCACCCCAAACGCTCCGACACCCTCCTCTTACTGTGGGTTCTGAGCGTGGGTTGGGAAGGATACTACCGTGTCTGTATATCTTGATTAGTGTGGCTTCAGATCTAAACTGCTATAACCAATCAAGAGGTCCTGTATTGCATAATTCTACAGAGCCACAGTTGAAGCGGCACTAGCGTCGTTCATTTCAGATAACGACTACCTTACCGAAGACCGAGAACTCCTGCAACTCGCTGGTTTTCGTTTAATAACTACCCTGTGCCGGTGACGATGTATACGTCAGACGCGAAGGTGAAAACCGCGTATATGAGAGCGTAGAGAACGATGATAGTTAGCGTCTGAGTAAGTACAAACGCAAGAATAGCTCCGACTCTGAGGACGCCGAGGAACACAAGTGCTAGGCCGAATAAATAGTGAAACATTATACTGGGGGGAATGGGCTATAGATCTGCTACGTATTCTCCCGTTGTCTATTTTCCTCTCCAAACCACTGTCTAGTTAAGCCAGTTTGAGGAACGAGCAAGCCGTTGAGTAATTAGCTCAGATACTCGCATACCTGATTAGGGAGGTCTATGACGGTGATTTAGAAAGAGGTTGGGAGCGTTCACCGTCCGGCTCTACGCGACCAGTTGTTCACTTAGGGAGATGAAAGAGATTCTTCGGCTATTCGGCGTAGAACGTTCTCATCATGTGATCATTCAGTGGGTACCTTGAGTCTCTGATAGCGTTGACGACCCGTCTGAGGCGCAACCGAAGCGGGTCGCGGTTGACGAAATCGCTATCAGGATCAACCGCGAGTGGTCTTGATTGTACGCCGCGATCAATCTTGACACGAAGCTGATTTTCGGCATCGCCTTGTTGGGCGGCAAGGCACCGATCCGACGATTACGCTTCTGCATGGTCTCCGCGAGAAACACGATCTCTTCGACACGGTGTTTCTCGTCGATCAGTTCGGCTATCGGACTGCCCTTTCTCGATTAGGGGTGAACCGTCGGATGGATATACCAACCGTAACCTCATCGAAAAGTAGCTCCATACTCTCACAATGCGCATTGACTGTTTCCAGAATTCGTGGGTAGACAGTCGGTCAAGCGTCCGCGAATAGCTTGAACAGTTTATGCACTACTATAACCGACAGAGGCCGCATCAATCTCTCGGTGGAAAAACGCCAGCCGAGGAGGTGCAGAACTAGAGAGTGCCTTCAGTGGTAGATAAACACGTTCTCGTCACTAGTATTGTTTAATATTGATACTTTATGCATCCGGGACAAACACTCAAATAGAAGAAGGAGGTGATCAGATTGCCGCTGAGGTTGGGTCAGAGAGATCGAGATACCTGTGAGCCGTGAGTAGAATGACTGACAGGAGCAGAGGTACGACGGCAACAAGGGTGAACAACGCGTTACCGAAGCCTAGTGCAGCTATAACGGCTAAGGCAAAAGTTTCAACCCAGAGATGGGGGAGGCGCTCCGTCCAAACACTGTACCCGACTGCGAGGGCGATAACAGCGGACACGATAGAAACAATGAAGACACCAGTTGCTGCGCTATTTCCTTGGAGATATTGGTAGCCGGCAGCGATCTTGAAGTCATATCCGTCTTCGACGAACGTACCGAAAACGAACATATATGCTCCAAGGATTAGGGTACATATAGTTGCAATGTACCCGAACCATCTCCCAACAGTGTGCGGTATCTGCTCATCCATAGTTAGTAATCGAATTCCTGAACCATAGTACTAGGCCTATACGTCTAAGGTTGTGCCCCCAACATGGGTTGACCAGGTGTGTGAATGGCCACTTCCTCTGATATCGACAGCACCGGGTAGCGATGTTGTTCCGTCTCGTGACCCACCAAATTCAACAGCAAATTCTCCATTATCCCCGTGAGTAAGCCGATCTCCGTCAGGATGGATCTCTCCTCCTCCACCTCCAACAGTTGTACTGATGCTTGCTGAGCCTGCGACTGCCTTGGGACCGACAGATACCCCAATTTGGTAGCCTGTGTTTCCGGACAGATCTAGTGTCCCTGTTGGGTTGACGGAGTTAACACGGAGACCACCCTTGATATTGAGATAATTGCTCATATGCGTCGTACGCGCGCGGTATGCTGCTGAGCTGTTTACCTTTGAGAGGGATAGCATACTATAGAACTTAACCTCTCGGTCATTCGGATCCGTCATATTGGTATCGTAGAGATTCAGAAAGTGGTCTGTCTGTGCGACCGTTTGGTTTACGTCATTTTTGACTTTATAATGCTGCTCCCAGGGATGCACCAGAGTAACGTTGTTTTTCCTGAATCCGTTGGGGGTAGTCGCCATAATGGAGACTGACCCATCCTCATTTGGGTGGGGAAGCATGTTCGCCGCCGAATCTCCATATTGCTCTCGAACTTCTCTAACCCTATCCGAGTATTCAGACATGGTTAACGCATTGTCTTTGGTGATGACCATGCTCTGTGAGTTAGAGAAATACTCACAATCTGCCTTGGTTCCGTTTGAGTTCGTACTTGATTGTGCAGCGACGTCACCGGTTACAAGGTCGGCAAGCAGTGTGCTTCCAGCGGCAGCTGCGCCAAGTGCCTTGAGGGTACCACGCCGAGTGGAACCGGTCTGCCTGTCCCTGTCAGTAGGTTCATCTTGATCCGTCTTAGCTTTTCTATCGGTGTTTTTCGACATGGGGTTTCTCCCAGAACAGTTGTTGTCGAGAAGTAACTTCACTTGACTTAGCGCGTTCGAGATGGCGTCAGCGCAACCAGAGGCGATTATGCGCTTCGACGCCGACTGGATGTCTCGCGCCGACGACCGCATTCTGGAGCATCTTTCTGAAGCTGGCTCCGATACCCCGAAGAAAATGACTGACAGCGATCAGGTCCGGTTTTCTCGCCAACACATCAACGCCCGCTGCAAGACGCTGGTCACATACGGTCTCCTCGTCCACCTCGGCAACGGTGTCTACGATATTACTCGGCAGGGAGAGCAGTATCTCGCTGGCGAACTTGACGCTCGTGACCTCGAAGCTGCGTGAACAGATCTCTCCTTTGCGAAGAGTCTTGACTATACTCGAAGGCACGAACATATATGAGAGTGCAGCGCGAACGCTGTTGCAAGAGGTGCCACGTATGTCTGAATCCTCGCGAGACGGTGTCCAGCCGTGGGCTGAGTCGATGAGTGCCCGCGACCGCATTCGGGCGGTCGCCGAGACGCTCCACGAGCCCCAGTCGGTCAACTGGATCAGTGAACAGGCTGACGCCGCCTGGAGCACGACTAACGAGGAACTACAGGCGCTCGTCGACCAGGGCCAGCTGCGCCGCGTTGAGGCCGGCGAGACAACGCGCTACCAGCCGGACTACACGCGACTGCTCTTCGAGGAGATCCGCACGCTCATCGAGGCAAACACGCGCGAGGAGCTACGGAGCGAATTGGCCGCGATCACCGAGGAAATCGAGGAGTGGCAGGCGACCTACGGTGTCGAGACGTGGGAGGAGCTCGAACAGTCGCTCGCCGACGGCGACCTCACAAGTGCCGAGCTCCGCGACCGCCGCGACGTCATCGCGTTTTGGCAAGAGAACGAGGAAGACCGCCGCCTCATCAAGCACGCACTGGAACTCTACTCGGACGTCGAAGCCGCTCGTGAACAGATGACTGACGTGGCCGACCGCGCCACGAGCTAATTCTCTTCTCATACAGCATGATCTTCCTCGCCGGTCGCGACCGCTATACACAGCGGACCCTCCACCGAGATGTTCACGACCGATTGACGAATCAAGCGGGTTGTGAGGACGTGCGTTATCGCCCGTCTCGACGCCGATCGCGGTACGTCATCGCGGATGTCGATCCGACAGCGTTCTTGGGTAACTCCTACGATGCGGAGACCGCACGACTGGAGATTCGCTTCTGGTACCCCACCGGCGTCGACCACGAATACTACCGCATCAACTGGGTCGAACCGGACCGGAACCTAATGCTCGGCTTCCACCAAGACGCCGATCACCCGGATCTTGGGCCCTGCCACATCCAGCTCAATTACGAAGATGAGCCAGTAGGCAGGTATAGCGCAATGTTTCTCGATGCGCACCCACTCGCCGTCCTTGATGAGCGACTCCAGCAGTTCCCGCCAGCGCTAGGGGCTATTCGTTGGGAGGATGGGACGCCCTCGCTCCCTACGTGGCCAGTATCATGACCACACTCCATGCCACTGTCGGCGACAGAGAACAGTTTCGCGAGGACGTGCTCGCGTTCGTCGAGGACGCGGACGCTGGCGACCTCGAGGACGGCGACGACCGGGCGGTCCTCCAGTTCGGGAGCTACGACGACTTGGTCGATAGTCTCACACCGCTTCGACTGGAACTCGCACAGACGATCGCTGAACACCACCCCGAGAGCATGCGTGAGGCCGCTGGGCTCGTCGAGCGCGATGTCTCCGACGTGCACGCCGACCTCAAGCACCTCGAAGTACTCGGCATCCTTGAGCTCGAAGAGGGCGGCCCCGGTGGGGCGATGCGGCCGATCGTTCCGTTTGACCGGATTGAGATGCATATCGACTATCCACTCATTCGGACGAGCGAGTCCGACCGCTCTCCGGCTAACGCTGACTGAGACCCCAGTTGGGATGCCTTCACCCTCTCGCGACACGATTCAGGGTCGCTGTATGGATGCCGCCCCCGATTGAATACAACAACGATCACTGTCAGGAGAGATGCATCGGCGTGCACCGACCAGAGCACCACTCATCCTACGACTCCTGACGTAGCTCACGGAGCGTCGCGACGGCTGTCGTTCCGATCCGGACGCCGTCGACGGGTCGAACACCCAGGTCAGCGGTTGCCGTGCGAAACGGCTGGAACTCGACGAGGACACGATGCGTGACCGTGCGAACAGTCTCCTCGCCGTAGCGCTCGAGGACGTCAGCCATGATCTCGTCGAAATGCGCATCCGGATGGTCGACGCGGGGATGCTGCCCGCGCTCACACAGGAGCGTCCACACCGCCTCGAACGACGGATCGTCCGGATTCCCCGTCGCGTCTTCCACCGGGTAGGTGGTGTTCGCTTCGGTCATTCCCCGTCTCCTGCATCTGTCGCCGCGATGTCCGTCGATTGCCGGTGGCGGACGTCTCGGTGAATCGCTTTGAGTGTCTCGGTATCCTCGATCGCTTCAAGTTCGTCGACGAGTTCGGTGAGTCGTTGCTGGTGGGCGACCGTTTCCGGGTCGCCGTGTTCCGCCTCGATTTCCGTCACGGCAATCTCTCGGTCTTCGTGCCACCCACACGTCCAACACTGCCGGTGGAGCGTGATGCCGTCGCCCTCCTCTAGATCGACGAATACGTCGACCAGCCGTGTTGACGGCGACCACCCTGGGCCAACCTCTCGGGAGATCTGTGATCCGCCGCAGTCCGGACACTCCATACGTCGAGATCGGGTGGTAGGCCCCTAAACCGTCCGGGTGGTCGTCCATCTGGGCCTTCAGGTTGTTGTCGACGGCGACGGCAATGTCCGAAATCTCATATAATACTATGTAGACACAGGAATACGTAAATATTGGGCGTGTCGCGTTAATGTAGGCGTGATCACGCCGATACCGACCGGGAGACTATACGTTACGTTCGCGGAGCATCCGATGTCAGAGTCGGGGAAGCCACCGTCACGCGACCACTGGCAGATGGCGGAGGAGTAGTACGACTCCGATTCCCGCAAGCATTGAGTAGAGGATGTTTCCGGAACGCCACGCGACGATGAGCGCAGCGAGGCCAGCAATCCACTTGGCGGGGCCTCCGTGTGCAAGTTTAGGCACGATGAGCGACACGAAGATTGCACCCGGAACGTAGCTCAACCACGCTTGGAACCGGGGAGTCAGCTCAAACTGGCTTACTAACCAATACCCGCCGACCCGAGTAAGATACGTTCCGACTGCCATCCCGGCGATAGCGGCGAGTGAGACTGTACTCATCTGTATCTTAGACATATTCATCTCGGACGACGCCAGCGATGCTTCCTGTTAGTCCGCCGATGATGATATACCAGTTCCCCGCAATCACGACAGACGTAGCGAGCGCAGCCAACGCTGCGATACCGACGGGAATGGCGTCTTCGCGTCCATTCCACACACCGGCCAAGAGGGTGAGGTAGATAGCGATGAACGCCATGTCTAGGCCGTATTTGGCAGGGTTCTGGATGAGACCGCCGATTGAGACGCCGAGGGCAGTTGCACTGATCCATGCAGCGAATACGATGAGGCCACTTCCGAGAAGAAATGCGGCGTCGTTCTCGCCATTCGACCGGGCACGCATCGTCAGTCCCCACGACTCGTCGTTCAAGAAATAGAGTATCCCGTAGGTTTTGCGGGGGGTGAGCCGTTTGAGCCATGGCTGAATCGACGCACCCATCAAAAGGAGGCGAAGATTTACCGCGACTGTTGTGACTACGATAGCGATGACTGGGAGGGGTGACGTCCAGAGGTCGAGGACGACGAACTGCGCAGACGCGCCAAAGACCGAGATGCTCATCAACACTGTTTCGAGCGGTCCAAGTGACGACTGCCGTGCGAGAATCCCGAAGACGATACCGTAGGTGAATACACCGAGCGCAATTGGGATGCTTTGTCGGACTCCTGCGACCAATCCCGTTTTACTAAACTCTGTCCTCTCTGGCTCGTTGTACTCTAGCATAGTTCATGGTCTCTCTCGTCCACAAACGGAAGTGGTTCCGACGGCATCGGGGGCTTTTCCTGGTTCGTGTTCTTCTGATACAACTCAGTCCACTGCTTCCCGATATCTTCTGTCATGAGTACGATCTCGGTCTGTTAGTTAGTTCAGTGAGCGAAATGCTCCAGACCGTAGTAGCAGACAACGGAAGAACTACGAAGAGTTTCACCCTACTATACTCGGGTGAGCCGTCTATCCGACCGAGTCTTGCGCTTCAGGTGGGTCAAGAAGATGGTTCTCAGCCGAGCGTAGATGTTCGAGGAATGTCGTTTTCGAGACACCGAGATCGTCAGCGAGCTCCTGAACACTCGTTTCTCGCGGCCACTCATAGTATCCGTTCTGCCGTGCCAGCTCGTAGGCTTGATGCTGACGTGGTGTAAGTTCGTTTAGCCGGTCTTCGAAGGAGGACTGGAATCGGTCTTGGTCAGCCGGTGTAACGTGCTCCATAGTAATTTTCGCATCGTACTCCGTCTGGATTTCGTCCATTCGACGGCCGAGGCTGCAGCGATCCATCTGGACCAAGAGCGGCCAAGTCTCCTGTCCGCCTTCCATCTGGGACGTTCCATTGAGTACGAACCCCCGGGAAAAGAAGGCCGGACCGATGCCCTCAGTAAACTCATACTCGATAAATACGTCCTGTGAAAACGTTCCAATAGCTGACTCTGGGGCGATGCTCTCTGTTGGTGTTGGTTGCACTTCTCGAACGTGGCTTATCCGAGTGGATTCCTTCGCGGTCTGGACGGCTTCGTCCACGTGATCCGGCGTATCTCCATAGATAGTACACCGCTCGTAAGCCCGCCGGCCGTCCATCACGCACCCATATCCGAGAACGCCGGCACCTGTCTCGTCCATAACCTCGGAAGACCAACAGCCTGGATGCCACAGTTCCAATTTGACGCTAAGAAGCTCGCGTCTCGGTGATGGCATGCTGTTAACATTACTACGGTTAGTCAAAAAGCATCTGTTTTGAATCCAATCATAGTAGGCTAAGACTTGAGTATGTATTTATCCCGAGGGTACTCCTCTCGCCAGCGGGTGATTCCCGGAGAACACCTTGCTCAATAGCTTCCTTGGGAATTCCTCGGCTAGCCGTGTACAATCTCGGAGGTGGAATTGTTGCGTGACTTAATTATGCGGGTGTTCTCCCGGAACACCCGTTTAGTAGCTGTGCGCACGGAAAGACTATCAACAAGTATGAGTGACGACACGTATGAATCGTAGTCTCCCCGTCGCGCTCGGTGTCGGCGTGCTTGCCGCTGCCGCCGTCTACGCGCTCCTCGTCCCGTACTGGTACGTTGCCGCCTGTATTGGCGGGACGTATGCGGGCGTCGCGTACTTCGCGCAGGCGTATCCCGTCGCTGTCTTCCGGTATCGCACGAAGTTCAACGAGCGCACGGACACGGTCGGCGAATTCATCGGTATCATGGGCGTCAACCTCGGGCTTCTCTCGTTTATCGCCTACCTCGACGTGCCCTCTGGGGTGACCGCCGCCCTAATTGTGTGGTACATCGGTGCTGTAGTGTTCATCCTCTTTGCAACGCGTGCCCGCCACGAAGTCGGCGCGTAACTGAGAGTCTCCCGTTAACGACTCGACCACCTACTGTGACGGTGTGAGACTGGTTCTATGACGTCCTCTAGGAGTTACTTGCCCCCGACCTTCGTCGTCACTCGGAACGTCTCCGGCGGCTTGAGGATCCCCATGACCGTTCCCATCGAGTGGATGACGGTGATAACCGGCGCCAGCGGGAGTGCGAGCACCCAATACCGGTAGTCGTCTCCGTAGTAGAAGACGCCGAGGAGGAACCAGCCGAGCGTACACAGCCCCAGTCCCATCGACGCCACGAAGAACAGGCCGGGATAGACGATCGTCACGCTCAACAGCGACAGCGGGACGACGAGCAGGGTGACAATCGGCGAGAGCGCCCACGCGTAGTTTCTCACGCGAGTGAGGAGTTCGTACCGCCGGGGGAGCATCGTCGACGCCTGGACGTTCCCGGCCGCCCAGCGACGGCGCTGCTGGAGGATCTCGTACAGCGACGGCGGGGCTTCGTTCCGGCAGACCGCGTCCGAGAGCGCGAATGTCACGTCGAACTCTTGGAAGGCCGCCCAGACGAACGCAGTGTCCTCGACGAGCGTCTCCCGATCCCACGTCGTCTGCTCCTCGACCTCCGTTCGAACCGCGATGCCGCCACCCCACGCGAAGAGGGGAATCGAGAGTCGCGCGAACGCGCGCTGCTCGAACTGGACGCCCATCCGGTAGATGTCCGCCAGATAGCTCAGATTCGACCCCGTGCGGCGCGGCTTCTCACGGAGCTGGACGATATCGGCGTCCGGAAGCCCCTCGAATGACTCAACGACGCTGTCCTCGTCGAGGTAGAGCACGAACTCCCTCTCACAGGTCAGCGCCTGGCGCGCCCACTCCTGAGCGCGTCCCTTCCGGACGGCACGACAGGAGAACTCCTCCGGGACGACGTGAACGCTGGCCTCGGAGACGTCGATGGGCGACTCCGCGATCACGTGCACGTCGTCGAGCCCCTCCGGGAGGGAGTCGACGGTGTCCTGGACGACGTCGGCGGCGTCGACGGTCAGGATGCGAACCTGGATCTCGTCGAGGCCGTACTCGGTGGGCGGCGTCTCGTAGCCCGCCCCCATGACGGTCGTGAGGACGAGCCAGCTGAGCGCGGTCGCCCCGAAGAGGAGCGTCACGCCCCAGAGCGCGATTCCGAGTAGCGGCGCGAGCCCACCGCTGTCGACGATGGTGGTCGTCGCCGCGGCCTGACTCGGGGCGCTTCCCGGCCCGGAGACGATGGACGGTGCGAACACTGTCGCCACGCCACCGACGAGGAGTGCGACCGTGACTGCGAGTAAGGCGATTCGTTCGGTGTTCATCGTACCTCCACATTCCCCGCCACTCGTATGAACTGTCCAGACGCTATCGCCGAATTCGAGTGACTTTCGCGTGCGCTCCCGGTGTTAATCCCATCTAATCCGAGTTAATCGCACGACTGAACCGCGTTGATGACTGCTACCGTGTGACGCGATTGCGTGTAATAAGCTGTCGGTTAACCGGCCGGTCACGCCGCGCGACTGTAGCGTGCGCATCGGGTTGCGTTCCGATAGACGAGGGAACTCACGCTGCTTTTCGTTTAGGGGGGACACAGTCGACCATCCGTCTTTAGTTAAGCGAGAAACCGCGTGATAGCGGCGGCTTATCGAGGCACCTTTCGGAAGGAATGAGGAAGTCCAGTCTGTGCACGACA
>NZ_JAGIKY010000019.1:0-38214 GCF_017874695.1 Halarchaeum nitratireducens
GACGCTCAAAAGATCCACAAGCGACGACCAATCTTACAAGAGACGCTCGCTACCGCTACACAACCGAGGTGTGAGGCTTAACTAAAGACGGATGGACAGTCGAGTTCCTGCGTCGTCGGTACCGACGACGCCTGCCGATCAGCCCCAGCTTCGCCGGCGGATTCGGTCAGCGCTATCGCTGGAACCAGCCACACCGCGTCGTCGGCGTCGTCGAGGACCGCATCGAGACGCGACGCGTCGCGGATGCCGTCCCCACGCTGGTCGTAGAGCCGCGTCGGGGCCTGCTCCTGCCGCTCCGACGCTTCCTGCCCGTGCCATCCAGTCCGGTCACGGGCGGCATTGAGAAGCCGCTCTCCCTCCGCTGACGCCACCTGTACCGCGTCGGGAAGTGAGGGCCATTGTTCGGCCAGCTGGCGCGCCGGTGCCTCGTCGAGGTCGTAGATGAGTGTGTAGTCGTCGACGGCTGGCTCCGCCTCGTTGGCGGTGAGGAGGTTCGCCGCGGCGCCGCCCTTCGCGACGGCGCCGTAGAACGTGGTCGACTCGACGACCAGGTGGACGATGCCGAGGCACGTCGTCGACGCTGTCTCGTTCGTGCTAGTGGCGTCACTCCCGAGATGGTTAGTGAGACAGAACCGGCATTTCGTCTGGCCGTCTGGGACTGACGCCCCACAGGACCGGCACTCGCCATCGGCGGCCGTAGCCACATCAGGATAGCCACCAGCGCTCGTCGCGACGCGTTGCCGCCGGGGGGCACCCTCACAGCCGTCGTCCAGCCTCGTGTCCGGAATGTGGGATGCCTCGCCGGTCGGCCGCAGTTCCTCAAAGTCGGAGTAACGACCGTTCATAGTGATCTGAATCTGAAGATGATTATCGTAGTCGCACAGCGTGTACTGATTGACTGACCGTTCCACTTCTCTCACACCACCTTACGTCGGCAACTATTAAGTATTTCAGTATTTAAGTACTCCACATACGATGACGACACGGTTGACCGTTGACTTCGAAGACGAACTCTACAAGGAGTTCTCGAAGCAGTGTATCGATGCCGAGAAAACCAAGTCCGAAGTGGTACGTGGACTCGTCAAGGACTGGCTCGACGAACCCGACGAATGACCGACGAGCAGGCTCTTGTGAAAACGCTGGATTTCCAGCTTGACATCCAGAGTGACAACGAGAGCCTGCTGTACGACGCTACTCTCGAAGCCCGGTCGGTGTACAACGAAGCGATTCGCCTCGCCAAGCAGGGGGTGGACTGGGATGTGATTCACGACCGTGTGGCCAACGACGCTAACCTCGTGAAAAATACGACACAGCGCGTCGTTGCGAAGGCACTCGGCGCGATGGAGAACTACTACGAGTACGACGACTTCAACCAGCCAAGCCACACCAAAGATGGCACATACCCACTCCGGGCGAACTACGAGGAAGGATACAATCTGTCGCTCACCGACGACGGCGACGTAGCGTTTCGTATCAGCGCAAAGCCGTACAAACACGTCAAGGGAATCCTGAACGGTGACGATGCCCACCTCGACGTTCTCAAGACCGCACTCACGAGCGACGAGTGGCGGCTCGGGACGGCTGAAGCACTATTCCACGACGGCACCGCCGAGTTGCACGTCAACGTCACCAATACCGAGCATGCCGTTCGTGATAAGCAGAACTCACAGACGGTTGTCGGCGTGGACCTGAACGAGGATAACGTCGCTTTGACCGCGCTCTCCAAGGATGGCGTTGAGGATACGCTTGTTATCGAGTTTCCAGAAATCAAGTTTGAGCGCCACCGCTACTTCACGATCCGCAAGCGTGTCCATAACGCAGAGAAGTGGAGTGTACTCGATACACTGGAAGGACAGGAAGAACGGTTCGTCCGCGACCGACTCCATAAGGTGTCGCGGCACGTCGTCGAGTGGAGCCAACAGTTCGAGAACCCATGCATCGTCTTTGAAGACCTCAAAGAGATGCGTGACAACATCGACTACGGTGCGCGGATGAACCGGCGCTTGCACCACCTTCCGTTCCGCACCCTCCAACACTACACGTCGTACAAAGCCGCGTTCGAAGAGATCCCGACAGCATGGATAAATCCTGAGTTCACGAGTCAGCGGTGTCCACTGTGTGGACATACTGAACGAGCGAACCGTCACAAGAAGCGGTTCAAGTGCCGGTCGTGTTCCCACCAAGACCACAGCGACCGTAGTGCAAGCGTCAACATCGCCGTGAAAGGTATCGAGAAACATCAAGAGTGGACTGTGCCTGCTCTCAACAGCCTTCCCACTGTGCGGACGGTGCGACGGCAGGCATCGGGGGCCGTGGACGCCCCAACCGTGACCCACGACACCGCTACAGGATATCATACCGATGGTGTCGAGGGAGTGTCCGACTAATCCACGGGAAGCCCCATTTGGGCTAGGGGCAGTTCACAGAGAACATGCTCGTCTTTGAATAACCCGCGTAGACCGATATGCAGTACAGTCCGAGAGACCGTGATCTGCCTCAGGCGACCTGTTCCTCCAACGTATCCCGGTGTGCCCGGACGGTCGCCTTCGAGGCGTTCGCCACGTCCGCGGCCTCGGATTGCGTTAACCATCGGCCCTCTTCGCGACCGGCCTTGTAGAGACAGGCTGCGGCGAACCCGGCCGGATGAACGCCCGTCGTGACGCCCCGCTCCTCGGCCTGCTCAGCGAGCGTTCGGGCCCGCTGTCGGATCTCGTCCGGACACTCGAGATCCGAGGCGAGTCGCGGCACGAACATACTGGGGGAGACGGGCTCGGCAGGGAGTCCCAGCTCTTCGTTCAGCGTTTTGTACGCGTTGGTGACTCGTGACTCCGCGACGCGGGCCATCTCGCTGACGTCATCCACTAACCGCGAGAGGCCATTGCACCGGCAGGCCCCGTAGACGCTGGCCGCGGCGATGGCCTCGATGGATCTGCCACGAAGCAGATCCTCGTTCTGGGCGCTCCGGAAGAGCTGACACGCCTGGTCGCGAACCGAATCGGAGAGCTCGAGGGCACTCGTCAACCGACGCACCTCGCCCAGGCCGTGGGCGAGATTCCGTTCCGCTTTCGACCGCCAGCGACCACGGGTCTGCTCACGGCGCATCCGCGCGAGTCGCCGTCGCTTCTGCCCCGAGAGTTCGTTCCCCTTCGCGTCGGTACCGCGACCGATCTCTGTCGACAGGCCGCGATCGTGGCGAGCCGCAGTAAGTGGGGCGCCCGTTCGCTCGCGCTCCTCGTCGTCGTACGCCCGCCACTCCGGCCCGTGATCGATACGCTGCTCATCGATGACCAGGCCACAGTCCTCGCAGACCGTTTCGACCGCGTTCGTGGTGACTCGACCGTCGCACTCGGGACACTGATTCGCACTCGATTCCGTTCGGACGTCTTCGTCGAATCCGCTTTCGTAGATGTCTCTAGTTGCCATCGTTCTCACCGTGTTCTGGGAACCCGCCAGTACAGCGAGCCCCTCACCCATTCAGGGGTAAATAAACACGTCGCGGAACGGGAGCGATATAGCGGTCTGCTTTGGTGGACTCAGACGTGCTAGTCGATCGCTTCAGATTGAAGCCTCTCGACCATTGCTGAGACTACCAGCGTCTGAACCACGGCGGAGAGCGGGAACCCGATGACTACTACGATGCCGCGGAATACTGTTGTCACGAGGTGCGACGATTCGATGCCAGCTACCGAGAACAGGACCGCTAGTGGGAACGACGCCATATATAGTACCCACACCGGGAGAAACAGCAGGAAACTGAGGGGCAGGATGATTGGCTTCCAGACCGCTTCGTAGAGCGAGAGCGTATCGAGCGCTACGAAGCCAACAAACCCGACGAACACTCCCATGAGTATCCCGCCAGCGAGAAGTGAGGGAGATCCGAGCCAGCGGGCGATTCGGTGCGTTTCGCTTCGCTCATCGACTTTAAAGTACGTTCCAAGGCCACCCGCGACCAGCATTACCGTGAGAAGGCCACCGAGCAACGTGGCTACGCCCACTGCGGTCGGCTCGAAGCACAACGGCTGGCAGTACTGGCCGCCCTGGAAGAACAGAAATGTGAGTGGATACGCGAGCAGTAAGAAGGGGAGGACGCTCTGCCGGAGCCAATTGCGGTCCATATCGTATATCGTCACCTCTGTATCATAAGGGTGACTCAGAAACGAAGATGGTGATATTCACCGTTCGAACGGCTCTAATACGTCTTATGGAGGTCTGGCAAACCTTGTGAGTTGTCGATTCGAGTTCCTACCTTGGCGCGCAGTGATGTTGCTGAATTCGCTCTGGTAATCCGACTTTCCCACAGAGAGGACACTCTTGCAGCGGTGTCGCCGGCAAGTTTTCCCATTCCTCCAGCGCAGCCTTCAGATGCTGCTGGACGTCGTTTGAGTCTGTACGAGTCAGTGCTTGCACGAGATGCATTCGCAGTCGCTCACGACTTGTCGTTGTCTGCTGATCACTCATAGCTGGGTCCGAGAGAACGAATTGCATCGCCCTCCACCCCTCTGAGGGCAGGACAAACACCACGGACTACGAATTCGTCCTAATCAACCGTTGGCGGTGGGTTCGTGGGTAAGGAAAGTGCTGACGTGATTAGCCGGCTATGAATGGCGAACATCGGGTTGTAGTGGTGAAATCTGCTCCCACCGAGCGTGGTGCTCGATGCAGAGCGTGACGAGATTATCGAGTGCATTCGCTTGCTCGTAGTCAATCTCACCGGTTTCGTTTCTGAATGACCGCAGCGGGACAATGTGGTGTACGTGGAGGTCGCGTCCGTACTGGTTTCGATGGCTCGTCCGTGTGTGGTCGCAGTTCGGTCGTTGGCACTCGACCCCATCTCGTTGTACCGCTCGTTCACGCTGCTGACTCCATTTCGGCCCATACCACAAGCGATCCCGCTCTGTGCCACCGACCCACCGCGGATGGTCAGAGCCACGAAACGGGGTGTGTGGCTCGTAGCCTGCCGTCGTGATTGCTGCATCCCACCCACCGAACTCCCGAAGATAGCCCTTGATCGAGTATTGGCCGTGTTCGTCTAAATCAGCAATGGCTGGGACGTGACCGAGTTCCTCAGTGAGTCGATGAATCTCTGCAAGAAGGTCTTCTCGTGGGATTTCCTCATTATGCGGTTCAAACCCGGCACTCCGTAGGGCGTCGTTCCAGCTACCAAACCGCTTGCTTGCGGTTTTCCGTGAGTACTTTCCGTGGTTGTTCATCTCGTCGACCGTTGGTGGATGGCCGAGTTGATTAGCAAGCGCCTGAATGGCTTCGATGATCCGGTCTTTCGGGACGTTTGTGGGGCGTTTGACTTCGAGATCTGCTGCCCGTAGCGCGTCATTCCACGTTCCAAAGTGGCTCAGATACGTACTTCGCGAGTACTCGCCCTCGGTGTCCATTTCGCTCATCTCTGGCGGGTGCCCTTTCTCGGTGGCAAGCCGTTGGAGTTCGGTTATCAAGTCCTCTTCTTGGCGATCATCGCGGTGATACCACGAGATGTGTCCTGCTTTCTTGCTGCCTGTTTCGAAGTCTTCCCCACAGAATTCACAGACGTACTCATGCGGATCTTTGGACATGGTTGATTCAAGGGCGCGATGTTGTCGCGCCCGCACCCTTCTGGGGCTCGATAAACCCGCTCGGGCCGCGCATCCCTTCCCGCGGTTTCCCGGATAAATGTTGGACTGGTGCGTAAGGTCGTGGCTGCGCGCGCAGCGACGGTAGGAGCGAGCACGGAGCGGAGGGTGGGGCGGCGGGGTCAGGGTCGGTCCGGCACACAGCAAAAAAGAGGGGCGTCAGCTGGCTATTCTTCCCACCACCGACCGCGCTCCGGGAAGTGGATGATGCTCCACCCCGTCACGGCCACCGAGATCCGGCCCTCGTACCAGTTCGTGGCCGCTTCGTGGATGCGCACCGTCTCGCCTTCCTCGATCCACGGCGCGTCCGATGCCTTCCAGATCGTCACCTTCGTTTGCCCGCTCTCGTCCGCGATCAGCCCGATTTGCTGGATGGCCGGTGAATTACTGTCCCAGAGCGTCTCCACACGACCTTCGATCGTGACCGTGCCGCGATCGACGTCCTCCAGAGCGTCGATGGGCACGGTTCCCCCCGGGGCCGTCTGCAACTCCTCGAACACCCGCACGACCGCACTCGTCATGTCCGTGCCGTCGACGACCGCTTCGGCCAGGCGTCGACTGATCGCCGCGCGCGACCAGCCATCCACCCGCGTCGCAAGTCGGTCCGCTTCCGTGTTCACCGTCGCCAGTTCATCCTGGGAGAGTTCCGCTCGGGGATCATTCCGTTCGGGGTCGGCCATCGGGTCCACGCTCGCGGCACGCTTCTGGAACTCCCGCCGGCGCTGCTTGCTCCCTTCAGCGGCGACCTCTCGCGTGCGCTGCTCGCGACCGTCCTGGGTTCCCAGCTCGGCCTGGGCACTGATGCGCTCCAGTTCGGCTTCCCGCGCCCGAATGCGCTCTTCCTGTTCGAGGGTGACACCGTGAATCCGCTCGTTGCTCGTGTCCGCGATCCCGTCCGGGTGGTTCGCATCCACCTTCGCCTGCGTCTCCTGCTCGACCGCAGCCTCGAACTCCGGCGTCTCGTCGACGACCGGGAAGCCGTCTTCATCGACGGCCTGACCGCCCGCTTTCTCGAATGCCTGTTCATCGACCGAAACGACCTTGCTACTAGAGCTGTTACTTGACATTGGTCTCACCAAAGACCGAAGGCGCTCACGCGCCGACTCCGCGATGCTACAACATCGCGGATTTCCTCAACGGACGACGACCGACAGAACCGTCTGTGCGCTCTCGCTCGCGCCTTCGCGAGCGCCCTCCTGGGCGCGAGCGAGAGCGCGCCCGAGAAGGTCAACTATCCAGCACCGCGCGCCGTCCTGCCGAGCGATGCGTGGCTGACCGGCGGGAGGCCACGGGCTAGCGAGCGGGGAGCACCGCGACCCGCGAGCAGCGAGGCAGGGCTTGGAAGACGAACGGAGTGAGTCTTCCAGCGACCCGCCCGGAGCGAGCGACCAGCGGAGAAAGCGTGGGGGGTGAGCAGCGACGGCGCGCAGCCCCCCGCGCTTTCCCGCTGGCGTCGAGGGCACATCCATTTTAGCCCGGAACGGGCGCGGGCGGTGCGGAGAGCGCCCGCACGCCCGGAATGGTCGGTCGCGAGCGACGCGAAGGGCGGAACGCGGCGAGCGGTGCGAGCCGTGACGTACACAGCAAAAAAAGAGCCTGCCTGGCGACCAGGCAGACCACCCGGAGTGACATCCTCACCGCACTGGTCCCTCACACAGGAGGCGTTGCTGAGGTTTCAGGACTGCACTCGTGAGCGTCATCGCTGTGATCGGCTCTACTCTCGAGGTCCTGTGGCACTGTCACGGGTGCGCCCGCTCCGTGGCGTGTCATCGCTGGCCGGTTTTCCAGGGACAGCTCTCACCCCACGGATCGAGGCGGCCGGCGATATTGGCCGCCGCGTTGATATCGGCCTGATAGACCGACACCCAACAGTCGTCGTTTGGACAGCGGAACTCCGCCTGTTCGGGACGGGTGCCGATGTGCCCGCAGGCGTGGCAGATCTGGGACGTGTACGCTGGGTCGACGTACTGGACAGGAATCCCGGCGTCGGCGGCCTTGTCCGCGAGTCGCGTCTGTAGCCGGTCGAACGCCCACGCGTGGAGCCGCCGGCTGAGATGCGGCCCGACGTCGAGGTCCTCTTGGAGCGACTCAAGGGCCTCCAGGACGATCACCGGTTGCTCGAAGCCGGCGGCGTAGTCGACAGCCCGGCGGGTGGCCGTCTCAATCTCGTCGCCGAGCGCGTTCCGGAAATATGCGGCTCGCTCGTCGATCCGCCACGCGGCGGCGTCGCGTTCCTGCAGCCGCTGGAGTGTCGTTCGCAGCGTCTGATGGAGGTCACGGGCCCGCCCGCCGTCGACCAGTAACGGGTCGACTGGACGGCCGTTCCGGAGTGCGCAGCCGGTCAGCAGGATCGCCTCGCCGACGTCGAACCCGACCGGTGTGCAGGATTTGGAGTCAATATCTGTGTCAGGTGTCGGGAGCGTCAGCGGGACGTGGAGCTCCCAGCGGTCGTGTCGGGGTTGATGGACGAGCTGCAACTGTCCCGCGGTGGCGTCGCCGGCGAGCAGCTGGTCCCACCAATTCCGCTGGGCCGGGTTGATTGCGAGCGGGATCCAAACGTTCGTCCCGCGGCCCGGCTGGGGCACTTCCCAGCAGAACTCGTGGGTACGCTCCGCCGAGCGGTCGAACGTGGCGGCACGGTTGGTGAACCGGACCGGCTGTGCCGCGTTAAGATCCGGTGTGCCATCCTCAAGAAGCTGCGGAACGTGGTGCTTCAGCGCGTCCTTCGCCTGATACGGGAGGTCGTACGGCGTCACGATATCGTTGACCGCCGTCATCGTCGTCGCGCCGCCCTCGACGGCGGCTTCGAAAGCCTCGCGGTAGGTCGACTGGAGACGGCGAAGCTTCTGCTCCTTGTGCGCCGTTGGCTCGACGAGTGTCGCAACGACTGTCCGGATACGTTCATCTGACATGGAACTGAAGAGCTAGTGAATCAGTGGTCGGACTCGCCCCACATTCGGGGCACGTAGCCGAGGTGTTCGATGTCGTCCGCGTAGTCTCGGAGGAGCCCGATTAGGACGATCTCCGGGATGCCGTTCTCGGCTTGTTCGACTAACCACTCCTCCAGTTCGACTTCGGCCTCTTCGATCTCGTTCAGTTCGACCGACATCGATCATCGCGCCTCTATCAGACGGTGCACCTGTCGCTGGCGGTGGTAACACATCTCGAATCACCTGTGCTGTGCAGGCACGACCGAACGCGCCTGCACCCTTCGCAGGCGCTCAAAAACACCACCGCACTACGCAGGCAGACTGAGGTATCGAAGAACCGTTGTAACACTTGGCTCGGGGCGATAAGTACAGGGAAACGAGGGAGTGGTCCACTCTCAGATTCCAGATTTATTGAGTGAAACCTCGTCTGTTGAAATCGCCCGCTGCTACCAAGATTGAGCGACGATCTGGTACGTAGAAGTCCGCGATATCTTGGTTCTGGGGAGTAGCAGCGTACCGTCAGTCCGAGTCGTTGTCTGTCAATGCAACGACGGTCCCCTGTTGGCCACCGACGTAGAGCCGGTTGCCCGTTCTCATTACGTCTTGGGGTGCAATCGAGAGGGTGGAACGCCACTGGACTTGGCCCGCCGCACGCGAGAGTGCAACTACCTCGCCATGGCCTGTCCCCTGCTCAGGATTCGTTCCGTATCCGACAACGAGCGTCCCCCCGGTAACCGCAGGCTGGCAGAGCCTGAATTCACCACCAGCACCGACCGACACGTTCCGGTCCGCGAGTGACTCACGGTAGAGCCACTCCAGTTTCCCCGTTGCCACCTGCAAGGCGAACACGACCAACTGCTCCTGCTGTTCGTAGCTCGCAGCAACAAACACGTGATCGCCGTCAGTCGCCACCGGTGAGTAGGCTGCCGCACCCTCACCCGCATACCCGGGGAACTGCCATTCCACGTCCTCGCCAGCTACACCCACGGCCAACGTCTCTAGGGGGCTCGTCCCCCACACAATATCGTGTGTGAGGACTGCTTCTCGGTCATCAGTGACCACCGGATGCGACGGGAATTCGAACGGCAGGTGCGTCCGCTCAACTTCGCGGCTGCCGTCAGACAGCCGGACCGTGAACAGCGCTTGAACGTGGCCACCGTAACTCGCCCACACCCGCCGGGGAGTCACCGCTAGGCCGTAGGGATCCTCAAGGGCAGCTTCGTCAATTTGATCGCCCAGATACAACCGCCACCGTTCGCTTCCATCGCCGGGGTCGATCCCGTGCAACCCGTAACTACTCTGAATATACACGGTCTCCGGCGTCGCTACTGGGATTGGTGAAAAATCCACCGCAGAGTTCGACGGAGATAAGAACTTCTCGGGAACGGCGTCGGCGACCCGGTCGTAGAGGTCTCGTCGCCACCGAATCGTGCCGTCTCTTGCATTCACGGCGATAACATCGGTGCCGCCGTCAGTTATGTAGAGCGAGCCATTGACGAGGCCACCGAATCGCGGTACTCGACGCCCTGACTGATATTGGATACGGCGGTTCCATCGGCGCTTGCCATCGATGGCACCGTAGGCACGCAGGTGGAGTTCGCTGTCGGACCGACCCACAGTAATCACCTGGTCCGGGGTCGCAGCGACGAGTTCGCCAGAGATCAGGGAGGCAGAGGAGGTATCAGTAATGCGGTTCTGCCACTTGATGGTCGGTGGCGTCTGAATCTCATGGGGACTCCGTGCTGTGTTCTGTAAATCAGCGTACTTGAAGCGCCAGGCATCCGTTGAGGGCGACCAAGAGGTTCCTAGTGTATCTGGTGGGTGTTCGTTCGGGCCATTTCCGAGAGGTAACGAACTGCACCCAGCGACGCTCGCTACACCGGCGAGACCGATTGTTCGGAGGGCATCACGCCGAGATAGGGAGGGCATTCATAGCTGGATTTACACCAATTGGCAAAATATCTGGTGAAGGCCGTACGGATGAGTCGTATCCCAGTTAGTACGCCCGCTGATGCGCCAGAGTATTTGTCCAGTTTTGGTAAAACCACCCCGTGAACAGTTCTTTGGCACCTCGACCAGAGCCCTCCCAGTCGAGAGTGAGCAGCCACGCCGCGCAACCCCTCGCGCTTACCCGCTGGCGCCGAGGGCACATCCATTTTAGCCCGGAACGGGCGCGGGCGGTGCGGAGAGCGCCCGCACGCCCGGAATGGTCGGTCGCGAGTGACGCGGAGGGCGGCAGCGGCGAGCGGGGCGGGCCGTCTGAGCTCCAGGTGGAAAAATTCCGTCTCAATCGCGGACGTTGCCCCGTAGGTGCGCCCACTGAAACCAGCCCGATCGGCCGAACTACGGCTCTCTACCGAGCGTCGCTCGGAACGCGAAACTCAAACCGCGCTCCCCCCTGGCTTCCCTCAGTCACGGTGACCGTCCAACCGTGGGCATCGACAATGCGCTTCACGATGACCAGTCCGAACCCCGTCCCCTCGGCGTTTGTCGAAAATCCACTGGTAAACACCTCCTCTCGGTCGGCTTCTTGGATGCCACGTCCATCGTCTTCAATGTAGAACCCTTCATCACCAGAAAGATCGCCGACCGTAATGGTCACATCCTCACCGCCATGTTCGATGGCGTTCCGAACGAGGTTCTCAACAAGTTCCTTCAGTCGGTTCTCGTCTGCCAAGACGGTCTGGTCGGTCTCGACCCGTAATCGGGCGTTGGCCGTCTCAACGTTCCCCCAGCACGCCTCCACCAGCGCCCCCAACTGCACCGGGTTCAGGTCGTCAACGTCGTCGCCCTGTCGAGCCAACGACAACAGGTCTTCAATGAGCGTCTCCATCCGACCGTGTGCCTCGGCCATCGTCTCGAGATGGTCGCTATCATGCTCCTCCTGCAGTAACTGAAGGTGCCCCCCAATAATGTTGAGGGGATTCCGGAGATCATGTGAGACGATCGCGGCGAACTCGTCGAGCCGCTCGTTCCGCTCGGTGAGCGCCTGCTCGCGCTCGACCCGGTCGAGTGCGGCCTCCAAGTTCGCCGCAAAGACCTGCGCGAGGTGTTCGTCGGAGGTATCGAAGTCGCCGACGGTCGTCGAGCCTGCCATCAACACACCGTGGTCGCCCAAGGGAAGGTGTAGTTCGCTCCGCAGCGGGGTCTCCGGATTCAGGACGTTGTCAGCCTCGCGCACGTCGGCATACATCTCGAGTGTGTTCGTCGCGTATGCACGCCCGGCCAAACTCTCCCCAGCGGGAATCGAAGGCGGTGGCCCGCCCAGCACTTCTTCCGTTCGGTCGGACCAGGCAACGGGGACGAGGGCATCCTGCTCCGGGCTGTAGAGGTGGATCGAGTTCATCGGGAGGCCCAGAACCTCTGTCGCAGTCTCAGACGCGATGGTTGCGACCTCGTCGGTAGTCGTTGCTGCCATCAGGTCCCGTGTGGTTTCGTGGAGCCGTTCGAGCGTTCCTTCATGTCGCTTGCGTTCGGAGATTTCGTGGGTGGCGACGACATAGCCCGCGATTTCGGTCGCCTTCTTGTTGCTCATTTGCGCTTCCAGCCAAACCCAGGACCCGTCAGCGTGTCGGAAGCGAAGTTCGACGCCGCTCGTGGTGTAGCCCTCAGTAGCTTCGACGGTTTCGTAGAAGGTATCGGCCACATGCTGGCGGTCATCAGGGTGGATGTAGTCAAACACGGTGTCCCCGATAAGGACCTCAGGGGTGTATCCGAGGTACTCTTCGATGGTTGGGTTTTTGTACTTGATGACGCCCGATTCGTCTACCACCGTCAGCATATCGGGGGATACCCCAAGAAGTTCTTCGAGAGCCTGGGCAGAGAGCGATTTAGTCATACGAACCAGTTGGTCCCGCAGGTATAAGGCTTGGATGCCTGAGATATATGTGCCACCGAGTGAGTGGCGACTATCGATCGAAATTGTCAGCTGGAGGCTGGAGGGTACCAATTTTACAGCCGGGTGCTGGCGGACTCAGAAAGGGCGAGGCCGCCTCGGCCGTCCCCCGACCCCGCAAGCACCGCAGCCCCGAGGCGCGCAGCGGCGGTCGCGGGACGTCGAGCGGCCGCGGGCTTTCGAGGGTCTTCTCCCACTGAATCAGACTAGCAATCAGTCAGCTGTCGCCGGCGACTAGGTCCTCGATGAACCGGAAGCCGTTCACGAACGTCACCGAGTCACCGTACCCCTCGCTCGCGAGGACGGTTTCGGCGCCTTCGCCGGCCGCGATATCGGTCGTGTAGATGTACACATCGGTCGCCGTCCCCGCGCTGAGATGCTGGGCAGCGAGGGCGGCGAGGGCGGCGTCGGCACGCTCGACCTCGTCGGCAGGGCGGTCGTCGGCGTTCGCGATGTACCGCTGGACGCCGTCCATCACCCGCGAGACAATCGGCTCGGAGAACTCGAGCGGCGCCGCAACCGTCGCCCAGCCCTCGTCGATCGCGGTGTCGACGGGTGGCGCTTCGACGTCGGGGTCGTCGACGGTCAGCTCCTCGTACACCCGTTCGGGCAGGACGAAGGTGACGTCGTTCCGGCGAGCGAATCGGCGAACAGCCTGGTAGCGGCTGTTCGACGGCTGTCCCATCGCGACGAACAGCCCGGTGTCGGCGATGTGAAGCCGGCTCACGCGTCGTCAGCCGCGTCGCCGTCGATGTCCAACTCGTCGAGTCCCGCTCCTGACTCCTCGATCTCGTAATGTTCGTGGACGACGGGTCGCAGCGCCTGCAGAATCATCTCCGCAGCCAGCGGGGAGATGTCGAGGTCCTCGGCCATCAGCCGGTGGGTCACCTCGCCGCGTTCACGGGCGACCGCGTAGGTGAGCGCGGTCGCGAGGCCGGCGACGCCGTGGCGGTCGATGTAAGTGTCGATGTCGGCGTCCGTCTCGCGGCGGCCGACGGCGTCGATGAGAGCCGGCGTGATCGTGTACTCACGGTCGCCCGCGGCGGTCGTCACGGTCAGGTCGATCTCCCGGGCAGCATACTGCCGAGGCTGCTCGTCGTCGGTGACGGGAGGACCGTTCGAGCGGTGGCAGCAACAGATGGGACGGAGCGGTGGTCCTTCGAAACGCGAGACTGGAACTTCACTGATGTCGTTTTGGGCGGGATTAATGCCGCGCCGACGGTTGCGAACGGCGCCGTCCTCGTGGCGACGAACGCCGGCGACGTGTACGCACTCGGGAACGAATAGGCGGGTCGGGGAATGCCTCGAGAAGGACGAATTCCCTGGCAACAATTCGAGAGTCGAGGATCACACTGCTCCCGGTATCGCTATTGGCAGTACCTAATCCGGTCAGGAAGAAGAGATGTAGTCGACCAGCTGGCTCGCCACATCTTCGGTGCGGTCGTCGACGAGAGAGGTCGGGTAGTGCTCGACGTCAGCCGCACTGTTGAGGGTCACAAGCGACCACGGGAGGGCATGACTTCGTTCACCGAGTGGCTCGCCCTCGTAATCATCGTCCCGGAGTGTGAGTGATTCCTCGTGATAGGTCTTCGTTGAGAGGAGGATTGTGATGAGCTGGGTCCCGTGGTTCGGGAGTTGCGGGGTTCCAAGCATGAGCATCGGACGACCCTTCTCTGAGAGCGGATCACTCGCCCAGACGATGTCGCCGCGTTCCAGATCCCCGAACGCCGTCACTGCACGTCCTCCATCTCGTCGGTTTGGAGTTCCGCAAGACGCTCATCACCGTACTGTTCGTCTGCAGTCTTGTGTTGTCGGTGGAGCCGGTAGGCCGACTGGAGCCGTTCCTTGTCGTCCGTGATTGCCCAGTACGGGCGCTTGTGCCGGACGAGCCCTCGTTCCTTCAGGCGCGAGAGAATCGCGCTGACAGCGTCCGTTTCCAGCCCGAGTCGCTCGGCGATCGTCGCCGCCTTCCACGCCCGGTCGTCGTGCTTGTCGAGGAACAGTACGATCCGCTCGGTGTCGTTCCGCTCCTCGAATTCGTCAGTGTCGGCGTCCTCGAACTCGTCAATATCGATGGTGCCACTCGACATAGGCTGTTGTTGGAACATAGCTGTTTGGCACATTTGTTACTTGGGGCGGAGGGTTTCCATACCGAGAGGTGGGGAATGGGCTCACTCCACCGGCGTCTTGACCAGGGGGTCTTCGAGATCGCGCGTCCAGTATGTCCCAAGCCCGCCTGGGCTACAGTGGGCGCACAACTGCAACGGGCCTTCTAGGTGCCCGAGTTCCACCCGGAATCGCGTGAGCGCTGCGAGCGTGTCGACAACCAGCCCACAGCCGTCACAGGCGACGTGATCGCACTCGTCGGGATCCGGCTCCGTCTGGATCGCACAGTCGACACAGATCGGATGGCTGACCCGTTCGTCCTGTCCCTAGGTATGGGCCTCGCCAGTCTCGGTACCGGGCGGGGCGTCGAAGAAAGCACATCCGTTGAGTTCTTGGCAGGTCCATGCAGGAATGTTCGCTTGCTTCCCCGACATCTTGCTTTCAGCGTCGCTCCGGTTCCTACTCCTGCCAGAAACGAAGGCTACCGCGCGAAACGGTTAGTGTGACAGCACACTAATCATCCCGCTCTCCCCGACCGAACAGCTCTGGAAGGGAAGACTACTGCCGCCGGAACACCCTATAGCGACCTCTCATCCGGGCCGGACTACTGTGTATCGAGTAGCCGTACCGGATGTGCGGGCCGGCGCGTGAGGAGTGCGTCGAGTTGCTCGAGACACGACGTCCCGCTGGCGACGACAGTACGGTCCGCGGTGTCTTCCGTGGTGAATTGATCGACGAGTGTCTCGCCAACGTCCACGCTGAGCTCGTAGTACTCGGACTTGTAGCCGAAGCTTCCAGCCATTCCACAACACTCCACGTCCGAGGTCGTCACGTCGAACCCGCAGTCTTCGAGCACCGCCACCGTGTACGGTTCGAGATCGAGCGTCCGCTGCTGACAGTGGCTGTGGTAGGCGATCCGCTCGTCGTCGCCGCCAGGGAGTACATCGATGTCCGCCCCGTTCTCTAGCAGGCCGTAGACGTACTCCATGAGTTCGTAGCTGTGCTCCTGCAGCGCGGCGTAGTCGTCTTCCGGAAGGAGCCGTTCGTACTCGCGGTGGAACATCGCGAGATCTGACGGCTCGATGACGACGACGTCGTGACCTGCCGCGATGGCGGGCGCGATCGCGTCGTAGACGGCGTTGGCGTTGGACTGGGCCGTCGACACCATCCCCTGTGAGAGCGGGGCGCGCCCGCTCTCGCCTGCGGGCGGAACGTCGACGCGGATGTCGAGCGCCTCGAGGACGCGGACGGCAGCCTTCCCGCGCTCCGTGCGCACGTAGTTCGTGTACGCGTCGGGGTAGAGCGCGACCTGTCGGCGTGCCTCGTCGCGACCGACGCGTGGCCCCCGCTTCTCGAACCACTCCACGAGTGATTCACGTTCGAACTCCGGGAGTTCGCGGCGGCTGTCGACGCCGAGAGTTCGCTCCAGCAGCGAGCGCGCGGGACCGGTCCGTGCGGCCCAGTTCGAGAGCGGTGCGAACGCCGACCCGAGTTTCGCCAGCGTGTCGAAGTTCCCGAACAGCCGTTTCTGGAGGTCGACCCCACCAGGCTCCTCGTCCGGGGTGAGCCCCTCCACGAGGAAGTCGAGGTCGCCGTCCTTCCCGCGATTGATGCGGTCTCGGACGACCGTGTTGATCCACGGGATGTCGATGTTCACCGGACACTGGTTCACACACCGACTACAACCCGTACAGAGGTCGTTGAACTCGGCGGCGCTGTCCTCGCCGTGGACGCCGGCCTCCCAGCCGGTGGCGATGCCGCCGGAGTACGTCTCGCCACCGAAGGCGTGGCCGCCGACGTGCTGGAAGTTCGCACAGGAGTTCGCACACGCCGAACACCGGATGCAGTACAGCGTCTCACGGAGCTGATCGTCCTCGCGCATCTCCATCCGCCCGTTGTCGATGAGCACGAGGTGGAACTCGCGGTCGTCGCCGGATTCGAGTTCGTTCCCGCCGAACGTGGGGGAGTCACTCGGCGGGGTGAACAGCGAGACGTAGGAGGTGATGTCCTGGCCGGTCCCGGACCGCCCGATCAGTTCGACGAACGGCTGGAGATCCTCGACACTCGGGACGAGTTTCTCGACACCCGCGACTGCGACGTGGGTGTCCGTCGCTTGCACGCACTTGCGGGCGTTCCCCTCACTCGTGACGAGCGCGAGCGTGCCGGTGTCCGCGGTAACGAAGTTCGCGCCCGTCATCCCGACCTCGGCGTCCAGGATCTTCTCGCCGAGGTACTCACGAGCGAATCGCGTCAGCTCCTCGGCAGTCTCCAAGGGTTCCTCGGGGTCGAACACCTCGTTGAACAGGGTTGCGATCTCCTCGCGGGACTTGTGGATCGCCGGGGCGACGATGTGTGAGGGGGCCTCGTCGGCGACCTGGAGGACGAACTCTGCGAGGTCGGTCTCCCAGACGTCCCCGCCGCGTGCCTCAAGCGACTCGTTGACCTCGATCTCCTCACTGGTCATCGACTTTGACTTCACCACGTCGCGGCCGTCGACGACCTCCTCCATGTATCGGTTCGCGTCGGCGGCGTCGTCGGCGACGTAGACGCTGCCGCCGTTGGCTTCGACGGCCTCGGTGACCTGGTCGATCAGTTCAGGGAGGCGTTCGATGGCGTCTTCCTTGATGGCACGAGCCTCGTTTTTCAACTCGTCGTAGTCATCGAGATTCGCGGTGGACTCGTACCGGCCCTCGTTGAAGACCTGGGTGTTCTCGTGGACGGCGTCGCCCTCGGTGTCGAGGAGATGGCGGATGCGCTCGGCCTTCTGCCGGCGGGTGTCGGCGCTCATCTACTTGCCCTCCAGAAGTACGACCGTCACATCCATCGGGCCGTGAGCGCCCGTCACGAGCGCGCCCATGTCTGCGGTTGCGCTCGGCCCCGTCGCGATGATGGACTGTCCGACGCCGTTCCGGATGTCCTCGGCGAGCTGGTCGAACGTCGCGTCCATGTCCGGGAGTACGTCGCTGGCGGCGACGACGGCGACGTGTTCGTCCGCGTAGAGACTCACCGGCTCCTCACCGTCGGTACCGCCCTGGATGATCACCGAACCGTAGTCGGCGATGCCGTAGCCGGCAGCAGTGACGCCGGTCGCCGCGGCCTCGAGGTCCGCGATCGACGGATCGGTCTCGACGCTGTCCGGCAGCGAGACGGTCTCGAAGGGGAGTGAGGTGCCGACTGTGGGCGCGTCGAGCAGGGGTGAAAGCGTCGACGCGAACTCGTCGGCCGTGGTTCGCACGAGTTCGACGCCGACTTCGTCGAGTGACGACTCGAAGGTCGCAATTGGCTCGGCTGACATGTCCCAAAAAATTGTACCAACAGTTAATGGGTGTTTCCTCTCCGGCCCGACCATAATTTTCTTTCGTTATGGATAATCGCCCGATCCGGCCGTATTTGCAGGTACATATCATACAGAAAGTAAGTTACATATGGCTGGTTATGCGATGGCCCAATAGTGGAGAGTTCCAACCATGCCTAATGTTCTCATACTGGCTCTCGTCGGCGTCGTCCCGATCGGCGTCGCGTTCGTACTGCTCGCTGGGCTCCGGTGGTCCGCTGCCCGCGCAATGGGTGTCGGGTGGCTGCTCGCGGCCGGAATCGGACTCACGTACTGGAGTATGGAGCCCACCTGGTTGGTGGCCTCGGCCGTCTACGGCGCGCTGCAGGCCGTCGACATCATCCTCATCGTCTTCGGGGCGATCCTCCTGATGAACTACCTCGAGGGGAGTGGCGCCATTGCTACGATCAGGTGGTACTTCGGGCAGATCGAAGAAGACCGGCGCATCCAGGTGCTGCTCATCGGTCTCGGGTTCATGACCATCATCGAAGGTGCAGCCGGGTTCGGGACACCGGGAGCACTCGCCGCACCGCTGTTCATCGGCCTCGGATTCCCCCCGTTGGCCGCTGCGGTGTTCGGGCTTTATTTCAACGCCCCGAACCCGCCGTTCGGTGCCGCCGGCACGCCTGTCATCGGCGGCACCGGTGCCGTCATCGACCCAGCGCTGTCCGGGTCGGTGAGTGTATCCGAGTTCCTCTCGATGGTCTCCGCATGGACTGGCGTCGTCACGGGAGTGACGTACGTGTTCTGGGGACTGCTCGGCGTGTTCTTCCTGACGTACTGGTTCGGGAACGGTGACGGTGAACGCAGCATCGGAACCGCCGTGCGTAGCACTCTCCCCATCGCGCCGTTCGCGCTCCTGCTCGGCGTCGTCACTGGTGGCACACAGCTGGTAATCGCGTGGTTCGTCGGGCCTGCACTCCCCGATATCGCCGCAGGGTTCGTGGTGCTCGGCATCGGTCTCCTGCTCGCAAAAAACGATATCCTCATCCCTGATGACCAGTGGGACTTCCCCGAGGAATCGACATGGAGCGACACGTGGCTCGGCGGCCTCGATCTTGACGAGGTGTCCCGTGACCAACCCAAAAAGGAGATGTCTGTGCTGTTGGCGTGGACCCCGTACCTGCTCGTTGCGCTCGCACTGCTCGTCACGCGGTGGCCGGACCTCACGGTCGCCGGCGTCGCCGTCCTCGACTGGATCCAGAGTTTTTCCGTCGGACTCGACTCGATCCTCGGTACTGAACTCGGATACACTCTTCAGTACCTCTATCTCCCCGGAACGATGCCGTTCATCCCCATCGCGATCCTCACTGGCTTCCTTCACAAGATGGACACCACACAGATGGGGGAAGCGTGGCGACGGTCGATCCAGCAGATCGCTCCGGCCGCCCTCACGCTCATTATCGCCGTCTCGATGACGCAGATAATGATTCAGTCGCAGACGAACACCGCCGACCTCCTCGGCATGATGGAGGCACTCAGCCGCGCGCTCGCGATGGGCGCCGGCGGCCTGCTCCCGCTCATCTCGCCGTGGATCGGCGCTATCGGCTCGTTCATGACGGGGAGCAACACGTCCTCAAACATCCTCTTCAGCGTACTCCAGTACAACGCCGCCGAGACGGTCGGCGTCTCCCGGGTGATCGCCGTCAGCCTGCAGAACGTCGGCGGCGGCCTCGGAAACATGGTCTCGGTGTTGAACGTGGCCGCTATCTGTGGTGTCGTTGGAATCACTGGGCGTGAAGGCGACCTCCTGCGGAAAGCGATCATCCCGATGGCGCTGTTCGCTGTCTTCGCCGGCCTGTTCGGGATGCTGCTGACGTACGTTCTGGTTCCCGGCCTGTTCTGACCCCGGTCGACGACGTACCGGGGCTCCGCCGCTTCCGGAATCGAAACGAGGTGAACGAATAGAACGAGCCAAAACGAACTCACCGAACTCGTACTGCTCGGTCTAAACGAACTCCGTGAGCGCCCCGTTCTCCCGGTTCGGTATCTGCTCGAACGCGGAGTTCGTAGTCGCGATCGGCCGATCGTTCGGCCTGATGTCCGCGAGTTCGCCGTCGGGGACGGTTGCAAGGCGACCGACGGTCAGCGGCATCAACGCCAGATAGACGCCGGTCGCCATGCTCGTCGGCGCCGCGGCGACAATCGCGTCGTCGAGACCGCGGCATCACGGATCACTGTTCCGTCACTGTCGGCAGGAGCATGGTGAGTCACGCCGCGCTTACTGTCGCGCGCCGCACGCCTCCCAGCGCCGACAGACACGCCACGCGAACCCGGGGCCTTTACGATGTCTGCGTCGATCAGGTTGGTTGCTACGCTGATTCCGGTCGGAAGCGCGTAATCGGTACGTCGTCAACGTCGTCATAATCGTCATCGGCACCGACGAGTAGCATGCCGCTGACTTGGTTCGCGGTTGCGAGCGCGAACGCATCGCCAAGTGCTGGCGAGTAGCGCAATTTGAAGTCGGCTGCACTGGGCCACGTCTCCTCGGTATCGACTTGCCGTATCCCGGTTTCTTCAAGGACGTTGACGATGGCGTCGGCACGGGCTTCACTGTCGATAGCGCGGACGACATAATGGACCTCAGCGAGGTTGATCGCGGAGATATAGCCATCAGCCGATCCTTCTACCGCTTCGATGTAGGTTTCGACGGTGTCACTACCCGGCTCATCACAGAAGTACGCAACTAGCGGTTCCGTGTCGAAAACGATAGTGTCGGGATGCTCACGTGCTGCTGTCATTTCGTATCCTCAGTATCGCGACCGACATACCGCTCCTGCAGCTCCTCGTCACTAGCTTTGTCCTGTTTTCGTTCCTCACGCAGCCGTTCGACTGCCGAGTTCCCTTGGTCGTCGGTCTTTCCCGCCAAGATGCCGCGAAGGTCCGTGGCCGACTGAATGGGACGAACGATGACCTCCCCTTCGTCGGTGCGAACGAACTTTACCCGGCCGGGAGTATCGATCCCTAGTTCCTCGCGAAACTCTTTCGGGATCGTCGCCTGTCCGCGAGAGGATACCGAGACGACTTTTTCAGACTCTGATTCACTCATACTTTCTCTACCCATTACTTTACCACACTCATATATGGGCTTGACGGGCAACCTAACGGCTATACGAGCTCTCTATTCTACGATGGAGAGCAGCCGATCGCGATGGCTCCTGATCGTCTCGACGGTCACCCCGGCGGCCGCCGCGGCATCGGCTTGCGTCAACGGCGCGTCGTGGACACACGCCGCCATGTACAGGCAGGCGGCGGCGAATCCGGATGGATGCACGCCGGTCGTGATGCCGGCGTCGACGGCCTGCACAACGAGCTCCTCTGCCCGGCGTCGAACAACGTCCGTGCAGCCGAGGTCGGACGCGAGTCGCGGGACGAACTGGTCCAGGCTGACTGGTGGGGTCGGCAGCCCCAACTCTTCGTTGAGCACCGTGTAGGCGTTCTCGACGCGGTTCTGTCCGACCTGCGCCATCGGCGCCACATCGTCGATGAGCCACGACTCCCCGTTGCACCGGCAGGCGCCGAAGACGCTCGCGGCCGCCATCGCCTCGATGGACCGCCCTTTGAGGAGTCGTTCGTTCTGTGCCGTCCGGAACAGCTGGCACGCCTGGTCACGTACGGAATCCGCGAGCCCGAGTGCGCTCGCGATCCGCCGGATCTCCGTGAGGCCGTGCCCGAGGTTGCGCTCCTGTTTGGACCGCCAGCGCGCACGGGACTGCTCGCGACGCATCCGCGCGAGGCGTCGACGCTTCTGGCCCGACAGGTCGGTACCCGTTGCGTCCTGTCCGCTGCCGATCACCGTCGATAGGCCGCGGTCGTGCCGTGCTGGGGTGAGTGGTGCACCCGTTCGCTTTGCTGTATCGGCGTCGTCGCGGTGCCACTCCGGTCCACGGTCGATCGACTGCTCGTCGATGATGAGTCCGCAATCTGCACAAACTGTTTCGGCTGAATTCGTTCGCACCGGGCCCCCACACTCGGGACACGGCTCAGTTGTACCACGCTGGATGTCTTCGTCGAACGCACGCTCGTAGGGTTCACTCGTCGTCATCGGTCTCACCTGATTGAGGTCACGCCGATTCGGCGCGCCCCGCACCCCTCTTCGGGGGGTGACAAACTCGGCGGGAGACGCACGCCCGATCGATCGGTGCCGACGCGTCGAGGACGCCGTCGACGGTGTAGGCGGGTGAGTAGGGCCAGAACGTAGCTGTCGTCAAGTCTTAACCAACACTACAACCGAATCGATAGAGTTGTTGGTTAAAACGCTGGCGGCGACTCTCGCGTCGCCAGTTGGTGATGCGAGGCATTCAGAAGTGGACGTCAGCGGGTACGATCCAGAGCTCCTCACTCTCACAGCCGTCGTCCAGCCTCGTGTCCGGAATGTGGGACGCCTCGCCGGTCGGCCGTAGTTCCTCGAAATCCAGATGGCGATCACGCATCGGTTGGTGTGGTTTGTCCCGGATTCGTATTTCAACGTCAGGGCCAGTAGTCCGCCCTGTCTCCCGTTTGAATATGGGCCATGAACTATCTCATGCGAACATCTTATACTTCATGAACAAGTAGATGAGAGTAGCAACTGGGGTCCCTATGAGCAGCAACGACACCAAGCACGTGCAAACTGAACTGAACGAGGACGAATACGAACGCTTCCGGGAGTTCGCTCGAGAGCACGGGCTCTCGCTCAAGGAAGCCGGCCACGAGGCGCTTATCGAGTGGATCGAACGCCAGCAGCAGGCCGACCCGAACGACCCGGCGTTCACAGTCCTCGACGACCTCGAGGACGAATCGCTCCCAGCGTCGGCGGCGACGGATGCCCGCGAGGAAGACGATCTCGTCGAGGAGTGGGACGGCAGCGACGAATCGTTCACGCTCGCCGACGACCCGTCCGCGCAATCCTGAATTCGGATGGCTGAACCAGTCGAAACCCCGATCGGGACGATCACGCCCGAGCATTTTCGCCCGGGGCACGTCCGCCATCAGGTCGTCGTCGGGCCGAAGTTCCTGTACGCATTATTCAACCCACAAGATCGGATGCACGCAGTCTCGCGGGCGTTCATGACCTTTGTCCGCGACGGTGACCTCCCCTATCGTCGCCTCATCGTCAACGATCACATCGTCGACGAGGCTGCCACACGGCTGAAAAAGCAAGCGTCAATGCGGAACGCAGCCTCGTTCCTGACGACGCTCGACGAGAGTACGCTCTACCAGTTCGAATCCGTCTCCGAGGACGTTTTCGATGACGCCAAAGCAACGTTCGTCGAGTGGACGGATCTGGATGCGTCACTCACCGATTTCACTGTTGCAGCCCATATGGACGCCTCAGGGGTCGATCACATCCTCACCTACGACCGGCACTACGATGCGTTCGACGTGACAACGCTTCCGTATCGCAATCAGGACTAGCGGTGCCAAGTATGTCCGAATCCCCGCAGGACGGCGTTCAGTCGTGGAGTGAGTCGATGACCGCCCGCGAACGCATTCGGGCGGTCGCCGAGACGCTTCGCGAACCGCGGTCGGTCAACTGGATCAGCGAGCAGGCTGACGCCGCCTGGAGTACGACTAACGAGGAACTCCAAGATCTCGTCAACCAAGGCCAGCTGCGCCGCGTTGAGGCCGGCGAAACCACGCGCTATCTACCGGACTACACGCGCCTGCTCTTCGAAGAGATCCGGACGCTCATCGAGGAAAACACCCGCGAGGAGCTGCGGAGCGAATTGGCCGCAATCACCGAGGAGATCGAGGCGTGGCAGGCGACCTACGACGTCGAGACGTGGGAGGAGCTCGAACAGTCGCTCGCCGACGGCGATCTCGCAAGTGCCGAGCTCCGCGAGCGCCGCGACGTCATCGCGTTCTGGCGTGAGAACGAGGAGGATCGTCGCCTCATCAAGCACGCACTGGAACTCTACTCCGACGTCGAAGCCGCCCGCGAGCAGATGACCGACATGGCTGACCGCGCCACGAGCTAATCCTCCTCTTTCACAGAATGATCTTTCTTGCCGGTCGCGACCGCTATACACAGCGGACTCTCCTCCGCGACGTTCACGACCGATTGACGAACCAGCCAGGGTGTGAGGACGTGCGCTATCGGCCGTCTCGACGCCGTCCCCGGTACGTTATCGCGGATGTCGATCCGACGACGTTCCTGAGTGACTCCTACGATGCGGCGACCGCACGACTGGAGATTCGCTTCTGGTACCCCGCCGGCGTCGACCATGAATACTACCGCATCAACTGGGTCGAACCCGAGCGGAACCTGATGCTCGGCTTCCACCAGGACGCCGACCATCCGGACCTTGGCCCCTGTCACACCCAACTCAACCACGACGACACGCCGGTTGATCGGCATCGCGCATCGTTTCTCGATGCGCATCCACTCGCCGTCCTTGATGACCGACTCTGACAGTTCCCGGCGGCGGTCGAGGCGATTCGCTGGGAGAATGGAGCGCCCTCGCTTCCTACCTAGCCGGTCTAGACAGCGAGTTCATCGAGCGTCTGGTGATGCGTCACGACGCCAAGAATGTTCGGACAGAGAAGTGCAGGTGAACAGAGTAGGTGTCGAGTGTTACAGTGGGGAGAGGGGGAGAGTAGATGTCGAGTGTTAGCCGACCGGAGACGCCCGGGAGTCGGTGGTGTGAGGAGGGGTGGGAGAGTAGATGTCGAGTGTTAGCGCCGGCGAGAGGAGGCGGAGATGAGGAGAGTGGCGACGTACTGAGTCCGCTTCGCTGACGGCCTCCTCTCTTTCTTCTTCTAGCTTCTAGACTAGCTAGTAAGTAGTAGTGTATAGATTATATCTTTCGGTTTCGGCAAAGCGCTTGATTCTGAGTTCACACGCCATCTTCGTCGTGGTTACACTCGACACCACCTCTATCTCTACCACTTAAAGAACTCTATCACTCGACGCACTCGACACGTGGTTTTAAGTCCTTCCAGTTGGTTGATGTCGCCAATATGGGGATCTTCGACGGCGCGACCGACGGCATCTACCGCGACAAAGACGTCCTGGACGAAGACTACCAACCCGACCAAGTCCTCGAACGCGAAGACGAGATCGCCGACTATCGCGACGCCCTCCTCGACGTCCTCTTCGGCCGCACCCCCGACAACATCTTCCTCTACGGCAAAGCCGGCGTCGGCAAAACAGCTGTCACCAACTTCGTCCTCGGCGAACTCCGAGCGGAAGTCGAAACCCGCGACACCGCCGACCCCATCCACATCTCCCGCGTCAACTGCGACAGCGAAACCACCTACAGCGTCATCCGGGAACTCGCGAACGGACTCCTCCCCGCAACCCACTCCCCCTACGCCGCAAAAGGCTACTCCACCAGCGACCTCTTCGACGAACTCTACACCCAGATGGAGCGCGTCGGCGGCACCCACCTCATCGTCCTCGACGAAGTCGACCACCTCACCGACCCCGACGCACTCCTCTACCAGCTCCCCCGCGCACGCGCAAACGGCTACCTCAACGATGCTCGCGTCGGCATCATCGGCATCTCGAACAACTACACCTTCCGCAACACCCTCTCCTCGAAAGTCAAATCAACCCTCATGGAGACCGAAATCTCCTTCTCGACGTACGACGCCGACGAACTCGTCTCCATCCTCGAACACCGCGCCGACCTCGCCTTCCAACCCGGCGTCTGCGAGGACTCCGCGATAACACTCTGCGCCGCGTACGCCGCGAAAGACGACGGCTCCGCCCGTCAAGCAATCGATCTGCTACGCGCCGCCGCAGACGCCGCCTGGAAAGCTGACGACCCCACCATCACCGACGCCCACGTCAAGGATGTCCGCGATGACGTCGACCGCGGCCAACTCCATGACAAGATCAGCGACCAGACAACGAACGCACAGCGCGTCCTCGAAGCCGCCGCACGACTCCAGAACAAACACGGCGAGCCCGCACGCACACGCGAAATCCAGGAGTCCTACCAGCAGCTCGCGCGCTCCTACGGCGACCCTGACCCGAGCACGTCACTCAAGTTCGCACAGCGCCATCTCGACGACCTCGAAATGCTCGGATTCGTCATTAAGAGCGAAGAGAACCGCGGCAAGGGCGGTGGCCGCAGCTATATTTGGGAAGTCGATATGGACCTCGAAACGGTCATCGATGTCCGCGAAGACATTGAGCAGACAAACGCCGCGTAATCGGAATCTCTGACCCCCACGAGAGATGGGGTCAACAGCCGAGAGCCGGCGACAACGGTGTCGTGGAAGCGGGCGAAAGAAGCGGCGCAAAACGAGTTAGAGTCACGCAACTGGAACCCCATGTCAGGACTACTATGTCCAGATTCCAACATCTGAGATGAAGGTCTCCCTCACACGCGAGGCGTGCGACGGACGCCTGTACAGGGGAACTTTACCCGTGCGCAGTTCCGAGTAGTCGATATGCCGTTCGTTGCTGAGTCCGCCGACAACGGCCCTATTGCGCCACCGGAGGCCGAAGCCGGCGAGACGTACACGTGTCCCGAGTGCGATGGCGACCTCGGTGTTCGGTCCTCCCACCCCCGAGGCAACATCTTCGTCTCCCGCCATTTCTACCATCTCGGGGGAGACGGCGGGTCGTGTGGCGGAGAGTCCGACCAGCACCGGCGCATGAAGGCCGTCGCGTACTCGAAAGCGGCTGACCGATGGCCAGACGCGACTGTCTCCTACGAAGAACCCGTCGGCGACCGCCAAGCCGACGTCCTCGTCGAGTTCGTAGAGCGCCACCCGAACTACGGTGACGGCGTCGCTATCGAGTGCCAGTATCGGAACGTCGGGAAGGACTATGACGCGACCGAGCATACGTACGCCGACCACGGCTACTCGACGCTCTGGCTCGAAGAGGAGCACTTCGAGCGGAAGGACGTCGACCTTGACGCCGGTGACTGGCGGCTCGGCTGGCCGCTCGCGACGCCGTCGACTGACGAGTGGACGGGCTACCACGGCGTCGTCCGGTGGCTCCAACAGGATAAGGACGCGCCAGTCGAACTCGAAATCCCGTTTCCTGAAGAGTGCATTGAGGATCTCTTCTCCATCGAGTGGACGCGCGGGCACATCTGGTACAACCGGCGGTATAACGCAGACGAAGGCCGAGTCCACGTCTACGGCCCATCGCCGGCCGACGAAGACGAGCTTCCGGACTGTCCGGAGTGTGAGCGTTATCTCCTCCCGGAGATTGGTGGATTCGAGTGTCCGGATCCATATTGTTCCGGGTGGCTCCCACACCAAGATGTCGACGGTTCAGTGGACAACTACGCGGAGAAGATCGGGATCGCGGAAGAAGAGGACGAAGACGAGGAGAGCGACACGCACCCAGGACTGATCTGCTCGGTCTGCAAGACCGACTTGAAGCGCCGAGATGGCGAGTGGCGATGTCTGAACCCCGATTGCACCAATCCACGCGACCGCGACCGAAAGGACCAGATACACCAAGACACGACTCGACAGGGGTTCATCCCGACTGTCGACGGCGTCTGCGAGGAGGGTGAGCACCGGATTGAGAGCCAACGGTGTGCGCGCTGTGGGACCTCGACACAGTCACTCGTTGACTGGCACGGCCACACGCTCGGCTAGCCGTGCGGCTCCTATTTGTCAACCGAGGGCCTTCACCTGAATATTCAGATAGAGCTCGTGTGGGTGTCTGTAAGGCGACGTACCACCGTTTGACCAGTCCATGCGTCCAGTTGCCGATGAGCCGATCAAAGCTGGACGGAAGGTCGTGGCTGCGCGCGCAGCGACCCTGTGGAGCGAGCACGGAGCGGTGGGTGGGGCGGCGGGGTCTGGGTCTGGTCCGGCAGACAAAAAGAAAGAGACCGCGGGTCGCCCTACTCCCACCAGGCTTCGCGGTCGGGGAAGAGCATGGTGGTCCAGCCGGTGACCGCGATCGAGACGCGGCCCTGGTACCAGCTCGTGCTTGCACCGCGAATCTGCACGCGCTCACCTTCCTCAACGATCTTCGGATTCGACCGGACCCAGCTGGTGAATTTCGTCTTTCCGCTCTCGTCCTCGATCAGTCCGACTTGCTCAACTGCCGGGTCTGGGGCGTCCCACAGTTGCACGACTGTCCCCTCAACACTCACCTCGCCACGATCGACGTCCCCAACGCGATCGATGGGGATGATCTGTCCGGGTGCAGCCTCAAGGTCGTCTTTCACGTCGAGGACGGCACTGGGGATGTCCGCGCCGTCGCGCACTTCCTGTGCGAGCCGCCGGCTGATCGCCGCCCGCGACCACCCATCGAGCTCGCCCGCCAACCGCCTGGCTTGCTCGTTCACCGCCCCGAGTTCCTCTTGGGAGAGCATCTCGCGAGGATCATTGTCGGGACTCAGCGACTGGTCCACGCTGGCCGCCCGCCGCTCGAACGCCCTGGTCCACGCGGCGCTCCGCTCGCTCGCGACGTCGCGTGCCCGCCGTGCACGCCCGTCCTGCTCGCCCAACTCTGCTTGAGCGCTGATCCGCTCAAGTTCTGCTTCGCGTGCCTTGATGCGTTCTTCCTGTGCGAGCGTCACACCGGGAATCCGCTCTTGATCCGCGTCCGCGATTCCCTCTGGGTGGTTCGCGTCCACCTTCGCTTGCGTCTCCGCTTGGACCGTGGCCTGGAACGCCGGCGTCTCCGCCACCACCGTGAAGCCGTCCTCATCAACCGTCTCGCGCTCGCCGTCGCCAAACTGTTCATCCACCGAAACAACCTTCTGACTCGCGTTCTGACTCGACATTGCTGATCACTTGAAGGCGCTCACGCGCCGATCCGCCGCGATGCCACAAACATCGCGGCAGTCCTCACACGACCCGACAGTGACGTCTCTGCGCTCTCGCTCGCGCCTTCGCCTCGCCCCCAGCGGGGGCGAGCGAGAGCGCTCGACACAGCGGCACGTATCCAGCCGCGCGCGGCGACCCGCCGGGAGCGAGCGACCAGCGCATTCCCCGTTCGCCGCGACGCAACCCCGTCCGTCGCGGGCGGCCTAGCCGCGGTCCCCCGGACCCGAACGGGTGAAGCGCTGGCGCCGAGACCAGATGCACTTTAGCCCGGACCGGGCGCTGGCGGTGCGGAGAGCGCCCGCATGCCCGGACTGGTCGGTCGCGAGCGACGCGAACGGTGAACATCGTGAACCGTGAGCAGGCGACCGGCGGCACGCGCCGAGCGCGGCGAACCGTCGCGTTACGCTGTCTATGCAGCTCCGCCGCTCGACGTATCAGCCGACGTGGCCGAACTCTGATCTGAGCGATCGCCTCGCTCGTTCCTCATCCCGATACGTTGTGAGGGATGTCACACCCCGTATCGCCGATCTGAACGCGAGAGCAACACAGCTTTGCGTAACAACGGGATGGAAGGTATCGGCGTGGTCAGGAACTAGTCCGCGTGGTTTTCTGCGTAGGTCGAGGCGTACTGCCGCCAGTTTTCTTCGAGATGTTGCTCTGCATCCCAGACTGAGAAGTCGACGTTGGTGTCTTTGGGCTGGTTACGTCTGTAGAGTCGATCGAAGTGTACTGTTTCGTGGGCGGTGTCGATTCGAGCGATCTGCACTTCACGCTCAGTGTTCGGGTCGTTGTAATGTACTGCGACGGAGAAGTCTTCGACTGTGTTGATGTTTGGGGAGACCGAGACTGAGATGAAATAAGGACGGCCGTCGTAATGGCCTAGCAGGCGAGAGTAGAGCTTTGCCATCTTTCGAGAGATAGAGAGCCCGTCTCTTTTAATCTACTCATCGATGAGCCCCGTCAGACGGCTACTGACACAACTCTTTTAGCGTTGAGGTGCGAATACAACAGTACGAGGGATTATGGCTGCGACTAAAGAACACACCCAGAAGAAGGCGGAAGTCACCCGTGCGTTAGCTCGTGCTGGCTATGACGACGTGCTGATGATCGACCGAGACACCGCAAGCACGATTCTCACCGAGAAACGCCAGGAGTTGCTAGAGCGAGTCCGTGCCGGCGACGTCGAGTCCGTTCGGCATCTCGCGAAAGAAGTTGACCGTGACAAGGCCGCAGTGAGCCGCGATCTCGAGACGCTCTTCACGTACGACCTGATCGAGTATCGCGAAGACGGATCGCGAAAAATTCCCGAATTGAAGCACGAGACAGTCATCGTCGAACCCGTCGTCTAGACGTGGACTTCATCGGCCGCGAAGACAACCTGCGAAACTCCCGACTGTCGGGCACCTGCAGACGTTCTTGCTCTCTGCCACCACCCTCTCCAAGCACCCACAAACTACTGGGGGTCGACGACGTAGTGATGAGTAATGTCGGAGGAAACCCCGCCGGACTTCGACCTCACCGGGGAGTGGGAGGCGAGACTGGAAGAGCGAACGGTGGTGGAGCGCGTCTCCGAGGTTGCGATGGCACTGACAGCGCCGACGTCGGCTAGGGAGATTGCGGAACGGGCGGACTGCGCGACGGCGGAGGTACGGCCACATCTCGAGTGGCTCGTCGAACGCGGCATCCTCGAGAAAGCCACGGACGACCCGATGCGCTTCGTGCGTAATGAGGCGTATGCCGAGTTCCGCCGAATTACCGAACTGACGCGGGAGTTCGAAACGCCGGCGGCAATCGCGGACGCAATCACGGAGTATCGTGAGCGAGAACGCGACCTCGCAGCGTCCTTCGAAGCGGCCTCGCCCGACGCTGTCGTACTCGCGGACGTCGAATCTGAGGACCGTGATGAGGCCTACGACCGATTGAGTGAGTGGCGCGCAGTCACGCGACGGCTGTCTGAACTCCACGACGCGAAACGCCGTCTCGAATCGCGTCACGTCGACTGATAGGCCAGCCGAGCATGCTGTTGGCTGTTACGATTAGATGAGGCGCATTGTGTCGCCGGAGTCGTCGCCGATGATGTCCGAGCGGCCGTAGACGGTGATCGTGTCGGTATAGCCTTGTGCGCGGACTGCGTTTTCGACGCCGTTGCGTGCTGGTCCATCGTCAGTGAGAACAACGACGTCGGTGGATGCCTGCTCGCGGACGTACTGGATGGCGAGCCCGGCGATGATTGCGTCGGTTTTCTCAACCTCGTGTTCGGGTTGGCCGGTGACGTCGGCGATTGTTCGCCGTGCGATGTCGCTCGCAGCGACGGCATCTCCTGCTGTCGGGTCTGGCGCATCGATGATCTCTGCCCAGCCTTCATCGAGTGCGCGACGGACGCGGTCTCGATTCGGCCCACCGAGCTCACCGACAACACGCTGCGGGAGTTTGAGGACGACGCTCGCACGCCGGACTGCGCGTCGAAACCGCTGATACTGTGGATTTGAGGGATGCCCGATTGCGAAGAAGATATTCGCGTCGACGAGGACGTCTTGGCCGGGTGCGAGTGGCGAGTCTGCACTCATTCCGCGTCCGGTGGGGATGGTGTCGTCTCCCGCTCGTCAAGATCGGGAAGCTCCATCGCGTCGTGGACGTCGGGGAAGAGATAGTCGAAATAGGGGTCGTGGTCTTGGCCGACGGCAAGGGCAGGGATGAGTGCGTAGCTGATCATCATCGCTTCCGTCTCGCGAACGTCGATGTCGTCGGCGACCATCCGCTGAGTAGTCTGTCCCGCGAAGTGGAGGCCGGCACCACGGAGTGCGGCGACGAGTTTCCCGATGCCGTAGCGGTCGAGGAAGTACGCGACGTCCGCATCGATCTCTTGGAGTGCGAACGCGTGGAGGACGGTCGGTGTAATGACGATCGGTGCGTGTTCGTCGACGACAGCAACCGGTTCGGCCGTCAGATGCTGCGGTCGTGTTGAATCGTCCCGCGTGATGAGACCGAGGTCGACGAGCTGGTCGATGTACTCGTAGGCCGTTGATTTCGAGAGGTCGAGGTCGTCTTGGACATCGGGTGGTGTCGTCGGGCCCCAGTAACAAATGTAGACGTAGACGCGCGTGAGCGCTGGGTGATTGAGGAGTTCGACGACAGTCTCAAGCCCCGGTGCATTCTGGGCGAGCCGCTCGGGAGCGAGTGACTCTGTGGTGAGGGCGTCTCCGGGGAGTGCATTCACGCCACCGTCCGGCCGGAGCAGATCGTCTGTCGGCTCGTCAGGCATACCCTGTAGTCCGAGGTCTATGAACTTCAGACTATTGGTTAGTGAACGGTCACTATCACGACATCTGCCCGTGTGAGAACCCAGCTCGCTCAATCCTCGTTACTCCTCACGAATGAGGTGCGTTCCGAGGTCGCGAGTCCAGTAGGTTGTCGGTCCGGTGGGACTGCAGCGAGCGCAGAGATGGGCGTGCCTTCGAGATGGGCGAGTTGGACGCGGTAGCGGGTGAGGGCGGCGACAGCGTCGACGAGACAGCCACAGCCATCGCACGCGAAGCAATGTTGCTCGGCCGGGTCTGGGTGTTCACGGAGCGCGCACTCCACGCAGATCGGGTGGGTGATGAGTTCGTCTTTGCCCCACGACCCGGCTTGGCCGAGGCGGACGTCAGGGCCGGCGTCGCAGAACGCACAGCCCTCACGCGTCTGCTGGCTCATGCATCCACCCCGTCGTCGCGTCCAGCCTGCCACCCACGGTGGTAGGCGGCGAGTTGGACGACGTCCTCGAAGACGGCGTCCGTTGGCTCGTGGACGAGCAGGCGGTCAGTCGGCACTGCCACCACGGTATCGTCCTCGAGAAGGTCGGCGATCAGCGTGCGGGCGTCCGACTCCGTTTGGTCGTCTGTTCGTCGTCGGACTTGATCGGCGTCTCTGGCGAGTTGCTCGCGCTCGAAGCACTCGGCGTCATCGCTTGTGTCGGTGTGTCGCTCAGGTGTAGTCATCGATGAGAACTCGCGACGCGTGGTGTGCGTCGCAGCCCTCAACGGCGCCGACAAACGCGACGGCGGTCACATCCCGGTGGCTCTCAATATCTTAACCAACATAATCGTCCATCATCTCGGAAGCGTTGGTTAAGAGTGGGCGACAGCAGCCTTGGTGCGAGGTATACTTCACACGCGATTCCGTATGGTGGATCGAATGGCAGATGATGACCTGGTCGTCCACTGCGAACTCGCTGACAGCGTGAACCTTCGCGCGGGATTGGAGGCCGCGTACATCGAACATCTGGAGGTGGACGCCGACCGGACGATCGTCATCTACCAGAGTGCGATTCTAATGGTGGTCGCGACCGACGGCGACGCGACGGCGGCCCACGCGTTCGACGTCGAACTCTGGGAACCCCCCATCCACACTCACGATTTGGGCCCGGACAAGGTTCTTGCAGAGTTCGTTGAGGACGTCACTACTGCGCTCCCGACGACACGCCAACCGGAGTAATACTCGCTCCAGTACCTCAGCCCAGTTGAGGACTTCGGCGAGTACGTCCTCAATGTGAAGCCGGCGAAGGGAAGGATAGAGTACTCTCAGCCGGCAGAATCGCTGGTCTACATCACTGCAGTATCAGTACGATTTCGTGCTTACTGATCTGGTCGTGTACCACGGGTCGTTGTGGAAGACAAGTACGCACCACACAGATCCTTCCGGGATTGCGAGTGTATCCTCGGTTATCCAGCAAGCTCGGCAATTTGGAGCAGGATTCCAGGAACAACGATGAGAACGAGACCGACGATGATGAGAACGACAGGAACGACTAGAGTGATATTGGTAAACAGCCAGACACCGATTCCGGCAAGGATAGCAAGCAGGCCGAGGATGCGAAATACCCATATAATGGCTCCTTCAAGTCCTGAGTCTGCAAGCAGATCCAGAACATCGAGTATCTCGTCCATATTCTTCCTACGCAATCTCTACACATAATAATACATATCTACGCACACTTCCTGCACTTAGTGATCCCATCTAGGACCTATGATGGCGATAGCTGGCGGCGGTCCCTACGTTGGCGTACTGTCGATTGATTCGCGGACGTCGATAACGGTCTCAATGTCCATATCGACCTCCCAGCGATAGCTGCGGCCACCGCCCTGTCCGCGGTTTTCTTCGGTGCGGAGGAGGAAGCCGAGCATGTTGAGGTCGTCGAGGTGGCCGCGGATCGACTCAAGCGTTGTCAGTGGGTCGACGTTGTGGTCGCGGGCGACTGACTGGTAGCGGTTCATCACTTGCTTCGTGCGTGCGGTGTCACCAGTGTCCCGCTGGTGGAGAGCGAGCGCTTCCAGGACGAGCTGGCAGTGCATCGTCTGATCGGCGATCTTGTCTTTGAGCTGGCCGCGTGAGACGCTCTCGTGAATCGCTTCGACGTGGTCGGCGGTAACGAGGCCGTCGCCGTTCTTCTCAGCGTTATCGCCAGCCCCAAGCAGGAGGTCGATCGCTTGCCGTGCAGACCCATCGTCTTTCGCCGCGAAGGCCGCACACGCCTGAATCGCAGAGGGGTCACACGCACCGTCGACAAATGCACGCTCGGCACGATGTTCGAGGATGGTGCTGAGTTCGGTTGCGTCATAGGTGGAGAAGGAGATCTCTTGCTCCATCAGCGTGGATTTGACCTTGGAAGAGAGGGTATTGCGGAAGGTGTAGTTATTGGAGATGCCGATGATGCCGACGCGAGCGTCCTCGAGGTAGCTGTTGGCGCGTGCACGGGGGAATTCATAGAGGAGACTGTCTGGATCGGAGAGATGGTCGATCTCATCGAAAACGAAGAAGTGTGTCCCTCCGACACGCTCCATCTCCCGATAGAGGCGTTCGAATGCGTCGGCTTTGCTCGGGCCTTTTGCGGGGAAGCGGTCGCCGCTGGGCGGAATGAGGTTATTGGTGAGTGTACGGACGATCGAGTAGACGCTCTCGTTGTTACAGTTAACGCGGGAGATATGGACATCGTCGGCAGTGTCCCGCTGGTCGACTTCGGCTTGGAGTTCGGTGAGGACGTAGTTGGTGACGGCGGTTTTCCCGACGCCAGCTTTGCCGAAGAGGAAGACGTTGTCCGGGGTGCGGCCGAAGACGGCGTCGGAGAGCGCGTGTTTGTACTCCTCGATTTCGGCTTCGCGCTCAAGGATCTCGTCGGGTTGGTAGTCCTCTTTCAGGACGTCCTTGTCTTGGTAGATGGTGTCGTCGAGATCACCGAAGAGCCCCATGATGGCTTATCGATCGCACTCGATAACCATAAAGGTGGGTTGGAGTGTTTGGACTGTTCTGAGTGACCGATCTCTTTAAGTCATATAGGGGGGGTCATTTGGAGTGTTCGATACAATAAGAGAGGGAGAAGGCTCGATATTCGAGAAGTTGCCGTAATGCATAGATATATTCTATAAACTAGATCCCTCTAGTCTAGAACTAGCCTACTAGACAACACAATAACAACCACACTATACCACACACTACAGCATCCTACGCCATTCTTTCCATATTCTCACAAATTCGCACTCCTCACAGTTTCTCGCCCCCGGCAACACTCCAAATGACCTCTTGATCCTCTTCCTCGCTCTACCCCAGGTCACATTCAAACCACTGAACACTCCAAATGACCCCTCCCCCTCTCGGTTCCTTTCATCTGGCCTTTCCGAACCGGCCACTCCTCACTATGTTTCCCGGAGTACGATCTTGGTCGTCGTCGCGACCGACGGCGGCGCACGCCGAGTACGGCGAACTCTAGAGACCATCCGATTACGGTCTAGATCCAGAAAAAATTTCTGTCTTATTGACACTTGGGACTGAACCGATGCTGTCTGCGACTGGCAGTAGGCAAAGACCTATATCCGATTAGGTGGCTGTCACAAGGTGAATGGAACGGCCGACTCGAGAACGCAGCGAAGAGCAGGCCGAGCAGGAGCAGACCGGCGACGAGACCCAGCACTGCCCGGAGTGCGATTCGACGAGTATCGTCACGGATCAGGGTGAGCGTATCTGCGAGGACTGCGGGCTCGTTCTCGACGACGACCAGATCGACCGCGGCCCGGAGTGGCGCGCGTTCAACTCCAGTGAGCGCGACCAGAAGAGCCGGGTGGGCGCGCCGACCACGCAGACGATGCACGATAAGGGGCTGACCACCCAGATCGACTGGAAGGACAAGGACGCCTACGGGCAGACACTCGACTCGAAGAAGCGCGACCGAATGCAGCGGCTGCGCACGTGGCAGGAGCGCATCCGGACGAAGGACGCCGGCGAGCGCAACCTCCAGTTCGCCCTCTCCGAAATCGATCGCATGGCGTCCGCACTCGGCGTCCCCCGCTCGGTTCGCGAGGTTGCCTCAGTTCTCTATCGGCGCGCGCTCAAGGAGGACCTCATCCGCGGGCGCTCCATCGAGGGTGTCGCCACTGCCTCGTTGTATGCGGCCTGCCGCAAGGAGGGCATCCCGCGCTCGCTCGAGGAAATCACGGAGGTCTCGCGGGTCGACCAGAAGGAGATCGGGCGCACCTATCGCTATGTCGCCAAGGAACTCTCCCTCGAGATGGAGCCGACCGACCCCAAGGAGTACGTCCCGCGTTTCGCGAGCGACCTTGACGCCTCTGAGGAAGTCATCGCCAAGGCCAACGAAATTATCGACACGTCCGCCGAGCAGGGCCTCCTCTCCGGGAAGAGTCCTACTGGGTTCGCGGCGGCCGCGATTTACGCCGCGAGCCTCCTCTGCAACGAGAAAAAGACCCAGCGCGAGGTCGCGGACGTCGCGAACGTTACTGAGGTCACCATCCGCAATCGCTATCAGGAGCAGATCGAAGCCATGGGCTTCGAGACGTAGGTTTGGACGTCTTCCCCGCGTTTATGTAGTTTCCACCGTCGGCTGGATGTCATTCGAGAGATTTTGCCCTGTTTTGGAATCCACCGCCACAGTCACACGTAGGTGGATGCGTTTTTGATTCGACAATATTGCCGCATTTCAGGCACTCATACGTGGAGATGCTTTTGGGGTCATTCTCGTGTTCAACGTCTGTTCCATGCGGCATGGAGGGTACTTTGGACTCACTCCCTAAATATTATGCCTTAGTATAATATTAGGGGGTTAAAATACCCTGGCCAGTCGCATCATTCTGTAGATTATAATCACTTGCCTAAACCAATCACTGTAGTGATGGCTAGATTATTCGGCTAGTAGGTTGACGCACTACTGCTGGAGCGCCTCTACAATGCAACTGGCCAGCTAGCCGCTGGAGTGGGCTAGGTTCCTGGTTCTGGAGCGCACCATGCGGCGACGATGCCACAGATGGCGAGGAGACCCGCGAGTAGGAATGCTGCATTGAGCCCGGCTAAGTTAACGATCGCACCGCCGGCGATTGGAGCGAGGAACGCTCCTGCGAGCCCGATACTCGTCTGGAACGCGACGGCTGTTGCGGCGACTTGGGGGTCAACAAGTTCGCGAACGTACGTGAATGATAGACCGAGGATCAATTGAATAGCGAACCCGGACAAGAGCAACAGTAGAACGAGCAGTGAGAGGGCACGGAAGTGCGTGAAAATGAGGAGGGCCGGAGCAGCGACGGCAAACGACCCGAGCATAACTGGACGACGACGACCAGCGAATAGTCGGTCCGAAACCAGGCCGCTACTGATCCGGGCAAGGATGCCGACTGCGGGAAAGACAGCGACCAAGAGGCCACCGATTGCGAGTGGGAATCCAAGCTCCTGAGTGAGATATGATGCGCCCCAGCTATTCACGAATAAGTATAACGCGTAGCCGAGGAATCCGAGGAGGCCAACTAACCAGACACTCGGATTTCGAAGGACTGCGCTAAACTCCGTGAGCGTGGGTGCGTCTCCGTGGCTTCTGCCGTGGCCTTGGCTGAGCGGCCAGAAGATGACTAAGCCCACAAGTGCAGGTCCGGTGAATGCAACGAAGATAGCGGGCCAGCCGAACCGGCCGGCGATATATGGGCCCACTCCTTGACCTACTGCGAATCCGATGGGCCCACTCGCGGTGAAAATCCCAACGGCGGTCGCGCGCTGAGCGCTATTTACTGCCCGGCTGACGATGTCGATCCCCGCGTTCCACACGATCACATAGGCGACACCACCGAGTGCTCGAGAAGCAATGACTGACCAGTAACTCCCATGTCGGCCAGCAACCCATCCCCAACTCCCGGCAACGAGTAAGATGAGAACTGCGACTGCGATGGCGGTTCTGGAATTTGTTCGGTCAAGGACCGCCCCAATAGGGAGACTGGTAATGACTGCGGAGCCGAACATAATCCCGACGAGTAGCCCGGCGATGGTCGGACCAATCTGTAGCGAGTCTCGAATAAGCGGTGTTACACTCGCCGGGACGATCTCATATGCTGCGAGTCCCGTTGAGATGAGACTGACTCCTATGACGAGCCCCCAGATTGACTGAGTCTGCTGTTGGGGGCGCCGAGGAGGGCGGTTTTCAGATTCGACATCCGAGCTTCGCGCGGTCATCATTCAAAAATCTGAGCATCCGTCTTTAGTTAAGCGAGAAACCGCGTGATAGCGGCGGCTTATCGAGGCATCTTTCGGAAGGAATGAGGAAGTCCAGTCTGTGTACGACAA
>NZ_JAGIKY010000020.1:0-31554 GCF_017874695.1 Halarchaeum nitratireducens
CGCTCAAAAGATCCACAAGCGACGACCAATCTTACAAGAGACGCTCGCTACCGCTACACAACCGAGGTGTGAGGCTTAACTAAAGACGGATGGTTTCACCCCCTCCCCCCTTTTTCGAGTTGTAAGTCGCGGGAGAACAGATCACCCAAGACGTAGCATAGCGAGAGTTGAGATATCTGAAATTGGCGTAGAGGTGTCGAGACGGGATTATACACAGAATCAGAACCACGGACGAGATGAGGAAGGAATCTACATCCCGAGATATCAATCGTCTAGCTGAGCTAGACGATATGTTTACTTTGTCCCTAGTACGGTTGTGGTAAGGTAACGTTCAACATAAACTTTCGTATTTCTAGTTACAAGTTAGAGAATAAGATACTCAGCCTCTCTATTGCGTATTTCCGCCACAACCGGCTGGTTTGCAGTCCCTCTTGCTGTTCACCCCCACCCCGCCGTGACGAGTTTACAACTCGAAAAAGGGGGGAGGGGGTTCGTCAGGTCCAGTCCGTGATACCGACTACACGTGTTCCGTTGAGTTCTCGTCGGATATCGTTCCGATCCCAGTCAAGAAGTGCCAGCAGAATAGACCAAATCAACTTGCTGATGTCGTCTGGAACGCATTATGCTGGACGACGAGTGTTGTCCAATACACGTCGCCCTGATACCGAACCAGATACGTGCCGCTCAGGTCACCTTCACCGTCTTCGTCGTGCCCGTGGGCCTGTTCGTGTCCGCGAAACCGGTCTGCGAGCGCCACGAGCGCATCAGACGGCGTCTCATCGGGCCTGACAACGTACGGTCCATCTGAGATCGCCGTCTCGACGATCTCTCGCTGGGTTTCTGGAAGTTCCGCAAGTTCGAATGTAAACCGCTCGCGCATCTGTTGGCCGTACTCGGCGGCTGTTGCCACCTGGTCAGCCGTGTAGCGATAGGTGTTCAGCGTCGTGTCGTAAGCGTCGTCGATGACCCATTCGGCTTCTGTTCCGTCGTCCCAGATGATGTACGAGTACTCCGACTCGAGGACGGATTGTTCGCGCTCGGCATCTGTATAGAGGAACGTCGTCCCGATTCCGATCGGGTCACCATCAGCGAGTCCGTGGGCAGCAAATTCCTCTTGATCAACTTCGGGGAGGTCAGCGAACTGGATAGCCTCTGCCTCGGTCACCGATCCGGTGACGATATCCACTTTCACGGAGTATCTGGTAGCCGGCGTTTCCTCGATCACCTCGTACGCCAGCTCGTAGACGCCGTCTTGGTAGGCGATGTGTTGCTGTTCGGGCAGTGGCGACCGTGTCGCCTTCGTTGTCGCGCCACCGTCGAGAATCCGATCGAACAGTTGCGCCGTTTCGTCGTTGCCTTCAGCGGGGCGGACTGTATAGAGAACTTTCGTCGGGAGTTTCGCGTCGGCAATCGTCGTCAGTTCGAGACGTGCTGTAGGGGCTTCTGCAGCGGCGTTGCTTCCCCCCAACCCACCGGGGCTGGTACAGCCAGCGATTACTGCGGGGAGGGATGTGGCGGCGGTCGCGAGGAGGGCACGGCGGCGCATAGTCGTGATTCCTCGGAGACGCTCGAAAAGCCTTGTGTCGGACGGACAAAGACAGCAAAAGCTTCGGAAACAGTGGAGGGGGTAGATCATTAACCAACAGGCACTGTTTTCGATTCGAATTGTTGGTTAACCTCCGTGCGTGTCTACTACCAAGTTCGGGCTGTGGACGAGTGTCCTCTCAGGATATCGAGAGGATGGGATTGTAGTGCTGTCTCGCTTGTACTGAAACCCCGTCGGGCAATTTTGAGTGGGTTTAACGTCCCGAATTCGCGGGAATCAGGGTTTTCTTTCGTCATCTCCAAGGGGCACGTGGACATCCAGCGAGGCGTTCTTGACACAGGGCTATTCGTATCTCTCATCAGTACTTCCCGAATTTACCCCGCTTACCCCGTGGTCGAGCAATTTTAGTGAAATAGTAGTGAGCCGGGAGCTCGTCGAGGTATTTTCTACTGTCTCAAATCGGCCCGACGAGGTTATTCTGCGATTTGAGCGCGTTATTTCGCCTTGCATATCGCGGTTTTCGTCCAAAGAAAGAGGCGATATGCAGTGTGCGAAGGCCGCCGGCTCTCTCAGGCCGAGGGGCCATCTGTGGAGTCCTGACTTTCGGAATGTATCAGTTTAAACGAACCGTATCGTCTACTGAGTCACCGGGGCGATTGTCGTCCCAACGACCAGCCTGACGTATCCGGTTTGCTTCCTCGAGAGCCCTCTCTGTGAGTCCGTCTCACGGGTCCCTGATGTTGATGACCGCGGCGCGCATCCTGTAGGGTATGGACTGTCCTGAGTGCGGTGGCCCGGTCACACTCGAGGTCGGGCCGGACCGACTGCCGTCGACGTCACTGTCCGACGCGGTTCTCGATGCTGCTGAAGACGAGCGTCTCGACGTCGTCCGGACGTGCTGGGACTGTGGGTGGCAAGAGGAGCGCCGGCTTCGCGTCGAGGCAATCGAGACGACCGCCGGCGATGCAGACGCAATCGAGCGAGCCCGCCTTCTAGAAGAGATTACCGATGAACTCGAAGCCATTAGGGCTCTCGGGACGCTGGAGGACACGCTCGCAGAGATTCGTCGACAGCGACGGCTGGAGCCAGCGGCGGAAGACACGAACGAGGACGCGACGGAGTAAGTATGATGACTGGCTCTGAGCCACTCTATGACGTTCGTGAGCGCACCGGGAACCCCGAGCATCCACCGATCGATGACGTCGTCGACCTTGTTCTCGAGCGAGCAGAGCACCCACGTGTGGACCACCAAAACGCCCACCTAGCCGAAGCGATGGCGACTGTCGTCGACAGATATGGCTCGGAGACTATTCGGACCGTTATCTATCGGGTTCTCGTTGAGGAGTATCCGTTTCGAACTGCTACGGCGGACCTTGACGTCGACAACGTCGACGGCGTCCGAATCGGGACAACAGCCACCCGGTTCCTGGCAGAGCTGCCCGCACAGAGTGACGATTGAGTTCGACATTCCCGATTCCTGACGCTCAGAGCGTGTACTGTACAGCCCCGAAACCGTTACCAGCGTCTGTCCGAAACGTACGCATCGTATGGACCCAAGCGACGAGTTGCAGCGAGTTCATTTTCACTCGCCGGCGTCGCTCGTCGAGCGCCTCGACGCTATTGCGGAGGTCTACGACACGAACCGATCTGCCCTGCTCATCGAGGCCCTCCGCAAGTATCTCGACAAGACCGCGGACAGTGAGCCGTTCCGGGAGCTCGTCGCGACGAAGTACTACGACGACCAACTCGACTTCGAGACGGTCACGCAGCTGGTCGGCGCCGAGACCGCTCAGCGGTTCCGCCTCCTCAAAGCGGATCTCGAAGACGAGCCACTCGATCTCGCTGCCCCCGACGACGTCGACGTCTACGATGGCGACCCGACAGCGGTTGATGCCGAGGTCCGCCAGCTGTATGAGCGGTATCAGGCGGCCGAGAGCGACGCCGAACGTCGAAAGATTGCCCTCGAGATGGGGGCCCTCGACGGCCGGCGGCATGCGGATATCTACGCCGCACTCCAGGACGAGTAATGGGTTTCTGCCACATCAGCGACGGAGACATCTGTAACTGGCCGGCTCACCGACACTAGCGGGATCTCGACAGCTAACTCCCTTAGCCATCAGGGTCACGTCCGTCGAGTTTGCTCGTGAGATACTGCTCCCTGCTCGCGTGGCATCGGAGACAGCAAAGAAAGCCCTCGACCGCTCGACTACCCGCGACCCACGCTGCGCGTCTCGTTGGACTCGGTGCTTGCGGGATCGGAGAACGGTCGAGACGGCCTCGCCCTTTCTGAGTCCGCCAGGCTGGCGCTCGGGATAGCGAACGACGACATCGGCTGTCCGGTGTTTCTCGAACGGCCCGCGCCGCTCGCCGCTGCCGCCCTCCGCGTCGCTCGCGACCGACCATTCCGGGCGGTCTGCCTGCAGTAGCGGGCGGACTGCCGGGCTAAAGTGAATGTGCCCTCGACGCCAGCGGGAAAGCGCGGGGGGCTGCGCGGCGTCGCTGCTCACCCCCCACGCTTTCTCCGCTGGCCGCTCGCTCCGGGCGGGTCGGCGCGCGGCGCTGGTTGTGCCCCTCCGTGCGGGCGCGCTCTCGCTCGCGCCCAGGAGGGCGCTCGCGAAGGCGCGAGCGAGAGCGCGCAGACGGCTCTGTCGGTCGTGACGTCGAGGAACCCCCGTGCTGGAACACGGGGAGTCGGGCGCTGTGGTGAGCGCCTTCGGGATACTGCAATGACGAGTAACAACGCGAGCGAAAAGACGGTTTCGGACGTACAGAGTACGACCACCGAGGAACGCAGTCACGAGCCGACGGTCGAACACGAGCCGTCGGGGCGATCCACCTGTCCGGAGTGTGAGGGCCAGGTGATCACCGAAGACGAGCAGTCATTCTGCACGGACTGTGGGCTGATCGTCGCCGACGAGTGGGTGGACCTGAGCCCGACGCTGAACGACCTGGGCCTAGTCGGGGACGCCGACCAGAGCATCGAGACGGTGGACCCGCTGCGGACGGACAAGGGCCTGCACACGAAGATTGGGCGGAACACCGACGGTCGGGGTAATCCCCTGAGCAACGAGCAGTGGGAGAAGGTCCAGCGCCTCCGGAAGTGGCACAAGCGGATGCAGTTCGGCGAGAAGCGCAAGCGGACGAAGCGGCTCAACGAGGGGCTGCGGGACGTCGAGATGATCGGCGGCAACCTGAGCTTGCCGGACCACGTCGTCAAGATGGCGGCACAGTTCCTCCGGAGCGCCTCGGAAGCGCGGCTACCGGGTGGGCGGATGGCCTGGGAGGCACTCGCCGGCGGCGCCGTCCTCCTGGCTGCGCGAGCCTCATCGGTCGACCGAGACGAGATCGACGTCGCGGTCGCGACCCACACCAAAGCGCCCCACGAGCGAGTGTGCGCTGCGGCGCGGAAGATACGGTGCGAATGCGGGTTCGACGCGCCACTCATCAGGCCCAACGCCGTGATGGCGGTCGTCGACGCCCTCGATGACGACGTCATCCCCGGGGCGCGAGCAGTGCGGACGTGGCGGCTGGCCCAACACCTGATGAAACTCGGCGATCAGGTGCCGGTCGGACCGGGAACGCCACGGTGCACCGTCGCGGCGTCGGCGCTGTACGCGGCGGATCGGCTGCTCTCGCGCAAGCACCTCACCCAAGCGCAGGTCGCCGCGGCGGCGAGCACGATCGTGCCGACGTCCCGAAACCGGATCGCGCGGTACAGTCGGGAGCTCGTCGACGCCTACGAAGCCGAACACGGCACCGACGACCCGGGTGTCGGCCTCGAAGAGGAACGGGACACCCTGCGCTGAGCGGGGCACCCCCCGTTTTTTCGTGGTGACCTCCGCCCGTGGACGCCCCGCCGCCCCACCCACCGCTCCGTGCTCGCTCCCTCCGGTCGCTGCGCGCGCAGCCACAACCTCGCTGACAGCCGTGTCATACACCTCTCGGGACCTCTGTTGATCCTTTAGAAGAGGGTTCGTTCGGGGGACGAAGCCGAAAGATGCAGTGTATCCACTAGCCGGGTTGCCGGCAGAGAGAGGGGAGTGTGGGGGAAACGGGCCTTCGCCCGATTAACGACCTTCTCGCCCCACGTGGCCGCTTTTGATTTGATGCTGTACTTCTTGTTCAGCCTCGCCGCAATCTTGTGCATCATCTGTTTCGTAATGTAGATGAACACCTCCTCGACGCCGCCCGTGACCGCCACCTTGCCCAGTTTCAATAGCGCCTTCCCTACCGACTGGGAGTCAAACCCATTCCCCTCCGGGGGTTTGAACCCCGACTATCTCCCCTGGAAGGCGGACACGGGTATGTCTACGTTAGACGTCCACAATAATCGAAGTTATGGTCAGTCTGAGAGGGACATACCGACTATTTCACCGTCGGCTCTCTCTACTCGAGCTGATTCCAACAGGGACGCTCTCGACGGTGCCTATGATCTCTGTAGGTTTGTCGTCCCCACGAGGAGCGGAGTGAGAAACAAATGAAGGCTGTTCCATCATATACCGTCGATAGAGAGACGGCAGCGACGCTTCGAGAATGGTTGTTCGAGCACGCTGTCGAGAAACACGGCGAGTCCGAGATCTCCGAGCCACTCGCCGAACTGGCGGCTGCCATCGACGGCGCGCTCTACGAAGAGGCAGAGGCCGTCGAACTCGGGGCGTGGGCACGGGCGGGTCCTCTGGGCCACCGAGACACATCACGTGTTGACGGGAGCCCAGTCGATGAATCCCGATCAGATGACGCACGCGAACCAGCTGGGCCTGATGTTCTCGATATGGGTATCAGCAAGTCAGATCGCATCTACGACACGCTTCCCGATTCGGCCTGGCAGCTCGATCACGATCAGTCCACGACGAACCGCGAGCGATCGCGGACAGCAGCGTCTCACGGCAAGGCGACACCGACAGCGACCTCCCGCACACGACGGCAACAGCACCGTCCATCAGTCCGGTATCGCACCGCGTACGAGTGTTCCGTGTGCGGGAGCGTTCGTGAGTTAGAAACCTCGCTTCGAGTCTGTGCGTTCGTCGATGAGTGTCCCAGCTGCGGAGCAGTCGCTCGCTTTACCGCGGGCGGGATTCCCACACCGTTCAGGAAGATCTGAAGACGCCTATTACAGTCTCTTTCAGCCAGTTCCCTTGACTGTCGGAATAGCTACGGAAACACCTGATAGAAGCCGGTCAAGCCGGTTTGACGGATTCGATCACAGGTATCGATGAATGTCGCTCCCTCATCGTCCTCTCTGCGTTGCTCGATGAAATCCGGATACCCGAGCAACTGGAGGTACGCATTAGCAAACTGGATGAGCGTCTTCACTGCGGCCTTCATGAAGTGGTATGGTTCAATGTAGCCCGCAGCAGCCCAGTCTGCCTGATACAAGCCCCACTCAGTGAGCGGATCATAGGGTAGGGGATCGTCATCCATCTCGCGGTAGTACCGCTCGAAGGCATCTCGATCTGCCTCATTGAACCGGTCAAGCGGGATGACTCCCGCTGTCCAACCCTGATCAGCATCCTCGAGGAGACTGTCCTGATATCCTCCGCGATGGACTACAAGCGGTCGGAGAACATAGATCAGATTGATGTACGCCATGTGGGCCGCGATGTGATCACGAAGATCGGTGTTTACCTCCCGTACTTCATTCAGAAAGTCCCGTCCCCGGTTGTTCGAGAGCGAGATGAACTCTTTTCGAATGTCGTTGATAGCATACTTCTCCGCGGTCTTGAGGGCAAGCGTATCGAAAACGCCGGTGATCAGGGAGATCGCATTGTCGAAATGGTACTGGACGTTGAGCTGCGTCCGGTTATCTGGTTCCTGGAAATACTGATAGCCGATCTCATCGACGGCGATAAGCAAGTTCTGAAATCGTGTGCTAAATCCTCGTAGATAGTCGTCATCCGCGTCGGCCTCCACGTGATACCGCGGAACCAACGACCGGAAGAGATGCCAGTACCAGCCGAACATTCCGACGGTGAGGTTCGGACTAGCGTAGAACTGCTCCCGGTACCGGAGGTAGAGCCCGAGATATTCGACTGCCTCGCTGAGGCTCATGATGTTCAACTGCCCACCGGGGAAGTGCGCTTCGAACCACCGTCGGTTGGTGAGGAGGACCGCTCGGTTCGTGATGAACAGGTGCCCCTCATCACGATGGTTGAGCGCGGCGTGGACGAACACCTGCCGGACTGTCGCCAGCTCTCGATCGGTGACGTCCTCTACTTCGGTCGCATACGCGTCGACGTCATCGGAGAAGACTCGTGCTGTAGTCTGCCGAATCGCCCGTTCCTGATATCCGAACAGATACGAGAATGACGTGGTTGTTTGCTGCCCATCATCATCGCTCCGGACAACTCGAGCCCCGTTCTCTGCCGTCTCAATTGTATACGGTGGGATACACTCAAGCTCCTCATGCCGTGGCGTGTCTGGCGACCGAATGAATTCGAACTCGCGGTTCGCTGCATAGTCGAGTACCCGCTGGGCGGCATCGTTACCATCGGCGAGCTGCTCGTTCAGTGACGCGGTATCCACCAGTACGCGCAGCGGGTCCTCACCGTCACGTGAATCATGGTCTCGACGGATGATATCGCGTGGGTTCATACCTGTGTCTCGTAGTGCCGGCAAGTCAACGCTGTGGGCACGTCAACAAGCCCCTCCACCTTGTTTTTGAATACGATCGGGATTTTGTATCGAATGACTAATTCGAACTCGATCCAATGTCACATCAAAAGCGGGACCAGCCAGAAGACGGGGTTGGAAGATACTGCCGACAGAATCTGCCACATCCGATTTGTTCATCCACAGTCCCCACAGTTCTTAACCAACACATATCTATTGGATGATTTTGTGTTGGTTAAGGAAGCTAAGAAGGATGAGGCAAGGCTAAAGCAGGTCTGAGACTATATTCTATGTAAGAAACGCAGGTATGAATGCCATAGAACAAACGCAAAATATACGCCAGGGGCTCTCGACTCGAGAAAGTCGACTCCTTGCACGACTCGCTGGCGCGGGGCACCAGATCATCTCCGTTGACGATATCGAGACGACGCTGGAGGTTCCCCCACACACCGCCCGCGAGATAGCAGCCCGGCTCACCGAGAAGGGCTGGCTCGACCGACTGTTTCCCGGCCGATACCTCATCATCCCACTCGCAGCCGGTGAAGAGGGCCTGTACACCACCCACGAGTACCTCATCGCCGCCCACGTCGCCGAGCCGATGTACATCGGCTACTACAGCGCCCTCAGCCACCACGGGCTGACCGAACAGGTCCCACGGACGGTGTACGTCGTTACGCCGACCCGAGCGCAAAGCCGGGAGATCCACGGTGTTTCGTACCGCGTCACGACAGTCACCGAGCGGAAATTCTTCGGCTGTGAGCCGACATCGATCGAGGGTACGACCGTTCAGGTCAGCGACCTGGAGAAGACGCTGGTCGACTGTGCGGACCATCCCGAGTTCTGCGGTGGCGTTCGGGAACTCGCAACCGCGATGCGTACTGCCGACGACCGTGGTGTCGACTGGTTCACTGTCGGCGAGTACCTCGAGCGCCTCGACAACGGCGCTGCGACCAAGCGGATCGTCTACCTCGCCGACAAGCTCGGCATTAATCTCCCGGCGCGTGAGGAACTCGTCGCGTCGTTCACGAGTGGCTACTCGCTGCTGGACCCGACGCGGCCCGACACCGGGTCGACCGACAGTACGTATCGCCTCCGGATCAACGTCGAGCCAGCCATGCTGGAGCCCACGGAGTCCTGACCTAGGTACGAAGTCGGCGTACCTTCTCTGCAGCGTCGAGAACGGTGCTGTTCAACTGAAGCGGTAGCGCGGAGTCCCCTTCCTCAGGGAGCGACCGAAGGGTGTGAGTAGTGAGGGGAGGAGCGCGTTCGTATAGGCCACAGAAACTAATATATAAGTAGCCACGAGACTACATTGAATCTGTGGCAGACGACTACGTGCGCCGGACAGCAATCACCCGACTCTCGGTAGATGGTAGGCAACGCGAGTTGCTTGAGGAGACCATCTCTGAGTGGAAGCGTGGTTGCCAGCTCGCCACCGACATGGCGTGGGGCAAGTGCAACGCCAAGAGCGACGTACAGCCCCTTGCCTACGACGACGTGCGTGAGCAAACCGGACTCGGGAGTCAGCATGCGATTCTCGCCACCCACCAAGCCGCACAAGCCATCACTGGCTGTATCGAACGCCGGTCCAACGGCAAGAAGGTCAGCAAGCCGACGTTCACCGCACCCACGGTGAAGTACGACACCCGGACGATGACGCTGTTCGATGACGACACGGTTTCTCTCTCCACGACAGAGAGTCGCGTCCGGTGTTCGCTCGCACTTCCCGAAGCCGACGATGGCTACCAACGGCAGTACCTCGACTCTGACGAATGGAGCGTTACAGAAAGTACGCTCACCGCCCGCAACGGCGATTACTTCTTGCACATCGGCTTCCGCCGACACAAGACCGACACTGAACGGAATACCGCCGAGGACGGAACGGTCCTCGGGGTTGACCTCGGTATCAAAAATCTCGCCGTCACCAGCACTGCCTGCTTCTTTAGCGGGCGAGAGTTAACCCATGACCTCCGCGAGTTCGAGAAGGTACGCGCCGGCCTCCAACAGACTGGAACGCGAAGCGCCCACCGGACGCTTGAACAGTCGAGTGGCCGGGAACTTCGCTACGTCCGCGACGTACTTCACCGAGCGTCGAACGCTATCGTAGACGAAGCACTCCGATACGAGTGCGACGTGATCGCGTTCGAGGACCTGACCCACATCCGCGACCGCACGGGTGCGTGGTGGGGCCACAAGTGGGCGTTCCAAACGCTCTACGAGCAAGTAGAGTACAAAGCCGAAGCGAACGGTATCTTGGTGCAGCAGGTGGGTTCGGCGTACACGTCGAAACGGTGCGCCGAGTGTGGCTTCACAGCCGACGAGAATCGCCCGAATCGAACCGATTTCTGCTGTCAGAAGTGCGAGTCGGAAGCGAACGCAGACTACAACGCGGCGAAGAACATCGGTATGCGGTACGTCCGCCGAGGCCAACAGTCGTCCCGGCGGACGGGCAACAGTCAGCTTGCCCTAAAGTCTGGAACGGTGACGCCAAGTGGCGGATTTACCGCCCACCCGGACGGGTTCGAGGTCGAGGACACGGACAAGCCCCACCCTTAACGAGCAAAGTCGTCAGACTGAGCAAAGTAGGGTGGGGTAGTTGACCGACGAACTATGGGTTTGTGCCACCATCGACGGCCTCGAGATCGGGCTCGTCGAACTCGAGGGCTTCCGCGACGGCATCCGGAAGCTCCGGGCGAGGGGCCGATTCGTGGCGCTCGATTTTCTCGGTCTTGCGCGTGTTTTCGTAGAGGGCACGTGCGACCGGAAGCCCACGGAGATACTTGTAGTCGTGGAGGACCTCGACCCCCCGCTCTGTGAATCCGTAGAACTGGGCAGGGAGATCACGTTTCCCCTCGCTTGGATCGTACGTGTAGCGTGCGAGGAGCCCGGCGTCGATCAACGTCTCCAACTGGTCTTTGATGGCCGCCTGGCTCTTCCCGGTCATATACTCGAGTTCGGCGAGCGACATTAGATGGGCGGGATGGCCCAGCAGCTCCTGGATGATGAGATGGCGCGTATCCTGGGACAGCAGCTTGAACAGCCGCTGCTGTTCCGCGAACGGCCCTGCATCGGCCGCACCAGTGTCGGTTTCGCTCATACGTGCTGGTACGAGGTAGGACGCTATAACAGTTAGGGTCATCCAAGTTGGTTAATCCAGAAAAGACCAAAGTGATTCAGAAGGGATATGGTGGTGTGGTTTGAATCGGCAGCTAATGACCGACCCAAGCCCGCCGCCGGACGCTGGGGAGATTATGACCGTTGTTCACGAGGCCGTCGGGGGCATCGAACTTGAGCCTGCAGAGAAACGGGAAATCTGGCGGTTCGCCCAGCGTGAATTGCCGTATCTCTGGAGTCAGCGGACATCGTATTTCATCTTGGGGAGCTATCGCGACCCCTATATCCGCCGGCTTCGCGCCGTCCAGAACGAACTCACGAAGCAGCTCGGTGCCTATCCGTTCATCATGGGTGATCTCCTCGAACTTCCGACTGACCGCCTCAATACGTTCGATATCATGTTTTCGTTGCTCGCGACGTACAGCGACTACATCGTTGGGGTCTTCGAGAAGGAGAGTGGTGGGGAGGCGCCTGAATTGGGCGAGATCGATGACCCGCCGTATTTCGACAAGTCGTACGTGTTCCCACGTGATTACGCGTGGGTGACTGACGAGAACCTTGACTCGCCACAGCACGTCATTCAGGCCGCCCTCGAGATCGCGTTCGCAGACGATTTGTCGGCGGATGAAGTCCAAGCAAACGTCGAGTCGCTCGTTGATCGCGCCCAAGAGAGCGGTCTCGACATCGACGAACAGGAGGTGTGGGATGTGATCGACGACCGGACAAATGAGGGCGAAGAGCCAGCAACGTACAGCTGGGTTCATCTCAACAAGTTCCGCAAATTCGAACTCCACGAACGGTGCTTCCCGTGGACGACAGAGGACGAACTCCGAACTGTGGTTGACGAACTCCCGTCCCCGACACCACGTCCGGAGTGGGAAGAGCGTGAGGACCAGTGAATTATCCTGTCCTACTCGCTTGGCGGTACACTCATCAGAGTGAGTCGGCTCCGTAGTTTACTCTCGGGTAAACTACTTTACTACGCCCGGTCGAATACATCGTTATGGAGGCTGGTTCGGGTGTCGGTGACGACACGACACCACGGGAAGTCATCCACTTCATTACACAGCAGACACGGTTTTCGCTTATCAGCGATATTCTCGCTCACCCCCAACAGCTCCCATCGATGTACGAACTCGAGGAGCTCAATCCCAGTGTGAGCAATGCGACCGTCTACAAGCACATCCAGAAGCTGATCGACGCCGGCATCGTCACGGAGGTCGCTTTGGACGACGACCAGCGCCGGCAGGGGTATCCCTGGAAGTTCTACGGCCTCACCGAAGACGGCCGCGAGTTCTTGGAGACGCACAATCTGCTCGCCGCGGAGGAGACACTTCAGCAGATCTACGACACCATCGCCGATAAGCCCGAGAAGATGGTCAAGTACGAGAACGCGCCCCGTCCAGATTAGGAGTGGTTGTCAGAGAATAGAGAGCGATAGTCTGCCGTTAGTCCCGGAGGTTAGCCTGACTGACCGACTTCACGGACGTAGCCGTTCCGCTCAAGATCAAATTCTTCGGCTACGAGTCGAGGCTCATCGAGGGCACCGCCGTGAACGTCGCAGATGTGGAAAAGACGACCGTTGACTGTACCGACCATCCCGAACTCTGTGGTGGCATCCGAGAATTCGTACAGGCGATAGTCGTCGCGGAGGATCGAGACTATTCGTGGGCGACGGTCGTTGAGTGCCTCCAGCGACCCGACAACGGCACTGCGACCAAACGGATCGTCTACCTCGCCGACTAGCTCGGCTTCGACCTCCCGGCCCGTGAGACGTTCCTCAAGTCATTCACGAGCGAGTGTCCGCTCCTCGACCCAATGCGATCCGAACAGGGAACTTACGACAGTGAGTATCATCTCCGAATCAACGTCGACTGGGAGAGACTCGATTCGATGGAATCCTGATGCCAGGTCGGTCCGAAAGGTAGCGTGAATTAAGATGCTCCCCCAAGTACAGCGAATCAGGTAGATGGGTCACGTCTATTATCACCATCCGGGCGACAATCAGTTCTCTCTTGATTTTGTCCACGAGGCTCCATCAGAGATCGTTGCCAGGATTGTCGAGTACGACGATGACGTGGCGGTGAAGGTTCGCAAGTACGATCTTGACAGCGAGTTCTTCGGTATCTATACCTCCCGCGTTGGTGGTGGGGACGTCGGCGATCTCGAATTCGATCTTGGCGAGGTACTCTCAGAGATGGTGCTGACAACGGTACTATCGTTGCCCGGCTCCTCGAGATCTATCAAGCGCTCATAGCCCAGAACGAGGAAGAAGAAGGAGTTCCCGTTGAAGCGTACAAGAGCATCGACATCGATGCACTCCCAGACGCGCTCAACCGGACATCGTGGGAGGGCAGCGCGACTGATGTTGCAGGCCGTCTCGCCTCAAATCTCATTCTCAAACACGCGCTGCCGAATGCGAACCATCGGACTGCTGTTGCCCTGGTTCAGTTCTACCTCCGTCGGATTGCTCCCGATTTCTCGATGCCAGAAACCTCCGTGGAAATCGACTCAGAGACATATGACTGGCGGGAGTGGGTAAACGAGTATATTAACGAGTCAAAGCGTCTCTTGACGGTTCGTCGGAAGAATGTGCTCCTCAAACATCTCTCTGACTTCGGAGCGACAACGCTTGAGCGGAAACACGAGGTCCAGATCGACCTGACGGCATACGAGCTGGATATGTATCCCGCAGAAGCGAAAACAGTCTACGCAACAGCGCACGAGGAGCTCTGGATCGAATTCGTCGAAGAGGCAGTTGAGCGCACCGACAACCCCGAGCTGATGGAGGCCCCTGGGCTATCGAAGGCGGAGTTCGCAGAGAAAATTCGGACCCTCAAGTAAGCGGCGTGCGCTAGTCTTGGAGCGTCGCGACCGTCCGGCCGGTTTCTTCGGCCTCTTCGCTCCGCGACATCCCGTATGTTGCGAGAGCCTCCTTAACCGCGTCGTCCAGACTCATTGGTCAGGCAAATCTTGGCTCTGCCGACGGATAAAGTCTCGCACGATTTGGGTTTAACGTTGCATTGGCTAACTCGCCAACCGTGCAGGACCGATCCCGCAAACAGTCGATAACCCGTAGCTCCGCCCCTTCACAGATTCCAATCTCTCCGATGTATTCATAACCATATCGGTGAGAGTGGAATACAGACTCTTGGCGCTCAGATCGAGTCGTCAAATAGTGGGACGGTTGTGCAACCGTATTTTGGAGAGGCAATTCGATCTGCGAGTCCGAACTACTCGGGAGGCGACGTGAACAGGCGCCGATACTCATCAAGCCACTCGATCTCGTGGTACGTCACGTCATTCTGAATGTCGTATTCGAGCGGGAGTGGATCCGAACGGTGGGCTGTAAACGTGAGGTTGATTTCGACACAGGGGCCGTGCTCGGAGACGCATTCGAAGCCATCGTCAACAGGGTATACAACGCTAAACCAGCGAATCTGAAAGCCAAAGTGGTCACACACATCTCTGACGACTGCAGCATCGCAATAGGGCGTGTGGACCCACAGTTCCCCGCCAGCGTACGCCTGATCTTTGACGCACCAGACTGCATCGAGGGAGCGGAGAAACTCCGCAGCGCGATTGTAGTGCGCTTCAGTCAGGCGGTCCCACCAGTGGTACTCCTCGACATCGTCAACGAGGAGCTGGAGGCACTCTCCACACACATCATATGCCCGTTCACCGAGAGAGACTTCGTGGAGTTTGTCGTACTGGGTGGTGTCACATCCATCGCACGGCGGGGAAGCACCACTGCACTGGCATCCGGAGGATGATCGCTGTTCTGTGTGGTTGGAACACCCGCTGTTTGCACTCCCTGGCTTCTGAGATTCGTTTGAGTCGGTATTCTCGGTCATTGGTATCTAACCGAGAACCGTCAGTCACGCCGTGTGACTGGGCTCCCGGCTAGCACCGGACCGGCGATCGGCCAGTCATCTATCGCCCCAGAGAGCAGGTTGGTGTAAATAGTTTCTGTGGGTCCAACCGAGAACACCGGCCAGCGTCCGGCTATCGACGACAGCCAATGCTAGGACATTAAACGTCGTGTGCAACCGTATCTTGGAGTGTGACTGCCGTGTCTGTGGGTAACACACCCTAACTAATTTTAATACAATTGCCACGATATTTCAGGCTGACGTCCGATACACCCCTCAAACCGAGAGAGTTCAACACGATGATCATCACTCGCCTCACCCCGCGGCGTGCTCGTTCTCGCTTAGCCGCGGGTCCCGTGTTCGGCGAGTGCCTACAAGATCAGCGTGCGAAGAACCCGGGCGCAAACCGCCGGATCCACGTCGACTTCGAATACGAGAGTTCGACGCAATCCGGCGACGTCCGGACACTCTCACCCGCATAACTCGGCCCCCATACGGACTACCCGTCACGGGTCGGGGAACACGGGATTGCCGCCTGCCTGTGCCCAGTACTCGCTCAGGACACAGCCTGATGTGAGTGCGGGGTGCCAGGCTCGCGGCTGCTTGGTTTCCGTTCGTTCGATACAGGAGCGAGCGGACTCCGTCCGCGCTGAGCGTACGGAAGTCGTTAGCCAACAGCCCCGCAGCGAGAGCTGCGGCTACGTCGAGCCCCGGAGTCTCCGCTGGCGAGGGACGCCGGACTTTGAATCCGGAGGTCGCCGGTTCGATTCCGGCCGGGGCGACATGCCGACGTGGTGTAATCCGGCGAGCATACGGTCCTGTCACGGCCGTGATCCGGGTTCAAATCCCAGCGTCGGCGTGGATGCGTGGCGTGGCCACGTGGGGATACCCATCGAGGTAGGCAGCCCGTTGGTGCGATCAGCTGGATCGTTCCGACGATGCTGGGCCCAGCAGGGTCTGCAACCTACATGAGCCGGTGTGGTATTCCCGGGAGCACCCGAAGTACGCCCCCGCGATGAGACGCGCAACCACGACTACTCGGTCGCGGTTGCGCAGTTGGAAAGTCGTACAGATAGATAATCAACTGCCGAACGCTCGGCAGTCCAGTGAGCCGATGGTCCAGCGGACGACGATCTGTGCCTTGGGCGCACAGGACCGAAGTTCGAATCCGCGTCGGCTCACTGTGCCGCGACTGGGTATTGGGGAACCCAGCGGCCTGCTATGCCGTGGCCGTCTGCTATCGGTCTCCCGGTTCGAATCCGGGTCGCGGCGTCATGACAACGAATGTCTGCCCTGCCTGCGAGGAGGAAGCGTTCCGTCACGTCCCGCTCGGTGAAACAACGTCTATCGACACGATTGGAAGCGTGGAAATCTGCGTCACCGAGGACGGCGCATACTTCCACGGAACGAGGTGACACCATCCTTGCCGTGACTGGATGCTGATGAACACATTCGCCTCGGTAGTAAAGCTCAGAAGCTGAGTAATGCGCATCTTCCGGTGTCCTGGTGAGAAACGCGAGGCGGGCTCATCGGAGCAAGTTCCGACGGAGATGGTGAGACATGCGGATAGGCGACCGCGCTCGGTGTGAAACCGAGAGCCGCGGGGCTTCGGAGTTCAACTCTCCGTCTCACCGTTGGCGGGGTTTCCCTAGGTTGGTCAAGGGACTGCGTTGGAACCGTAGCGTCCGCAAGGACACGAGTGTTCAAATCGCTCTCCCGCCGCTGCGTACCGAAGTGATTCGCAGAGTCGCTGGCGATTCTCGAATTGCGCCGCCATGCCAGAGTGGTCAAACGGACACGGTCGAGACCCGTGTGGTTAGTCCTTCCCAGGTTCGAATCCTGGTGGCGGCATCCGGCCACCGTGCCGGGAGACAATTCTCGCTTCACCGTTCCGTCGCCGTACTCAAGTGGTCAACGAGAAGCGGCTCAGACCCGCTGGCGTAGGTCCTTCCGAGGTTCGAATCCTCGCGGCGACATTTTCTCCCTGTGGTCTAACGGCTACGATGCCTCCCTGTAGAGGAGGAGACGCACGTTCGAGTCGTGCCGGGGAGACTGCGGGACGGTGGAAGAGCCTGGCATTCACACACTCTCGCCGAATTTTCACCGGAGACCCGGTGCGACGGTGAGAGTTCCTTCATCTCACTTGTAACGAGAACACGCAGGTTCGAATCCTGCCCGTCCCACTGGCCGACGACCCGTTCCAGACGAGGCCAACCCGCTCCAGTGGAGTAGCGGCCAAACTCACGGCCCTCTCACGGCCGAGCCCCCGGTTCGAATCCGGGCTGGAGCATTCTCCAACAGTCCGAGACCTCTCACTTCCAGCCGACTAGATTGAGGGACGGACAGCTGTGGAGAACTGAGAGATGTCCATGAGTGAGTTCCGAATTGTGTGCTGCGGGATAGGATAATGGCAGTCCACGGGGCTCATATCCCCGAGGCCCAGGTTCGACTCCTGGTCCCGCGATGGAGGACAACAATGGGACTATTCGATACAGTCGAACTCTACGACGACGTCCACCTACCGGAGTACCCCGAAGGGATTACTCCTGCCGAGGACGTCGACTGGCAAACGAAAGGCATCGATCGACCGACTATGACCACATTTCGGATTACGGCGGACGGTCGGCTCCTCGAAGAGGAGTGGCACACCGAAGCGGTCCCGCCGGAAGACCGGCCATACGCGAGCCGTGACGACGTCGACGAGGACGATTTTCGCTACATGGCCGGCTGTCGGAACCGAGTCCACGACGGCTGGATCGAACGAGACGACTACCACGGCCGTTTCAAGCTCAAACACTCCTTCGAGGATCTCGATACACTCGTCACGTATCAAGTGACGTTCACGCACGGGCAACTCGAGGGCTTCGAACGCCTGCGATAATCCGTGGGTGTCCGCCGCACCTCAGCGCTTGATTTCTTCCCTACCGCGCTCCCGGAGTCTCCGTTGGCGAGAGACGCCAGTTTTTCAAACTGGAGGTCGGGGGTTCGATTCCCCTCGGGAGCACTCGGGGAGGCTGGCCCTGACAGCGTTTTTCCGTGGCTGACATAGCGGGCAGCCACGGATCCGTGACGCTGTCACGGTCAGCGTTCCCCAAGCGTGTGGTCGTCCAGATGGTGCGTTTCTTCGCCCGCAAAGCACACCAACGGGAGTCATAGCCCGTCGCACCACCGGTTGCCCGACCGCACGTGGCGACCGTCGAGTCGGAGCGTTGCTTCGCCAGGTACTCGCAGGTTCAAATCCTGTCGGTGGCGCAGTCCATCGAGAACATCCCGGACAAAGAGCGTACGAGAGGACGCTCGACACCGGTTCCGCTCCGATAGTTTTCCGGTCGCCGTGTCGCCAGTGGCCGTCGATCTGGAGCGCTACGTCGATGGCACATTACGGGTTCGAATCCCGTCGTTCGCTCCAGAAATTGTCCGGCCACTCGTGTTCCCGTAGCTCAGTCAGGACAGAGCACCGGCCTTCGAAGCCGGGTGTCGCACGTTCGAATCGTGCCGGGAACGTCCAGCCGAGCGATGCGAGGCTGGTTCGGGAAGTTTCTCTCCCGAGACTCGTTGCTCACAGAGCGTGTGGGCAGCTGCGATCGGAGTCGCCTGTTGCGGCTCCGGGTGATAGGATGGAATTCAACACGCCAAAGCAAACGGTCGCGGAGGCAACGCGGACCACCAACTACGAAGGTGGGGAAGCGTTCGAGCCTGCCGACCCCCGACTCGCACTGTACAAGCGCACGATCAACCAACTGCTGGAGGGCTCGTTCTACGAGTCCGATGACGAGCAGCTAGCTGCTGTCGTTCAGCAGTTCGATGCCGCCGCAAACGACGACCCGGAGTTCGTCCTGAAGCTCGCGGCCTATGCGCGCCAGGAGCTCTACTTGCGGGACATCCCACAAGTGCTACTCGTACTGGCAGCCAACGACGACCGATTCAAGGACGACTCCCCCGAGTCGCTCATCCGCGAATGGGCGCCGGCGATCATCCAGCGGATGGACGAGACGGCCACCGCGCTCGCGGTCCACGATCAGCTGTTCGACGGGACTGCGCCGTGGCCGCTTCGACGCGGGATCGAGGATGCGCTGGTTGAGATGGCCGACACCTACACGCTGGGCAAGTACGACCTGTCGCGGCGCGAGGTGACGCTACACGACGTCTTCAACCGCGTTCACCCCACGCCCGTCGACGCCGAGCAGGAAGCGCTCTTCGAGCGGTTCATGCGTGGCGGCCTCGACGACTATCCCGACGTCGACCCGTTGCCGGCGCCGAACACGTGGGAGACGGTTATCTCCGAGCGCGGCAACACCCAAGCCGCCTGGGAACTGCTCATCGAGGACGACGAGTACACGCTGCCCATCTTCGCATCGATCCGGAACCTCCGGAATATGCTCGAAGCCGGCGTTCCGGAGGCCACCGTCGTGGATCACCTCGACCTGGAGGCCGTCCGGCACGCGCCGCTGTACCCGTTCCGGTACTACCAGGCCTACACCGCGCTGCAAGACGCGGATGTCCAGGCACCGGCGGTCGAGCAGTGGCTCGAAGACGCAATTGATGTCGCGGTCGAGACGGTGCCTGGCGGATTCGGCGATACCTTTGTTGCGGTCGACCTGTCGGGATCGATGGATCAGCCGCTGTCCGCGAACAGCACGCTCCGACTGAAGGAGATCGGTGCGTTGTTCGGTGCGATCCTGGCCGACCAGGGTGCTGACGTCGGCGGGTTTGGCGACGACTTCCAGACCGTTCCGATGCACGTCGACACGCCAGTCCTGCAGCGCCAAGCGGCGGTGTTGGCGATCGACGAAGACGTCGGGAACTCGACGAACGGCTGGAAGGCAATCGATTACCTCCGCGAGCGAGGTGAGCCCGTCGAACGCATCGTCGTCTTCACCGATATGCAGATCTGGGACAACACGCCGTTCACGGCCCGCGATTCCCAGACGGTCAAAGACGCGTTCGATGCGTATCGAGACGAGGTGTCTTCGGACACCGCGCTGTATCTCGTCGACCTCGCGGCCTACGGCGACCTGGTGACGCCAGAAGGCTACGAGAACGTCTACAACATCTCGGGATGGTCGGAGAACGTCCTCTCGTTCATCGAACACGCCGAGAATCCGAAGCAGATCATCGATGAGATCGAGGCGTTCGAACTGACCTAGCCCTGTTCGGATCTTTTCTTTGAGGATACGCGAGTGGTGGAGTTCGAAAACACGCGGTCGTGCCACGACCGAGACGGGCGTTCGAATCGTCCCTCGTGCACTCGGAGTACAGTTGTCGAACATCTGGCCCGTGAGACGCGCCTCAACGGAGATGATAATATGGCAGTATCCAATACCACCGACCTAGACTCGACGACAATTGCCGTCGTGACGATTCGAATCCCCTGCGGCGCGGATGGAGACCTCGTCACTGACGCTGAGAAGCGTCTCTCGCGGCCCGAAACTATCGATGACGTCACGATTGACGAATTGGATAGTATCGAGCCACAGCTGTCGGCCACACTCATCACCGTCGAAATTACGGTCCGGTGGGCTACGGCGATTGGCGATGAGGAGGAGGTCAGAGACAGACTGGCTGGTGTCTCGGGACTTGAGTCAGTCAGACGGATTGCATAGGCCGTTCAGAACGGCATAGCCGAAAGTGTAGTAATTTATTTGACTGTTACCAAAATATTGGTATCTGTTAGATGTACGAACCGTTTGATGAGACTGCTGTTAGAGTGTTGCTCGCAGTCAATCCTGGAGATTCGATCCGAACGGTAGCCCAACATCTCCACACCCCCTACGAAACGGTTCGACAAGCAGTCAATCAACTAGAGGATGCAGGGTATCTTCGATATGATGATGGACTGTTCGTGACCGACGATCGCGTCCGTAAGGCGGCACGAGACCTGCTGGCCACGAGTGCCGCCGTGAATCCACCGTCCATCGAAGAGGCGTACGTACTCCCACAGTTCGGTGACTGGCCCTTCGCCTTTACACAGGTGGACGCCGTCTACGTGTGGACCCAAGGGGGCTATCAGGTTGGTCGCGAGCCCGGAGACTACCCGCTCTTTCTTGCCGTCCTTGAGAAGGACATCGACGCCTGGCAGCGTTTTTTCGAACGGTTTGGAATCCCAACAGGATTTGAGCGACAACCGGAGGAATCATTTGAAGGTCCTCTCCAAGTCGTCCTCAACGAGCGTTCGGTGCTCAACCCCGACCACGTCGAAGGATATCCAGTCATCTCTCGGCGCGAGACGATAGAGTTCATGCGGAAGCATTATGCGACGTTTCAGTCAGCACTTGCTATGCTCGATCGCATGTACGACGATCTCGATCTCGACGTTTCCTACCGTGAGTCAGAAAGAGAATGCTCGTGAGGTTCACAGCAGCAATTGAATTATCGACCGCCTCCACGGTGAGGTTTAATTGATTGCCGTTGGTTTGACATCGACAGCGTTCCCGGGTTGCTATTTTTGAATAGTTTGCTATTCATACTCTTCAACCCGTGACGAGTCGATATCTGATTAACCAACAAATCTATGCCGATACGCACTTTGTTGGTTAACACGAGGCGACCGCTGATGTCCTACGAACCACCGACGCCGCCGGCGGAACTCCCGACAGAACTCGTCAACACGCTCAACGAGTACCCCTCTGAACAGCTACAACACGTTGCCCGCTACGCTGAAGAGCTAGCTGAGCACAAAGCTCGCGAGGCACGTCTCGAAGAGGACTCAGATGAAAGCGAAATCGAAGAACGTCCCGACGATCTGCCGGACGACGTCCCGGCGAAGGCCACGATCACGATCAAGGAGATTAACGACAACCGCTACTACTACTGGCAGTGGCGAGAAGGCGAAAAAGTTCGTTCCCAGTATAAAGGCCCCGTCAGTCCCGACGAGTAGACGGTGGTGAACCGTAGCCGGAGGTTTGTCAAGCGCAATTAGTAGCGTAGCAGAGGACACCCCCCAGAGTGTGAATGGGTTCAACCCACCCCACACCCCTCAGTGTGAATGGGTCCGGTCAGTCCAAACAGGTAACACTCGGAGAGAAGATACCCACCCCACGTTTCCGTCGTAACTGGAGGTTGGTGGAGGGAACGCAGCCACGATCGAGGGGATCACACCCCCCACGTTTCCGTCGTTTCGTCACCCGGCCAAAGTCGATTATTGGGAGTAGAAGATGACCTCGGATCACCCACCCCACGTTTCCGACGTATCGAGAGATACACTCGTGATCAGGGGTGTAGTCAGCGACCGAAACGGGAGCTAGGCCAGGTCTTCCAGCCGGCTATCCCGGAGGACAGATTTCAGCACGATGCCGGTATCCTGAACCAGCCGGTGCTCGAGATAACTGCCTTCACCCCGGCCACCACCGGTCCGAGTTGATTCAACGACACCGAGGAACGCCTGCTCTTTCAACAGCTCGTAGACGCGGTGCTCGCTGAGAGTCTTCGCGTCAGCCTTCTCTGTCGTCGCCTGATACCGTTCGTAAATCCGGTTGGTAGAGAATCCATCCTCGTTCGGATTCTCTTCGGTGAGCAGCGCGAGAGAATAGAGGATGAATTTGACCTGGGTCGTCGATCCACGGAGAAGCTCCTCGAACCGATCGATTTCAGCCCACTCCTGAGCATCACGAACGTGTTCCTCAACGACTGTGTCGACGTTTTCTCGTTCGGCTAGTTCGCCGGCGTGACGAAGAATTTCGATGGCCTTTCTGGCGTCACCGTGTTCTTGAGCGGCTAGTGCCGCCGTCAGCGGGATCACATCATCGGAGAGAACGCCATCGTGGAACGCGTCCCGTCGGTGCTTCATAATCTCGCGCAGTTGATTCGCGTCGTAGGGTTGGAAGACGAACTCCTCCTCGCGAAGACTCGACTTGACGCGTTCGTTCAGCTGGTCGCGATACTCGATTTTGTTGCTGACTGCGATGACGCCCAGGTGGCAATCCGCTTTCCCCGATTCGCGAGCCCGCGAGAGCTGCATAAGAATATCATCGTCATCGAGTCGGTCCACCTCATCGAGAATGATGATGACTGACTCGTAGGCAGTATCCAGAATCTCCCAGAGATAGTCGTAGTATTCACCGCTGCCGATCCCTGCGCGTGGAATATCGAAGTCAGTCTCGTCCGTCTCGTTGAGTGAACGAGTCACCGTCCTCGCGACGCGTGTCTGTGTGTTGTGCTGCGCGCAGTCAACGTAGACCGTGCCCACAGACACACCGTTCGACTCCGCGGCTCGCCGTGCTCGTTCGGTGACGTGACGGGCAACGAGCGACTTCCCGGTCCCCGTTTTGCCGTAAATAATCACGTTGTTGGGCGGATCGCCACGAACGATCGGCCTGAGTTCAGCAGCAACGGCCTTGATCTCGCCATCCCGGCCGACGATACGGCCGCTTTCAGGGACGTGGCCAACCTTCAGCAGCTCCTTGCGAACGAAAATGTTGGCGCGGTCGGGGTCGTCTTCATCAAAGTCAAAGAGGGGATCGTCAGCGGGATCCTCGTAGCGGCCGTCGAAGTCAGAGAGTTGGGACGGTTCCTCAGCCATCAATATCAGACATCGCGGATGGGACCTACTTAATGATTTGGCTACCTCGACCAGAGTGTAAATCGGGCTATGGTCGTCTTCTGATGTTTTGTCGCTGGCGTATCATCCTCACAAAGGGTCGAGTCGGTCCCGAGTGAAATCGAATTTGGAGCGAGACTTACCGACGCAGACCGGCACCCCCAATCCAGAGTGAAAACGCCAGACTGGAGCGGGTTTGACACACCCCTGGTCAAGAGTGAATGACATCCTCCGCGCCATGAACGGCGCGGTTTCCCGAGCGTTGGGATATTATGGTTCGCGGGACACCTGCTCTTGTGGGGCTACTCGCCCCGTGGATTTGTCGAACAGGCGCACCGCTGGCTGTGCCATCCAGCCGTTATCCCTATCTCCCCCATCACAGGCGAGATTCGGGAGTACCTTCTGTCGGATGTTCTCTGCCCCGTTCACGTCGGCGTTGGCGACCAGCCCACACGCCTCGCAGACGTACAGCCCACGCTCGACGCGCTGGCCATCGTCGGTGGTTCCGCAAGACGCACACGACTTCGAGGTATCGCGTTCGTCCACGCGCTCAACGCTGATGCCACGCTCGTAGGCTTTGTATTCCAGCATCTCAATGAAGCGATCGAACGCCCACCCGTGTAGGTCCAGATTTCCGTGGTCGCTCCAGTTAGTTCCCTCACGGATGCCCGAGAGGTCGCCCACGGCAATCGTCCCGACGTTCCGGGCAGCACACTCGGCCACCATATCCGCTGAAACAGCGTGCAAGAAGTGGTCCCGTCTGGCCCGGCGCTTGCGGTTCAGTCGTTGCGCTTTGTGCGAGTCGCTGTCGTCGCACTTGGCTCGCTCTTTCTGGAAGTAGTAGTCGTCCTCTTTGAGTGCGCCACCGGGGTATAGCAACGCCTCGTCTCCGACCGCGACGGCGGCGAAGTTGCAGATGCCGAGGTCGATGCCCGCCACCCCATCGCCGGGCGGCTCCGGGTCGCCAGTTTCGACGCGACAGACGATGTGTAACTTCCATTCGTCGCCGGTCCAGACCGCCCGGATCTGCTGGACTTTTTCTACGTCCACGTCCGGGTCAGCGGCGTATTCACAGAGTACAAAGTCCGACCATGAGTCTTTGAGATTCGCCCCCTTTGAAAGTCGAATCCGGTTATGGTCAGGATCGTGCTTGAAGCCGTCCTCTTTGAACGTGACTGTCGAGCGAGGGTGGTCGTCGCCGTGCTTGCGGTAGCCGGGCGGGTTCGCATCCTCGTTACCGTTCTCGCGGTGAGCATACCACGACTCGAACGCTTCAGCCAATTCTTCGAGAATTGCCTGACTGGATTGTGCGTTCAAATCCGCGTAGCGTTCGTGACTCTTGAGGTACGCTTTGAGTGTACTGTCGTCTGGAACCGTGCCGGTTTCACTCCAGATGCGGTCGCAGGTCCACCGGGCGACGTTCCAGAGTTTTGAGGCGGCGAACCCGAGCGAATCGAGGTCGTCGCACACCTGCCGGTGGTTGCGGATGGAGGCAACGTAGGTGCGCGTGGCCCAATTCGCCATACAGAGGCCGTGCCGGGCTGGCTACATAATGGCTCGTGAACCAGAGTGGAAGTAGAATATCCGGCCGGGCTGTCTCGGGCTGACTGTTGAACTAAGTTTACGCGATTCACGCCCGGCCTGAAGGCCGGGATTCCCTCGCTTAATCAAAATAGCCCTCCATCCGGGAGCAGCGTACTTGGTTGAGACGACACCCCCCGTCCAGAGTGTATCTCCCGAACCGGGTAATCAATCACTTCTATGAGAGGACACATCGCCCCTGGACGTCTGACGCACGGCAGACACCCCTCGTCCAGAGTGAAAGCGCTGGTGTGACGAGCTGGAGTGGGGTGTGAACCTCGAGTGACGCTGCGAGCATTCGTCGGCACCCCCAATCAAGAGTGAAGACGCAGGTCAGATCTCCAGCCGAAGCAAAGCAGGGTACAATCGGAACTGTCGGGATTGGGTGTCTTGATTCCGATTGATGAGGGAGATCGGGAGATACCAATCACGATTTCGGTTTTGACACCGCTTTGCTGGTTGGCGAATAGCCAAAACAATGATTGTTCCTTCAACGTTTCACAATACATGGACGACGGAATCGAACCCCCACACCCCTCGTCCAGAGTGAAACGCTACGAGAGTCCTTCGGTCAACCCGGCGGAAACCACACGACGAGTCGGCTGGGAAGTACCGAAATCACAAGACGTGAGACGTGTATCCCTCGAACAGCAGTCGTCACACAGTCGAAGATCCTCTAAACATACCAATCTTCATAGTATTACCTAGAAGTTTTATTACTACCTACCTCCTACCACTCTTCAAGTGCATTCAGCACAGGGGAGAGGACGAAGGCGGCATTCGTCCGGGTGGTTTCGAACCGCTGCTCGTGTTCGTTGTTCCATTTCCTCCGTGTTCTCACGTCTCAGGCAGTCTTTCCGTGATTCTTGCTGATCTTCTCTCACGAGAACCCCTATTTCCCGTGGACCTCACCCCCCACCTCTGATTGGTTTTCACTCTGGACGAGGGGTGTGTGGGTGAGGTATTCTCTCCAAGTCGCCTCCGTGACTCCGCTCAGTATTAACCAACAAACCTCCCGATGCCTCGATAGTGTTGGTTAATCTCCCTGAATCTCAGTGAAGGCGGCCAAGTCCGTTTCCCGAGTTTCCGCGATCTCGCGTTGAATCTCCGTCCGATCCCAGCCAAGCGGTGCCAGCACACTCTCGACAGCTCTGACGAGTTGTGTCTCGTAGTACGACGCATCGTACGACTCTATCTCTTCGTGGGCCAACGCGACCCGCTCTCGCGAACTCTTCTCGTCGTCGACAACTACGTACTCGATATCCTGTCCCGGGTGGATGGCGAGGTCTTGGTCCCGAGCCCGCTTCAGCGCCGCCACGTTCTGTGTGTTCTGCGTGTACCCTTCCAGCGGCTTGGAGACACGATTCCGTTCGACGAGCTGCTCGACCGGCACCGTTCCAGCGTGGAGGCGCTTGATTGCTTCCTGGAGACAGTCGAGTGCGGTGTCCGGAGATCGAGTCGCGTCGAGCCGTTCGAGACAGTCCCGCTGGACGTCCTCGATGAACGTTGGGGTTGAGCGCTGTCGGGCTTCGATACCTCTGACCTTGAAGTCGTCATCGCCGGCGACCTTCCCAAAGTACTTCGTCAGCGCGCCGGCGCCGCTCTCGCGCTGCGGCACAAACGCCACCCAGTCGTAGTGAGCTTCGTGTTCGAGCCGGATCTCGACCTCTTCCGTGATTGCCGTCGCGAGCGTCTGGAGGTCCTCGCGGTCCTCGTCGTCGACATCGGGGTCCGGGGTCACCCAGATGGAGTCGACGATGCCGTGGACGACCCGCCAGCCGCCGGCTTCCAGCCGCTGTTTCGCCGTCAGCAGAATCTCTCGAGCGAATGCATTAATCGCCTCGTGGCACTCGATGCGGCCGAACTTCGCGTTGCTGAACCCCTGATAGCCGAAGCAGGCGACGAGGATCCACTTTAGCGCTCCCGACCGCCCCTCGAGTTCCGCCAGCCGGTCCTCGTCGGGGTCGTCCCGTTCCTTCTCGCGACGGATGGCCGCCTTGATCTCGTCGCGCGCGTCGATGATCGGCTGTAGCACGTCAACGAGGTAGCCCCGGTCGTCGCAGATCGAGTATCCGAGACCGGGGACGTCGTCGCGGTCGCTGTGGCAGTCACACCGGATGACGTCCGGTGAGACGTTCCGGGTACAGATGATGTTCGGGTACAACGAGGAGAAGTCGAGTTCGTGAACGTTCTCGTGGAGGCCGACCTCGGGGGCGAAGATGAACCCGCCGCGGTCGGCGTCATGGAGTGTCCCCATCGGCTTGTAGAACTCGTGGCGCCAGGAGTTCCACGGGACGAGAACGCCGCGGTCGTAGGCCTCGCAGATCTGGATCGCGGTGAGAACGTTCCCGATCGATGCCCACGCGAGCTCCTGGACGGGCTTTTTCGAGCGCGACACGAGGTCGAGGACGCCTTCGAGGTTCGTCTCCCCGTAGAAGAACGTGTTCGACTCGTCGATAATCGCCCGGCCGGGGATGTTGTACCGCGCCGGGGAGTGGCCGACGCGGCCGTAGCTCGAGTACGTCGACCGGCTCGCAAGCTGCTGATAGTCGACGTCCGGCCACCGGCTCAGCGAGAAGTCGTCGATGCCGGCATCCGTCGCCATCTCGTACAGGGTCGGGACGATCTCGCTCGTCGAGCAGACCAGGACGTCCGGATCGTGTGCGTCGAGCGCCCCCTGGACGGCGGTCAGGAGATCCGTCGGCGAGCCGGTGACGGTGTCGCCGGCGACGGACAGCTCCCCATAGATGTCGTTGCTCGTTTCGGTCACTGGAACGCTGACCCGGAGCGTCGACAGTTCGCTCGCCGGCGTCGGATCGGCACCGGTCTCCAGACAGTACCGGAACTCCCGCGAGAAGTCGACGTTGAAACAGGCGAGATCTCCGACTGGATAGGCTGACAGCTGGCGTGCCTGTCGGGCGAGTGGAGTGACGCGGTCGATGTGGGCGACATCAACCGCGAGAACAGTCTCCTTGTCCCGTCGAAAGCCCGGTCGTCGCGCAACCATTTCGGTCGCAACGACGTCCGGGTGCTGGTCGTACACCGACTGGAGCGTCGTGAGGTCGAGGTTGGCATCAGGGTCGCGAGCGGCGACGTAGAAGCGTGGCGCGTAGTCATCGCGCTCGGTCGCGACGGCGCCGTCGGCGGTCGCCTCCCACTCCAGGACGCGGCCGTCGTCCAGGTAGTCGATGCTGAACGGCATCGTCACGGGTTCGCGTCCGAAGGAGCGGCCTCCTCGTCATCATGTGCTGCGACTGCGGCCTCGAGTTTCTCGAGGCGTTCCTCGTGATTGTCGAGACGGCCCTCCTGTTCGAGATCGATGCTGAGCAGCGCCGGCAGCAGCGGGTTCTGGTGGTTCAATAGTCCGCTGGCGTCGGCGTGCTCGCGGGCGTACTCGAACAGCTGGTCGAATCGAGGCTGGTCGCGACGCCGCAGTGCCCGGCGGAACTCAGCCCACCGCTCTTCGATTGCCCGCAGCGCATCTCGGTAGGTTGGGTTCGTACGCCCCATCGCTATCGTCCTCCTACCCCGGTTGCGGTCCACGCATCGAGCAAGGGATCTGCGGTGGGCGCCACCGTCTCACCGTCAGCTGTGACGCCCGTTCCGACGCCCTCCGGAGTCGGCGTCGACGGCGTCGGCGTTGTCGGTTCCACGCCGACCTGCGTGGCGCGTGCCGCGAGCAGCTGCCGCCAGTACGCGAACGTCGTCTGGTAGTACGCGCCGTCGTCGACGGGATAGACGAGCGTCTCGAAGTCTTTGCCGACGACCCGTGGCCCCATCCGAGTCTGCTCGCACTCCAGGTGGTGGTCGGCGACCGTCGCGACTGGCTCGGTGAATTCGTTTCGTTCGTTTCGCGTAACGAGCACCGGGACGTCGTACCCCTCGGCGTAGGTCGCTAACCGAGCGAGAGTTCGAGCCTGAAGGGTTTCCGCGTGGGTTTCGCCGAGGGTATCGTCGGCGCGGTACTGGGCGTCGACGGCCGGCGCGACGATGAGGGCGGGCGTGTGGGGCGACGTGTCCTCGTCACGACTTGGTTCCCCTCGACCGGCCGCCCCAGAACCGGCGGTGGACGACTGGATTACCTTATTCACCGCTGACGGGAGACCACAGACGGCGCCGTAGTGCTGGTAGGCGGTGAATCCGCGTGCCACGTGGATTCGGTTGAGCAATCGTTGACTAGGGGCGATTTGGGCGAGTGTCGTCGTCGTCGCGTGACCATTTGCGTCGATCCAGAAGGCGGGCCCGTCGTGCAGGAGGAGATGGTCGAGTACGAGCGACTGCAGGATCGGGACGCCGCGGCCTCCCTCGACGTCGAGCAGCGTGATGCCGTCGCCGAGTGACGGCAACAACATCTCGTCCGTAGTCGGATCGGCCTGGTCAGCAAGGGACCGATTGCGGTCAGCGCCCCGTGTCGGCTGGTCCACCGCCAATCGGTTCGACGTTGAGTGTTCTCCCATACTCGATTAGTTGTCTACGTTCCCGATAAGCCGCGGCGTGTCGCTTCCGCGTTTCAGGAAACTCGATATGATCCCCTCCAATCCCGGTACAGTCCTGAGTAGTCTCCGTTTGGATCCTGTTTCCGAGAATAGTTCCTGAATCGAGCGTACTTCGTGTTAACCAACACTCGGCCGTATTGACGGCGGTGTGTTGGTTAAATCTACCCAGCTGCAGTCTCGAGCCTGACTGCTCGGAATGTTAATGCTCAACGCCACGTTGGAAGAGGTGCTCTATGAGCTATCCACGAACCCACGTCGACCACCGAAACCCCGATCACCACGAGTCAATGCACCCAACTCGAAATATCGTGAACGCCCACGTTGTTGCCGGGGAATTTCTCACTTCGCGGTACCACGAGGCGCTTCAAACTGTTCTCCATCCCCTCGGCGAGTCTCTGGACACCAAAGACCAACATGCGCTCAACGACCTTGGCATCGTCCATGCTAATGGTTCCTTGAACGAGCTTTCCTCTATCGTTCGCACATACGTCAAACTCGACGAGTATTGGACACGCACCCATCGTACTGCGCTCAACGAACTATTCGCTGATCGACGTGCTCACGTCCTGAGTTGCTGTACGCGGTTCCTTTCTGAGTTCCCTCGACACATTCTTGAAGCCGAATCCGGCCGTTCCGAAACTGCGCTGGATACTACCCTTGCTCCGCTTCTCGAGTGCGGATTTCTCTCACACACAGATGATGAGAAAACCCCATACTCTGTTGATGAACACCACGCGCTATATCGGCCGACTGAACGGCTCTTCGACGCACTTCTTGACCAAGCAGCTGTTCTCTGTGAGCTAATGCCCCCGACCGAGCTCTAACCACCCGATTCAGAGCCGAAAAGGATCTGTAGAAAACGACTGCCTGCCGGAAGGGGTCATCATCGGACGCACATCAACGGGAAGAACTACCGGACTGCGGCTATCGCCGCTGGAATAACTGGGGGGGAATCTAGTCTCACTCCTCAACCATCCGATCAAACAGCGACCGACATCGCTCACCGCCGTCTGTGAAGGATTGATACCCAATCTGCGTGTCGACTAGGTGAGTATAGGAGAGCCAGCCATCACAAATCTCGCCAACGTCGTAATACTCCTCATCCAGCCATTGCCCCATCGCAAAGCTCTGGTTGATCTGCTCCTCGCAGTATATTCCAAGTATCAGGATGGCATCCTCGGGAGCGCGATCGCGGGCCTCCTCAAACTTGCTCTTGAGCTTGCGATCGATGGAGTTCTGCGTGGTCTTCGGAAGCCCCCACCCGAAACCATCGGACAGGGAATCAGCAAAGTCCGGCTTCGTCACCTCGATCCACACGTCTTCTTCGTCCGTCGTCAAGCGCAGATCAAAATCCTTCTCACCAACACGCGCGTTCAACGAGACGCGTTCACGCCCGTATACTGTCCGCAGGTGATACAACAGCACGAGTTCCGCAAAGACGGAATTGATGCGGTCGACATCTTCCTTCCGCAGCTCGTTGAACCAGTCCTTCGTCGCGTCCGCCTCCTTGTCTACCACTGTTAGGCACTCATCGATCACCTCCAGATCGCGCCGTTTGAACTTCCCCAGAAGCCTCTCACCTTGGACGTGGCCATCGCCAAGGAACTCGTCGATGTTCGGATAGGCTCGAGGTGACGGGTATAGCTGCGAGTGTCTGTAATCCGTAGCAAGAACACGCTCCCAGCCGAACGAGAAAAGCGTGTACGCATCCGTCTTTAGTTAAGCGAGAAACCGCGTGATAGCGGCGGCTTATCGAGGCATCTTTCGGAAGGAATGAGGAAGTCCAGTCTGTGTACGACA
>NZ_JAGIKY010000021.1:0-31289 GCF_017874695.1 Halarchaeum nitratireducens
TCCCACAACCTCGGAGGATAGATTTGATGCGTGCCTTCGAATCAGTTCGAAATGAACTGGAAATAAATCATAGTTGACCTCTTGTACCCCGTCAATATCGACGGCACCGACAGGGCGCTCCGACGACTCATACAACGGCATAGATGTGTCCGTAGACGTTGCCGCAGATTATGACTGATGGGTCACGGTCGGTTCTCCAACGACTTCAGAGGCTGTGGAGATCGATATCGACCATTGGAAACACGATTACCTTGCTCCATATGGCAGTTGACGCGGGATGGGCGAGATTCTTGTTTGAGTATTTGGGTTGGCGGTTGTAGCTCGATACTTGGACAACTCTGAGGGGATGGTTTGCGTGGGGTACTCTCATATCGATGTCGGCGAGTTAGGTGATGGCGCTACCAAGGTACCCAAGGAGCCCAACAGTATATCGCGGTAACTCTCATTACGAGTGTGAGGGGTACACCGCCGCGTTCATACCCCTTCGACGGAGAATAGGGTGGCGTCTCTGAGAACAGCCTGCACGCGGCGGTGCCAAGCGTCAGCGAAGGCCTCCCGTTGCTGGTCGCTTGCCGATCCGTCGAGAATCCTCTGGAGGTTCCCGATTGCGGGTCCACCGCTAGGAACGTCGCTGACGTGGTAGGCCACTTCGACGGTCTCGTCCGTGTCGGTTCGCCGGAACCGGAACGTCGGGTCCGCCGTGTCCGGGTCGAACCCGTCGAAGCACAGGAGGTCGCGGCGGCCGCCATAGCCGCCGGCGAGCCCGCTGAATCCGTCATCGCCGGTCGCGCCAGTCACGTACGAGATGATACGGCTCATCACGCCGTACGCAGCATCCTCCTGCGGGCCGGCCGTCTGGACCTCGATTTCGCTCCGGACTGGATAGTCGTCGGGATACAGGGCGTCGAGCCCGAGCTGGACGATCCGGTAGGCGCCCGAGGCAGTCGGACAGGAGTGTCCTGCCTCTTTCACCGCGTCTCTATAAGCGATGACGAACGGCTCGCCCGGTTCGAGGACGTCGAGGGCCTCCGCGACGGGGTCGCGGATTTCGATCGGCTCGACGTCGTAGTCGACCTGCCAATTGGTTCTCGTCTGGGTCGTGTCAGTCGCAGTCGAATTCGATGTCATGAGTTGTGGTTGTGATCGTGTCTCGTGGTCAGTAGCGGAGCAGTCGCATCCCGTTGAGGATGACGAGGAGGACGCTGGCCTCGTGGACCAGCATTCCCGACGCGAGGGTGACGTAGCTGGTGAGCACGCCCGCGAGGAGGACGGTCACGGTCAGCACCGCGATCCCGACGTTCTCGAGGACGTTCCAGCGCGTCGCCTTGCTGAGTTTGACCGCGTACGGGATGCGTTCGAGGTCGTCGGCCATCAACGCCATGTCAGCCGTTTCGATAGCGGTGTCCGTTCCCGCAGCACCCATCGCGATGCCGACATCGGCAGTGGCCAGCGATGGCGCGTCGTTGATGCCGTCGCCGACCATCGCGACGACGTGGCCGTCGGCCTGGTAGCCCTCGATGACGGACTGCTTGTCCTCGGGGAGGAGTTCGGCACGGTACTCGTCGATACCGACCTCCTCGGCAACGGCAGCGGCCGTCCGATCGTTGTCGCCGGTGAGCATCACCGTCTCGATGCCAGCGTCTTGGAGCGCCGCGACGACCCCAGGAGCGGCCTCCCGGAGCTCGTCCCGCATCGCAATCGCGCCGATGATGTCCCCGTCCCGAACGACGTGGACGACTGTCTCGCCGCGCCCCTCACGCTCGCGGACGTAGTCGGCGACCCGATCGGGGACATCGACGTCGCGGTCGTCCAGCAGCGCGCGGTTGCCGACGACGACTTCCTGGCCATCGGCATGGGCGATGACGCCCTTGCCGGCGACCACGTCGAAGTCGTCGGGATCGGGGACCGACCTGCGCCCCACGTCCGTATCGTCCGCTTGGGCGACCGTCGCTCCACCGTCCGTCGCAGCCGTCTGGCGTTCGCGGGCCATGTCGACGATGGCGTCCGCGAGGTGGTGTTCGCTCTTCTTCTCGGCGGTCGCTGCGAGCGAGAGGACGTCGGCGGCGGCGACGCCGAACCCCTCGATACCGGAGACGGTGGTCTCGCCCTTCGTGAGCGTCCCCGTCTTGTCGAAGGCGACGAGATCGATCTTGCCGGCGCGTTCGAGGTGTTCGCCGCCCTTCATCAGCACGCCCGACCGGGCGGCGTTACCGATGGCCGAGACGATGCTGACCGGTGGCCCGATGACCAGCGCGCCCGGACAGCCGATGACCAGCAGCGTCAGCGACAGGATCGCGTTCTGCGTGACCGCGTACGCGCCGATAGCCAGGGCAATGACGGCCGGCGTGTAGTACTTCGCGAACCGGTCGATGAGACTCTCCGTGGGCGACTGAGCCTCCTGGGCCTCCTCGACGCGACGGATGATCCGTTCGAGAGTCGTATCCGATCCCGCTCCCGTCGTCCGGATTTCTAGCGCGCCCTCCTGGTTGACCGTCCCGGCGTACACCTCGTCGCTGTCGGCCTTGTGGACGGGCGCGCTCTCGCCGGTGACCGGCGCCTGGTTGACTGCGCTCTCGCCGTCGACGACGGTTCCGTCGACCGGGATCTTCCCGCCCGGCTTTACGACGACGACTTCGCCCTCTTCGACATCGCGGGCGGAGACCTCTTGGAGTGTCCCGTCGCGACGGACGGTCGCCGTGTCGGGCGTCATCTCCAGTAGCTCCTGAAGTGCCGTCCGGGTCTTCCGCATCGTCCGGCCTTCGAGGTAGCTGCCAAGGCTGAACAGGAAGACGACGGCGGCGGCTTCCCAGTACTCCCCGATGACGATAGCACCGATGGCGGCCAGCGTCACCAGCGTCTTGATGCCGAGCGTCCGGTTGGTGACCTCGTGGTAAGCGGTCTTGGCGATGTCGTAGCCACCCACGACCGTCGCGAGGACGAGGATGGCGGCGCTTGCCATCTCGAAACTCGTGAGGTAGCCGAGACTCCAGCCACCGCCGTACAGCAGGCCGCTCGTCGCCGTGACGATGGCCTTCCGGTGGTTCCGGTAGTACTGCGTGATCGATTGTTTGTTCATAGTGTTAGGCGGGCTGGGGAGTGTACCCCTGGTTTTCGATGGTCTCTGCGAAGGCGTCGGGGTCAGTGACGCTGTCGTCGTACTCGATCTCGACGCGGCCGGTCGCGTAGTGGACTTCGACGTGCTGGACGCCGTCGACGTTCGACAGGGCGCGTTCGACGGTACTCGCGCAGGTCGGGCAGTCGAAGTCGAGGACGCGGAATTGGGTTGTGTCGCTCATTACAGTTTGAGATAGTGCCCGTACCTCAATAAGTATTTTTTAGATGATATGTTTGAATTCGGATACGGGTCGTTGGAACAGTCAAACGGGTCGTCTAGGGCTTTCGCTATCGCGGGTCCATCCTGTACTGGATACCTCGACAGACACCTACCCGACTCCTGCCCCGCTACCTTTTCCCGCGTGCTCGCGCTCAGTTCTCGTATGAGTGATTCCGATACCGACCACCGTCTCGACGACATCGCGGTGCGAGACACTCGGATTTCGGACGCCATCGACGAGCCGATGCGGGCGATGGTCCTCGACATTCTGTCCGAGGAAGCCCTAACTGCGACCGAGGTCCACGAACGCCTCGACGATCGCGGCATCGACCGGACGGAGAACACGGTCCGCCATCACATCAACGAGCTCCGGGATGCGGGCCTCGTCGACGTCGTTCGCTTCGAGGAGGGGCGTGGTGGGACGACGAAGTACTACCACGCGAACACGATCGTCCTCTCGTACTCACTACCAGATTCGGCCGACGCCGCCGTCGAGGAGATGATCGACGCTGCCCAGCCCCAGATCACGGACGCGCTCACTACGCTCACCGACGAGTACGACGACGCTATTGAGGAGATCGTCGAGGATATGCAGCCCTGCGAGCACTGCCAGACCCAGAAGTACGAGACGTACGTTCTTCTGACCGTCCTGCGACGTGCGTTCGTTCGCGCCCACAGAAATTCCTGAGGGGGAACCACCCCTACGCTGGCAGGGTCTTAGAAGGAGAACCGATCACGCGCGGATTGCATCGCGAGGCGAGTCAGGAGTCGCGCAGGGCCACGCTTTGGGAGGTCCCGTACAGTCTCGATGCTGGTCGGCGGTTCACTACCACCAATGTCTAACTCCCAGCCTGTCTCGTCCATGAAGCGTTCGACAGCCTGATTTACTCGCTGTCGCACGTCGTCCGAGTCCATTGTCTCGGGCACACCATTCCGGAGGACGACGTCGCCGTCAACGATCACTGTCTCGACGTCGGCCGGGACCGCGTTGTTCACGACGTGTGCGGGAACGTTGGTCAGTGGCGTGAACTTCGGTTTGTCGACGTCGAGGAGGATAATATCCGCGCGCTTTCCCGCTTCGATACTGCCGATCTCGTCGCCCATCCCCAGCGCGCGTGCGCCCTCGATAGTGAGCATTCGTATCAGTTCCATCGAGTCGAACTGCCCGGCTGAACGCTTGAGATTTGCCGCCAGCCGAGCTTGCCGCGCTTCACCGAACATGCTGTACGAGTCGTGCCAGTAGTGGTCGTCAATCCCTACTCCGACGTCGACGCCGGCGGCTCGAAGCTCGGGAACGGGCGTCCACTGCGTCTCCCCGTCCGGATTCCAGTAACAGAAGACGGACGGGCAGTGCGCAACAGCCGCGTCCGCCTCGGCGGTTCGCTGGATGTCCTCTTCGTCGCCGAGGCGGAAGTGAGCAGCGACCAGTCGGTCGTCCAGGAGTCCAACGTCGTCGAGCAATCCTACCGAGTCCTCGCCACCGTTCGCTCGTGCCATCGTGTTACTCTCCTCGAGTTCGAGCAAGTGCGTGTGGACGAGCAGGTCCGGATACTCTGCGGCGAGGGATGCGGTCCGTTCCCACAGCTGCCGGGTACACGACCAGTCGTCGTGCGGGCAGATCGTCGCCCTGATTCGGCCGTCGTACGTGTCGTGGTACGTTTCGACGAACTCGCGAGCACGGGCGAACTGCTGATCGACTGGTTGGTCCCAGAAGAGGTCCGAGATCGCCGGGCCGAAAAATCCGCGGAGCCCTGCTTCCCCGAACGTCTCCGCACCTGCGGCAGGCCGTGCGTCCATGGAGTTCACGGTCGTGACACCGCCCAGGAGGAAATTGAGCGCTGCGAGCTCGACGCCTGCCTCGACGAGGTACTCGAATTCGCCGTTCCCTAGTCTGTTAAACAAGGCCGTCCCACTCCCGAGCATCTCCGTCAGCTCGAGTTCGCTAAACGCACCGATGAGCGGTGTCATCTCCAGGTGCGTGTGGGCGTTCACCAACCCCGGCATCACCAGTTTCCCGTTCCCGTCGATAACGGTGGATGCTTCTAATTCTCCGTCTCCTGCACGTGATGGTCGGACTTCTTCGATACAGCCATCGGTGATGCATACTGTGCCGCGCTCGTACAGGCGGTTCCGCTCGTCGGCTGTGAGAACGAGTGCATCATGGATTGCCAGATCGACAGCCATCGTAAATTAGGAAGTGGATGTGACAGTTACCGTACTGGACAACCGAGCAGGCCGGCGAAGGCTGTTCTTCCAGGTGGTGTTCCCCTCATTTGGGATATCATCGGTCTCTACTGGTCCCATTAGCCTCTAATACGTCGGCGTGATTTAATCAGATTCCCCTTTTGAATCTGAAGTCGGATTCCGTGGAGCTTGTGGAGGTTTGCAATGTTTTCCCCTCTTCACGATAGATCATCTATGGCCGACGGTTACGATGCCATAGTACTGATACCCTCATAGGCAGTATATTCTAACCAAAACCGCAATAGATGATCCCTACAATGATACACCTATGCAGGCGACGATAATCGACGGAGTTCTTGAATCCCTTCGTATCGGTGTCGGATTTCTCTGGACGGCGGCGTGGGCGATCATCATGGGCCTCACGATTACGAGTCTCGTCCAGGTCTACGTCTCGAAGGAGCGGATGGCACAGGTGCTGGGTGAGGGCGATCTAACTGGACTTACCAAGGCGACTGTGTTCGGAGCAGCAAGCAGTGGCTGTAGTTTCGGCGCCGTCGCCATCGGGAAGGGCCTGTTCAAGAAGGGGGCGCACGCGGTGAACTTCCTCGCGTTCATGTTCGCGTCGACGAACCTCATCGTCGAACTAGGGCTGATGATTCTCATCCTGCTTGGCTGGGAGTTCCTCGTCGCGGAACTGCTCGGCGGCCTGATTCTCATCGCCGTCATGGCCGCCATCGTCCACCTCACGCTTCCCGAAAACCTGTTTAACGAAGTCCGCGAGAAGCTCAACGAGCGCGACCGCCAGGCGGGCGTCACGGAAGATCCCACCTGCGGGATGGAGGGGAAAGACGAGTACACGCTCACGACCGACGGCGGTGAGACGCTCAAATTCTGCTCGGAGGGCTGTATGGAGACCTATCGCCAGGAGACGTCGAGTAGCGGCGGGTGGCGTGACGAGTTGCTGTCGTGGGGTGGCTGGTACAAGGTCGGGAATCAGTACCGCAAGGAGTGGTCGATGATCTGGAAAGACATCGTCGCCGGCTTCCTTATTTCTGGGTTCGTCATCGTCTTCGTCCCGCAGTGGGTGTGGAACACGCTGTTCATTCAGGGCGACGGCCTGCTCGTGACTGCCGAGAACGCCGTCATGGGCGTCATCATCGCCGTCCTCAGTTTCGTCGGCAGTATGGGCAACGTCCCGTTCGCCGTCGCGCTGTGGGGCGGTGGCGTCAGCTTCGCCGGGATCATCGCGTTCGTCTACGCCGACCTCATCACCGTGCCCGTGCTGAACGTCTACCGGAAGTACTACGGCTGGAAGATCATGCTGTACATCCTTGGCGTCTTCTTCGTGACGATGGCGTTCACTGGCTTCCTCATGGAGTTGCTGTTCGACGCCCTCGGCATCGTACCAGATCTGGCCGGTGGCGAGACGGCGACCGAACAGACGTACTTCGAGCTCAACTACACGTTCTACCTCAATATTATCGCCTTCGCGCTCTCCGGGTTCCTCCTGTATGTCTACCGACGTGGAATCGGCGCACCAGGTCAGTATCGTGATCCGGTGTGTGGCATGCGGACCGACGATGAGGGGCCGAGTGCGTCCAATGATGGGATGACGTACTATTTTTGCTCGAAGACCTGTAAGCGGGCATTCGAGGAAGAGCCCACGGAATTTGCTGATCAAAGCCCGCAGATAACAAACCACGATCACGATCACTGATAGATGTACTGTGGTTCATCCGCTGTGAAGCACTTCATCATCGCACCTTCAATCCGCAATTGTCACACCTGTCGCGCCAAAATTGATTGTATGAGCAGTCAGATATCGAAACAAGGGGATGTCATATGAACCAACGTCCAGCGGATACCGTCGTTGGTGTGCTCCTTGGGTTCGTCCTCTTGGCTGGCGGACTACTCAGTTGGCGGGCCTATCAACAGCGTCGCGCTATCGAGCAGTCGATGGGGCCGATGATGGACTCGTCTATGGGGGCGATTCACGGTCCAGATCCTCTCTGGTACGTGGTTGGAACCCTTCTGGTCGCAGGCAGTATCGGTGGCATCTATTACGTGGTTCGAGGGAATCTCATCGATTCGACAACCGACTCAGCGGATCACATCGACCCCGATCAGGTATCGGAGGCAACGCCTACATCGATAGACGATGACGCCTCGCCGGCGACGCCTATCAATCCTGAATCGGATCCGCAAGCGCGCGTTCTCGATCTCTTACCGGATGATGAACGACGCGTCCTTGAACCCGTCCTGAACTCGCCTGGAATCACGCAGATCGAACTTCGGGATCGATCTGAGTTCTCAAAGAGTAAAGTGAGCCAGACCGTGAGTTCACTCGAGGAGCGCGGGCTGCTGTATCGGGAACGACAGGGTCGAACCTACCGCGTGTATCCGAGTGATGACCTGCAGAACTAACAGACGTAGAAATTCATACTAACACTACCCATCATGTCACAAGCAACACTCGAAACTGATCGCATTAGCCGGGTTCTCAAGTCAAGCACGTGGCTCAATCTCCTCCTCGCCGCACAGTTGATCGCCGGGTTGGTGTACGCATATTTCACAGGAGATATGGGGAGCCGGTGGACCCATTTCGTCCTTCCATTTATTTGGTTCACCGCCTCAGTCTGGGTGATCTGGCACACTCGACCTGTAACGAAACGTCGAGTGTATCGTATTGGTGCCGCACTTGTCGTTGCTCTATATCTCATCGTGATGTTTTATTTTTCAGGATTACTTGGACCGAGCACCTCTCATTTCGGGCAGCTCACTGGACCAAGCGGCTTCGGAATAACGTGGGGTCGATCTTTGGGATGGAGTCCGGTCTTCGTCTATACAGGTGACCTGATCACGGTCTCGCTCATTCCTTACCAAGCGGTTGGCCTGTTCGCGCTGGCGTATCTCGTCTATGATGCATTGCTTGATTTCTCGCAGTCGGCAGTCGGAGGAATAGTCGGGATTGTGGCGTGCCCTGCCTGCGTTAGCCCGTTGTTTGCCGTACTACTTGCAGGCGGACTGAGTGGTTCTTCAACGATGTTATTGCTTGGTGCGTATGGCTACGAAATTGCGACCGTTCTGTTCCTCATGACAATTGGAATCCTCTACCATCGTCAGGCACTCACGAGGCAGTATCACCAGTTCCGAGGGAACTGATCCATCTCGTTCGTGGTCAGCAATACCCGAGCCTCCCTCGCCGCCTGAACCGTGGTTATTGTCTGGATCGCCGCAATGAGGTGAACAGTCTCGACGGATCCCCTTTGCTCTCACCATTCCTCTGATCCTTTCGAATTCGGCAGGTATGAACGATCCCGTCAGTAGAAAACGTTTAGATGGCGTTATAGACGTTCTTGAACGCTCTCCTGTTTGAGTTCACTCCCACGAAGATAACTCCGAACCCACCGTATGACTACTTGAGGCGAAAAACAATGACCAACCGAAACCTCGGACGATGGCTGCTCGTGGTGCTCGCGATTGTCGGACTCGCGTTTGCCGCCCCGGTAGTTAGCGCACACGGTGACGAACCGATCCAGGGGAACGAGACGGCAGCTGAAGGGACGCCAGCCGATGGTAGTGCAGCAGACTGGGCGGCCTGGATGGAAGGTCACATGACCGACTACATGGGCCCGAATGCCGTTGACGAGATGGAAGCGCACATGGGCGTGACCGTCGACGAGATGGCCCAAGATATGGCGGACGACAATCACACCGCGACGGGGATGAACGGACAGGGGTACGGCTGCTAACGATCCCTGTTCGGATCCTCGTCTGACACGATAGATATTCGACTTACTGACTCAACGATCACAATGACACACTACACCAACACTCTCGGGCGGACGACTCGTCGAATCGCAATACTAGCGGTTCCGCTGTTGATTGTAGCAACGGGCACCGCAGCGGCTCACGGTGGTGGAGGCTACGGCGGCGGTATGATGGGTAGCGGCGGTTGGGGGGTCTTCAGCGGTGGAATGGGCCTCTGGAGCTTCCTTTGGATGGGGCTCCTAATCGTCGTCCCGCTCTATCTCGTCTACTCACTCCTCAACAGAGATTCTGAGAGGAGTGATAGTCGGCCGCTTTCGGTTCTTCGTGAGCGTTACGCTCGCGGTGAACTCTCCGATGAAGAGTTCGAACGTCGACGAAAGCAACTCGAGTAGTGCCCATGACCGAAATAGAAGGAGCATCGTCGAGAAAAAATTCTCGTCTGCCAGTTGGGGCGACGGGAGCTTAAGTGCGTAAACAGGATACAGTATTACATGAGTTACACAATACAAACCAAGATTGATGGAGAGTTCGACGATGTCGTCGACGCAACGAATGCCGCGCTCAAAGACGAGGGATTCGGTGTTCTCTGTGACATCGACATTCAGGCGACGCTCAAGGAGAAACTCGGTGAGGAGTTCCGCCAGTATCGCATCCTCGGTGCGTGCAATCCTCCGCTGGCATACGAAGGGTTGAGTGTAGAAACTGAACTCGGTGCGCTCTTGCCCTGTAACGTCATCGTCTACGAGAACGATGACGGCGTCATCGTGGTGAGTGCGGTCGACCCGGAACAGTTAGTCGGGATCGCTGATAACGACGCGCTTGACTCCGTCGCGACCGAGGTCAGCGAACGATTCGACCGCGTACTGGCAGCCGTAACTGACGAGTTCGGATCCGCATCGGAGGCCTGATCTCTGATGGCATCATCGGATCAACTGGATACGACGACGATACTGCTCATCGTCCTCGGAGCGTTCATCCTCCTTCCCTTGCTCACAATGGGTATGGGGTTCGGTGGGATGATGGGATACGGAGGAATGATGGGCCAGTACGGTACCACAGGTGGTTGGTGGCCCCTCATCGGGATGCTCGTCCCGGTCATCTTCCTCCTTGCGCTTCTGGGCGGTGGATATCTCATCTTCCGGCGGATGAGCGAGACACAGACGTCTCATAATCCCGCGATGGAAGAGTTACGTCTGGCGTACGCTCGTGGCGATCTCACGGACGAAGAGTTCGAAGCCCGACGAGAAAAGCTCGAACAATCAGAGTGACCACTACCCAAACCGCGTTTCACCCGTTTGAACACCTGCGGATCGACTCGAGGGTATCGAAACCAACCGTTCGGCAGCATCGTTCCGTTACATCGAAATGGTGTGCTCGATTCAGCATATGGTTATGAGTAGTAATGGGAACAAACGACAAGTTCGGAGTGAGTCACGTCCGAAGTCTTCGCACCAGTATCGCGCGTAGCTACCCACCGAAGAATGATCCAGACAACATGACACATCACAGCCGACGTCAATTCTTAGGCATTGTCGGTGCCAGCGCAGTCGCCAGCACCGGCTTTGCTCAGTCAGCGAACGCACAGGAGACGCCCATCGTGGAGATGGGAAACAATTACTTCGACCCAATCGGCCTACGTGTTGATCCCGGGACAACCGTTCAATTTGAACTCGCAGCGGGGGCACATTCCGCTACGGCGTACGCAGATCGTATTCCGGAGGGCGCTTCCGCCTTCGATAGTGGGACGATCTCAGACGGGAGCTTCGAATATACGTTCGAAACGCCAGGGACGTATGATTACTACTGCATCCCGCACAAGTCGATTGGGATGGTCGGACGGATCGTAGTTGGCAGTCCTGGCGGACCGGCAGAGGAGGATTCAATCCCGGATGGAGAGGTCCCATCGAGTGAGGCGATTGTTGACCAGGGTACAGTCGCCTACGGCTCAAGCAGCGATGGAAGCGGGAATACTGGTGGTGGAATGATGGGACGAGGTGGTTCTGGAATGATGAGTGGCCGCAACGGAGGTGGAGTTGGAGGGCTACCAGCTGTTGGTGGCGTACTCGGAATGCTGGGCGTTCTCGGTGGCGGGCTCTACTGGCTTGGAAACCAAAAATCTCCTCAATCGACTACCGACGACTCAGCCAGAAAAACGCTCCAGAACCGCTATGCCAGGGGCGAAATTGACGAGGAGGAGTATAGACGTCGCCGTGAGCGATTAGATGCTACTGATGAGGACATCTCCAACTGATTGCCACCGTGAGAGGGTGAACTCACCGGGGTCAAGTGATTCGGGGATTAGAGAATACCGCCCTCACCGATACCTTTGATTTCAGAACGATCCCGTGACTTGTTTTGTTCCATTTATGACTGATTTCTCTTGTGATCAACTCGCCTGTGTGGCTCGGTAGTAAACACCAATTGCGAGCACGGCTACGAGGAGAAGATATCCAGTAGCCCACACCAACGAGAGAGCCGTAGACTGAGTTGTTGAACTAGTCGTCCATGCCGGATGGGGTTTGGCCCGTAGTCGATCCCGACGGTGCCGACCCTGCGGCAAACTTGTAAACGGCGACGAGTCCCCAAATCACCAAGCCGAGCAGGATGATGCCCGCCCTAATGTCGATGGGGACCACTGCAGCGTGTTCGATTGCTCCCTCGCTATCGACTGGGTGCCCGGCTCCCAGTAGCATGTCGAGCAGGCCGATCACGACGACGCCCAAGACAACCAAGCCACCGCCGACGTACATGGCGATTTGGTCTGCCGTTGATAAGTCACTCATTGGTAGTCACCCGAGGAGTTTCCGTAATCGCGTGTTCTCGAACAGTTCCATCTCACGCAGGCGGTTATCGACTGCCAGGACGCCGCCCGCTCCGAGTGCCACAATGGTTCCGAAGACCATGATCCCAAGTAGTTCACCCGTGACCATACCGTTGGCCCAGCCGCCACCGTAGCCGTTGATGAAGTAGAAGAACAGCATCATGAAGGCACCAAAGAAGGCGGCGGTCCTCGTGAGGACACCGAGTATCAGCCCGAAACCGATGGCGGTTTGCCCAAGCGGTACCGCCACGTTGACGAACGCCAACAGGATGCCGTCGCTGAACGGCGTGACGAAGGGGGCGAGAATCGTGCCCTGAGCGGCTCCGCCGACGAACCAGCTGGCGTCGAAGGGCCACGCCCAGATCTTGTCAAGGCCGGCGTGGAGCATCCACCACCCGGCGGTCAGCCGAAGCAGCAGGATCCAATACGACAACCAGGCTCCTGAGACCGAGAACGACGTCTCAGTTCCGAGAAATCTCGTTCGAATGGATTGTGTTGACATGGCATACTTCACCTCACGACTGAGTTTATCAGAAGTGGTAAAAAGATTGGTGGTGGTTCGTGATCTCTAAGAGTCGGGGCTCATTGCAGGAACGCGGGTGTCAGAGGTGAGTTGGATGATCCTCAAGAAGGAATTCGGTCACCCTCAACGCACTGATTGTGTGCTGGGGCATGTAAGCAGGAGCACCGATGAAGCTGAGCCCACCGATTTCTGGATTTCGGAAAATTCTGTTTGAGGGACTGAATTCATCTACTGATCTAATCCTTTGTACTTACCGATCCTCTCAGTAGCTAACAGATTCTGAGAATTTAACTCGAGTGGATATCAATCAATTAACTCCCACTGGTTAGTCATTCCTCCATAGACACGGTTTAAAACTCGTCGTCTCGAGAAAATACGGGCAAATAAAACAGGGTGGCGGAGGAGACGCAGTAGAACTGCACTCGGAGACCGGTCAACGTCTTCAATATCGATCCCGGCAGCGGCACGAATTGCTGCTCCCAGAACCTTGGGATTACGAGTTTCAAGAAAGTATCTCACAACTGTGGCGAAAATGTACTCCGTTTTCATCCTCTGATATAATCTATCAGGATAATTGTGTAATTGGCTTCTGTTAGCCAGCTCTGCGGCCAAGAATCCCGATTCAACGGCCTGTGAGATCCCCTTTCCGGTGAGTCGGTTTGCTATACCTGCAGCATCACCCACTCGTACGACTGAATGCTCCGGTAGATGGGTTCTGTCGGGATCAAGGCTTGGTCCCTCGGGAATGATTGCGACGTTCGTCCGTTCCTGCGACGGGACTGGCCACCCATTCCGCTCACAGGCTTCCCTCAATGCCTTCATATAATCATTAGGCCGGTCACTGACCGTCCAGCCGATACCAACGTTGGCTCGTTGCGATGTCTTCGGGAATGCCCACGAGTACCCTGTATAGTTCTCCAGAATTATCCGGCTGTTCGGGTACAACTCGGTGAAGTCCCCTTCGACATCACTGTTAAGCGCTACCATATATCCTGAATACTCGTTGGTTGTTCCGAGCGCTTTACTAGAGAGTGATGGCTGACCGGTTGCATCAACGACGAGATCATACTCATCGGTGAACTCGTGGAAATCTGTCCGTGTGATAGACTGGTTTTCGTGGATGTCAACACCCTTCTCTGAGAGTTGTTCTGCCCAGGACTGCTCAACGACATTTCGGTCCGTTATATATGTATCCGCAGCAGGAAAGGTGCCGGCTCCAGTGCGGTGGCGATCGGCGTCGATTCCGTCATACACCTCCACTTCCATCGCTGGCAGCGGGTTGAGAAAGCCGTTCTCTACAGTCGGTTCGAGTGGGATCTTCGATACCGCTGTCATCGCTTCTCCGCAATTAACGCCTTTGCTATCGTAGGACTGCCGCTCATATAGTTCGACGACGAATCCAGCGTCGTCGAATCCAGCAGCTGCTGCAAGCCCGGCCATCCCTCCACCTATTACCGCAATTTTGGACGTTCGAGTCATCGGTTTTTGCCAATCTTTGAGGCCATCGTTAAGCTCCCAACAGCATCCGAAGTGACCCACGAACGCCCATCGGGAGTCCGATCGCTCCGATGAAGAACGTCATAAGCCACCACCACGTGTGATTCATCTCCTCTTTCGCATCGGCGAGATACCACACGATGCCGACAGTCACGACGAGTTTCAGCACGAACGTCGATCCGGAGAATCCAGTCGCCTGGTACACGAGATTCGTCACGACCAGCTTTGGGGAGTAGCCGAGGAACGTCACACCGATGAGATTCTGCGCAGCGTCCCACAACTGGCCGAAAACGGCCAGCAGAATTAGCGGGTGTCGAAGGTGGGTGATATTGGCGAAACTCGTGCCCCAGTAGTAGAGTGCGGTTACGCCGAGCGCTATCCCCGTCGTCGCGACAGGAACCCATAGGCGGAGTGGGGTCGATGTCGAGAGGCCGTGCCAAACAGCCCACCAGACGGCCCCGACAGCCCACACCGACCCGACGAGCCCGACTGTTAGCGGGATAGATCCGATATTTTGGTCACGCAAGAGTGCACCGACACCGAGCGCGAGGATGGTGACAGCGGTGACGACGATGTAAATCGATGGCGTGATGAACCACACCGCGTAGTCCCCGAGCAGCCCGAGATCCTCGAGGGCGCGCATCGCCCCACCTGCGATGATGATCGGAGCGAACCCGTAGGCCAGTCGTGCGTCGAACGTGACGTCGAGTTGGTCGAGATACGCACGTAGTCCGGGGAGGCTGTATACGACTGCCGCGAGGTAGATTACCGTGTTCACCGCGTTGTAGCCCTGGACAGCACGAATCCCCTCGTGCGTGACTGGCTGACCGGCCGCATCGGCGACGACTGGTCCCCAGAGATACTGCCAGATGAACCGGTCGTAGACCAACGTCGGAAACACGAGGATGCCCCCACCGAGAAGGACGAGCGGGGCCAGCAGGTACAGCGCCCACCACTCGCGTGAGCCGGTCTCCGGAAGGACAGTCTCGACGCGGCGGGTGACAGTACTCACGACCCGTTCACCTCCAATCGCCACGTCGTGCTTTTCGAGCGCCCCCACTGTTCGAGTGAAACGATTGTGAGTTCGTCCTGGAGCTGGCTGAGGTACTGCGCGACTGCCTTGGGAGATCCGTCGAGGTCGCTGGCAATCTCGCGAGCCCGGAGGTATGTCGGTTCGCTACTGGCTGTCTCGACGAGGTACCTTCGAACCGTGTGCCGGGAAATATTCGACATTGATCTAGAGGTGACGGTTAGCGAAGAAATCCGAAGAGCTTGTAGTCGTGATCGGGGGTGTACCGCCGGAACAGGAGACTGTTCGTCAGCACCGACACCGACGAGAACGCCATTGCTGCTGCAGCGAGCACGGGCTGGAGGAGGCCGAGCGACGCTAACGGAATCATCGCCGTGTTGTAACCGAGCGCCCACACGAGGTTCTGTTTGATCTTCTGGAGTGTCGCGTCTGAGATTCGGATCGCCTTTACCACGTCGAGCGGGTCGTCTCGCATCAGCGTGACGTCTGCAGCTTCGATGGCGACGTCGGTGCCGGAGCCGATTGCTGTCCCGACGTGTGCGACCGCGAGTGCCGGAGCGTCGTTGACGCCGTCACCGACCATCATCGCCTGCCGGCCCTCGTCTTGAATACTGTCGACCGCGTTGGACTTGTCCTCAGGAAGGACTCCTGCGCGGACGTTCTTCGGGTCGATACCCACCTGTTTAGCGACCGCACGGGCAGTTCGCTCGTTGTCGCCCGTAATCATCATCACGTCAACTCCCCGCTCCTGGAGTGCTGTGACAGCCTGCTTGGAGCTTTCCTTCACTGTGTCGGCGTCGGCGACCACACCCACGAGCTCCCCCTCGTAGGCGACCAGCATCGCCGTCTTCCCCTCGTTCTCGAGGCGTTCCATCGTCTCCTCAGCGGGAGAGGGGTCGATCCCGTTGTCCCGCAGCAGCTTGCGGTTGCCGACCAGCACCTCGCTGTCACCAATGACTGCTTTGATCCCGTGGCCCGGAACGTTCTCGAAGTCGTCAGGCTCAGTCACGTCCAGGCCGCGTTCTTCGGCCCCTTCGACGATTGCACGGGCGAGCGGGTGTTCGCTGCCGCTTTCAGCTATCGCCGCCAGTCGAAGCACATCATCCTCTGAGAGGCGCTCACGGGTGCTGAGCTGTCCACCATCTGGGGTCGGCTCGCCACCGTCAGTCACCACATTTCCATCGCTATCAAAGACGACCACGTCGGTGAGTTCCATTTCCCCTTCGGTGAGTGTGCCCGTCTTGTCGAAGACGACTGTATCGACGTCTTTCGCTCGTTCGAGGATGTCACCGCCCTTGAACAGGACGCCGTTCTGGGCACCAATCGTCGTCCCGACCATCGTCGCTGCGGGCGTCGCCAGCCCCAGCGCACAGGGACAGGCGATGAGGATCGAGGACGCGAAGACAATTATCGCGAACTCGAAGACTGAAACGGTCCCACCGACCGGGGCCGGGCCGCCAGCAACCTGACCCCACAGCGGGAGCCAGTCGACGAAGCCAGCGAGAGCCTCGGGGAACAGGAACCAGACGACACCCCAGAGAAGGGCGTTCGCGATGACCGCAGGCACGAAGTACGCGGAGATGCGGTCGGCGAGATTCTGGATGTCGGGCTGGCGCGACTGGGCCTCCTTGACTGTCTGGACGATCTGTTGGAGGGCCGTGTCTTCTCCAACCTTCGTCGCCTCCACGACAAGGACGCCGTTCTCGTTAATCGTCGAGCCGACGACCTCATCGCCCTCCTCTTTCTCGACAGGCACAGATTCGCCAGTGACCATTGACTCGTCGACGGCAGACTGACCGTCGACAACGACACCGTCTGTGGGAATCTTCTCACCTGGACGAATTTTCATCCGGTCACCAGTTGTGACCTCTTCAAGCGGAACTTCTTCTTCACTGCCGTCCTCGCGGACAATGGTCGCCGTTTCGGCTTCCATTTCGAGGAGCTTTCGGAGGGCCTCACCCGCTTGGCCCTTCGACCGAGCTTCGAGATAGTTACCCAACGTGATGAACACGAGGATGAGGGCTGCCGTGTCGAAATAAAGTCCACCTGCAATGAGTTCAGCAAGGACTGCCACAGAGTATAGATAGGCCGTTGTTGAACCGATCGCAATCAGCACGTCCATATTGGCGCGGCCGTTCTTCACGATCGCCTTGTACGAGTTCTTATAGAACGGCCAGCCGAGGATCGCCTGTACCGGCGTGGCGAGGAGGAACTCAACCCAGCCAAGTTCCACACCGAAGACGGCTTCAGGGACGATCGCGCCACCGAGCAGATAATTGTCGATGAGGAAGAAGAGCAACGGTGCCGATAACACTGCCCCAAAGAGGGTCAACCTGAGTTGCTTCCGAGTTTCGGCTTGACGGGCGGCATCTCGTGCGTCCTGGCCCGACTCTTCGTCGGCACCATCTTCGCGGACGGGCGAGTAGCCAGCCTCCTCGATAGCATCGTACAGCGCACCAATAGATACTTCCGCAGGATTGTAGGTGACCTGTGCTTCGTCGGTTGCGTAATTGACCTCCGCATTAACGACGCCCGGAATATTTTCAAGAGCGGTTTGGTTGGTCTCGGCGCAGTTGGCACAGGTCATATCGGAGATGGCAATCGTTACCGTCTCAGAGACTGCGCCGTACCCGGCCTCGTCGATCGCGTCGTAGATTTCTTTGAGCGATACCTCTTCAGGGTCGTAGGTGACGGAACCCTCGTCGGTGGCGAAGTTCGCATCCGCCTCCGATACCCCGTCGAGCGATTCGAGAGTGTCCTGGATCGTCGCCGAACAGTTGGCGCAGGACATTCCCGTGATATCAAGATGGATTGTTTGGCTTGTCATGCTTGTTCTACTATACGGGGTCTAGGTTTAGGCGATTTACTGCTTCGAGAGGCGGGGTTTCGACTGCAGGAAAATTTGGATTCCAAAGACAGCGTTACGCTCCCTCTTCGAGTCGCTGATACCGATCGTCGAACCGTGTGAGACAGGACGGACAACAGAAGTGATAGATCTCTCCGTCGATTCTCGTCGTTTCACCTTGATTATCAACGGTATTGTTACATTCAGCACAGGTGAGTGCAAATTCGACGCCATCAACGGACGGCGTCCATTCAAGCTCGTCAATTAGCGTGACGGTGTAATCTGCTACATCGATCTCGTTAAAGAGTCCATCTACCCACTGACGTACGTTCTGGGCTTCAACACGGGCATAGAACCAAAGATCTCCTTCGGAGGTCGTGAAGACGTGTTCAACGCCATCTGACTCTCGAGCCCGCTCGCGGGCGGCCTCCAACGACGCTGAGCCGATTTCGGCCTGAATAAATACCGGTACACCAGCTCGGAGATGAGCCCGGTTGACGTCAATCGTGAAGTTGTTAATGATGCCAGCTTCCTGTAATCGCTTTACCCGGTCAGACACGGCTGGCCCCGACAAGTCGACCTCCTCGCCAATATCGCTGAACGGGCGGCGGGCGTCATCAGCGAGTAACGAGAGGATTTCTAAGTCGGTTTCATCCAAATTGCGCATACGACCGCTTCGTCTCGCAGGATACATTATTGTTGCCCACAACACACCTTCGAAATCGGTGATCCAGGGCTGCGGCAACATTGGATTCTAAGCAGAAAACCACATAGAATACTCGCCCCTATCTACGAATGGATATGACTCAGACAATCACCGTCGAAGGAATGACCTGTGAACATTGCGAGCAGACCGTCGAAGAGGCACTCGAAGAAGTTGAGGGGGTTACGTCTGCTACTGCGGATCGTGACTCAGAATCCGCGACGGTCGAGGGGTCCGCTGAACGGGATGAGCTTGTGACTGTGGTCGAAGACGCTGGATACGATGCCTCTGCGTAACAAATCCCGATTCTCGTCGAATCGGATTCGGAGAGGGATTGATACGACTGCCAATCCCAGGTGTAGATACTATGACTGATACACTTCCGTTCGATGCCGTCCGCGAGCTCGACGTCGACGGGACGACGTACAAGATGGCCGATCTTCGAGCACTCGAAGAGCAGGGGCTCTGTGACCTCGACACGCTCCCTGTGAGCATCCGTATTCTGCTTGAGTCGGTGCTCCGGAACGCCGACGGCGAAACTGTTACTGCAGCGGATGTCAAGAATGCTGCTGGCTGGAAGCCAGACGTACCGGACGCAGAGGTTCCGTTCTCTCCATCACGAGTCGTCCTACAGGATCTCACTGGCGTGCCCGCAGTTGTCGACCTGGCGGCCCTTCGATCCGAAGTCGACCGCAAAGATCGGGACCCGACCCTGGTCGAACCAGAGATCCCTATTGATCTCGTAATCGACCACAGCGTCCAAGTCGACTACTTCGACTCCGAGGACGCCTACGAGAAGAACGTCGAACTGGAGTACGAGCGCAACGCCGAACGGTATCGCGCGATCAAGTGGGCGCAGAACGCCTTCGAGAACTTCAACGTCGTCCCGCCGGGGACCGGCATCGTCCACCAGGTGAATCTCGAGCATCTGGGCCGGGTCGTCCACGCCCGCGAGCGAGACGGTGAGAAATGGCTCCTGCCGGACACACTCGTCGGCACGGACAGCCACACCCCAATGATCGGTGGCATCGGTGTGGTCGGCTGGGGCGTCGGCGGCATTGAAGCGGAAGCGGCAATGCTCGGTCAGCCGGTCACGATGAAACTTCCCGAGGTCGTCGGCGTCCGCCTCGAAGGCGAATTACCCGAGGGCGCGACGGCGACGGATCTCGTGCTCCACATCACCGAACGGCTCCGCGAGGTCGGCGTCGTCGACCGGTTCGTCGAATTCTTCGGTCCTGGTGTGGAGAATCTCACAGTCCCCGACCGGGCCACGATCGCCAATATGGCGCCCGAACAGGGCTCGACGATCAGTATGTTCCCGGTCGACGAGCAGACGCTCGAGTATCTCGAACTCACCGGGCGTGACCCCGCCCACATCGACCTTGTTCGCGAGTACCTCGAAGCGCAAGGGCTATTCGGAGAACAGGAACCGGAATACACCGAGGTGGTCGAGTTCGATCTTTCGACTGTTGAGCCGAGTCTCGCCGGACATAAGCGGCCACAGGACCGGATTCCGATGGGGGACGTGAAACAGAGCTTCCGGGGACTTCTCCACGGGGAGTTCGAAGACGACCTCGATGATGTCGACGAAGACGCCCTACAGCGGTGGCTCGGCGAAGGTGATGCAGCTGGTGCGGAGACCGACGGCGGTGTTCAGGTCGAACCCGAATCGGAACTGCACCCGTTAACCAAACGCGTTGAGGTCGACCTCGACGGTGAGACAGTGGAAATTGGACACGGAGACGTCCTCGTCAGCGCCATCACGAGCTGTACGAACACTTCGAACCCGTCGGTGATGATCGCTGCTGGTCTGCTTGCCCAGAACGCCGTCGAGAAAGGTTTAGATGTCCCGCCGTACGTCAAGACGAGTCTCGCACCCGGCAGTCGCGTCGTCACGCAGTACCTCGAGGAATCGGGCCTGCTTCCGTATCTCGAAGAGCTCGGGTACGCGGTCGTCGGCTACGGCTGTACCACTTGTATCGGGAACGCCGGACCACTTCCCGATCCCATCGAGCAAGCGATCGACGACCACGACCTCTGGACGACGAGCGTCCTCTCCGGAAATCGGAACTTCGAGGCGCGTATTCACCCGAAGATCCGCGCGAACTACCTCGCGAGCCCGCCGCTCGTCGTCGCCTACGGCCTCGCAGGGCGGATGGACGTCGACCTCGAGAACGAGCCGCTAGGCACCGACGAGGAGGGGGGATCGGTGTATCTGGCGGACATCTGGCCCGACGCAGCGGACGTGCAGGCAGCAATCCACGAGAACGTCTCTCCTGAGATGTTCGAGGAGAAGTATGCCTCTGTGTTCGAGGGTGACGAGCGGTGGGCTGCTCTCGACGCGCCCACAGGTGACGTCTACGAGTGGGACGACAACTCGACATACATCCGAGAGCCGCCGTTCTTCCAGGACTTCCCCCTCGAAAAACCCGGCGTCGCCGATATTGAGGATGCACGCTGCCTGCTGACACTCGGCGATACCGTTACGACCGACCACATCAGCCCTGCTGGCCCCTTCGGATCTGACCTCCCTGCCGGCCAGTGGCTGCTCGATAACGGCGTTGAGCCGCACGAGTTCAACACCTACGGCGCGCGCCGGGGCAACCACGAGGTGATGATGCGGGGAACGTTCGCCAATGTCCGCATCGAGAACGAGATGCTCGACGATGTCGAGGGTGGCTATACGATCCACCACCCAACCGACGAGCAGACGACCGTGTTCGAAGCCAGCCAGCGCTACCGCGAGGAGGGAGTCCCGCTCGTCGTGATGGCAGGCGAAGAGTTCGGTACCGGCTCCAGCCGGGACTGGGCGGCGAAAGGAACGGACCTACTCGGTGTTCGCGCAACCATCGCCGAGAGTTACGAGCGCATCTACCGCGACAACCTCGTCGGCATGGGTGTGCTCCCCCTGCAGTTCGATGATGGCGACTCGTGGGAATCTCTCGGTCTGGATGGGTCTGAGATCTTCACGATCCACGGCCTCGATGACGGGCTCGATGTGATGGACGAACTGACCGTTATCGCCGAGCGCGCGGACGGGTCGACTGTCGAGTTCCCGGTCACAGCACAGGTCGGCACGCCGGCCGCCGTGACCTATATCGAACACGGCGGCATCCTCCACTACGTCCTTAGACGGCTCCTCATGCGATAATCTCTCTCAACTGACTCTATTTCTGGAAGCACAAGCAACACGAAAAACTTTGAGTCCAAATTAGCGTTTCAATCGTGCGTAGACTCTGTTCGGATGATGCCCGCTACGTTATCCATCTGAGCTGAAACGTGTGCGCTCTCACCAGCAACATGCGTAATTAAATCGTCCAGAGTGATCATCCCGATAACGCTCCCGTCTTCAACAACCGGGACGTGTCGAGCACCCGCTTCGTTCATTTGTCTCAGGACTTTTGGAATCTCAGCATCTGCTGGCACAGTAAGTGGGTCACGCGTCATCACGTCAGCAGCTCGTACGTCGTCTCCACTCGTCTCGGCTGTGAGCACACTTAACTCGCTTTCCTCGGTGAGCAGGTTAGCAATCAGGTCTCGATCGGTGATGATACCAGAGATCTGATCGGATTCTTCGACGACCACGTACCTGGCACACCGCGATTGGGAGATCATCGTGTGAGCGATCTCGGCAACCGTGGCGTCAGGCGTGACACGGGCGACCGACTCATCAGCAATACGACCAATATCCATCCGGAGGTCAGTTGGTCTGGTACCCATGCTAATCAGTACGACTCATAACAGGAAATAGCTTAGCATCAGCTGGTCGTCATAGAAATCCTCCACTCTTCAACCGTGAGAGACGACAATCTCCAAACTTTGTGAAGTTACAAAAAGTGTTACCAGCTACGCCACTATCCAAGAGCGCTGGCTTTTATAATCTAGTCTCAATAAGTAAAGAGAAATGTACGATACGGTTTTGCTCTCGACTGACGGGACAGTTGCTTCTGAGGAAGCTGAATCCCATGCTATCGCGCTAGCAGAGGCCCATAATGCCGATCTTCATGTTCTGTATGTAGTCGATGAGGACGTCGTAACAGCATACAGCGGTGACGAGTACGTTGATGAAGCCGAAGGCCCAGAACATGGCCTCGAAGAACTTGGAACGGAAACAATCGCAGACATCCAATATAAAGCGAAGGAGGTCGGTGTCAATGTTGTCAAAGCAATTGAGCACGGCCGACCGGCTGAGACGATTGTACGGTATGCTGATGCCGAAGATATGGATCTACTTGTACTTGGAACGAAACACCGGCCGGAAGAATACCGGGCCTTGCTCGGAAGCGTGACCGACCGCGTCCTTCGATTGACGACCCGCCCAGCGACCGTCGTGAAGACGGAAGTCGACGAATAGGGGAAGAACAGTCAGTAACGGCCGCCGTCAGGCGTGAGTCGGGCGCGCCGGCGTTCGAACTCCTCGTCGTCGATTTCGCCGCGAGCGTACCGTTCCTGGAGGACAGCGAGTGCGCTATCCTCGGTGGGGCCGTCCGATGGCGACCGCGTTGTCAGCCAGTAGACGATGTAGACGGGAAGGGCGATCAGAAGTGCCATCCACAGCAAACCGATCAACATCATCCCCCAGCTCCATATTCCCCACCCGGCCATGTGACCATCATTCCACATCCCGTCATGCCAGTCCCACATCACTGTATCTGGAACAGCAGCGTGCGTCAGAGTCATTCCAATGATGACGGCTAGCGTCAGTGCTCCGATGACGATGAGTCCCAGAGAACGAATCCCGCGTGCTTGAATTGGATTTTGCATTATTGTACTCCTGAAGAGAGTTCGGCGTGGTTAGCCGAGGATGTATTCGAGGGCGGGGTAGCGCTCAACGAGCGTCTCGCCACCGACGTCGTAGTTCTCGATGTACTGGTCGAGGCCCAGGATGCGGCCCGCGGCGAACGCGGCGACCGCGAGGAACACGAGCATGTACGCGAAGTCCCCGTTGATGAACCCGTGGCTCATGTCCCAGTTCCCGAAGTAGAACATGAGCATCATGAGCGCGCCGAAGAACGCCGCGAGGCGGACGAACGCGCCGACGAGCAGGCCGAGGCCGATGAACAGCTCGCCCCACGGGACGGCCACGTTCGCGAACTCGACGAACCACGGCGTACTCCCCATCCACGCGAACATCCCCGCGAGCGGGTTGCCGTTCGTCGCCGCGACGTTCGTGAGGTAACCGCCCGCGGCGAACTCGCCGGTGATCTTCGTGAACCCGGAGTACGCGAACGCGTAGCCCATCATGAGACGGAGCGCGAGCACGAACCACGCACTGAGACTGTGAACTTTCCCGCCGACGGTCAGACCGCCGACTCTGCTCTCGAGCTGATTCATGCCGGAGTCGAGTGTGGACATAGTTATTGCACCTTCAACTATCAGTACGGAGGCAGAGACGATATAACGGCGAGCCGGCGTTCTGGGTCAGAAAATCGGCGGGCTATATTACGCTCCTGTCGCGAGTAGAGACGTGTGACTGAGGAGGCCGACCCGTCGGAAATCTTCGCGACACTCGACGACGAGTACGCCCGCGACATCCTCGTGGCGACGAAGACCGACCGCCTGTCTGCGAAGGAGCTCAGCGAGGAATGTGACATGTCACGCCCGACCGTCTCGCGCCGTGTCACCCGCCTCGTCGAGCAGGGCCTCCTCGAGGAGTATACGCACGTCGACCCCGGGGGACGGCACTACAGCGAGTATGAGGCGCGCCTCGAACGCATCGAAATCCTCCTGCAGGCGGAGGGCTTCGACGTCAACATCGACATCCAGCCTGACCCCGCCGACCGGATTACGACCATCTTCGAGGAAATGCGGGGAGACTGAATCATGGACCACACGCTATTCGTCATCGGCAAACTGTTCACGACCGCGTTAGCACTGGTCATCGCATATCAGGCCTATCGCGGGTACCAACGACATCACACGCAGTTACTCCTGTACGTCGCCGCCGGCTTCGCATTGGTCGGGCTTGGCGGCCTCCTTGAAGGCGTCCTCTTCGAACTCCTCCAGGTGTCGATCTTCGAAGCAGGATTCGTCGCAGCACTCGTCACCGCAGCCGGGATGCTGTCTATCCTCTACGCCCTGTATGCCCCGAATCCATAAGGATTCAGGACGCCCATTCGACAAGCGGCCTCTGCGCGTCGTGCCCGGTTCGAAGCCGCTACTGTTCGGACTCCCCTCGTTCTCGATAGTGTAGCGTCGCAGTGGGAGTTATATCCATATCGGTCGTACCATATCGTATGATTCGAACACTCGTCGGTGTCCTCGGCGCTATCTCAGCGCTGTTCCCGGACGAAATCGTCGAGCTCTTCGAGACGCTCTTGTGTAGCACATTGTTGATTTCAGAGAGTTTCTTTGACGGCGTGTTTGAGCGCTTTTCGTCCGGGTTTGCGGTAGAGTTCTCGTCTGAGTTGGAACGCTCGGAGATACTGTGTGAGGCGATCTTTTGAGATGCCTCGATGTGGCGAGAGCCACCGTCGCGCCAGCGACGCGTGGCTCTCGCAGGTGTTCACGTGGACCGTCTCGTCGGCGTACTCACCGTCTCCGTGAACGACGTATTCGCGGTTGAATTGCTCATCTTCATCAAGCGGATCGTACGCGCAAAATCCGTCGGTATAGACGGTGAGAGGCTCCTGCTGGCGGTCAGCCAGCAGGAGCCGGATCGTCGATTCGTCTGCGGATTTCGCCGGCACAACGTACCGTTGCTCGGTGCCACGATCCACGAGGACGAACACGGGCGGTTTGTCTTGATCATACGTTCCGCGTCCGCGTCGAGAGAGGCCGCGAGAGCGCGACCAGCGGTCGCGCTCGCGGCCTTTCAAGCCGGCAGAGACGTAGAACTCGTCAATTTCAACCGGGCCGCGGAGATCGAGTGACGGCGCGTCGAGCGCTTCAGTGAAGCGCTCGACACGCCTGTGAATCGTTTTGTAGGTGACCTCGATTTCGCATTGTAACTGCCTGAGACTCGTGTTAAACCGCAAAAACGCGTAGATCGAAAACAGCCACTTACGGAGTGCGATCTTCGAGTGAGCGAAGATCGTGCCGGTCTTATCGTTGAACGTGCGGTCGCAATCCTTACAGAGATACCGCTGAAAGTGCCCGTAGCTGCCGTTTCTGACCGTTCGGTCAGAACGGCAGCGAGGACAGGAAACGCCGTCACGCCAGCGAACCTGTTGGAGCAGGTCCGCTGCGACCGATTCCGACCCAAACACATCCAGCGGAATCATTCGTGTCGGACACCGCTGACGCGGTGTCCTTGTCCTCTTCGACTCCACAGCGACAGCTCAGCAGTATCAACAATCTCCTACAGAAGAGCGCTTCGAGAAACTCGCCATTTCGAATCCAGACGAGGGAACAGTGAGAGGGTGGATACGTCCAGCAGTCCGGTCGGAGGGTGTTCTGATAGCTGCGCTTTCACTCTTTAACGGGCGAGCATACGCATTGCTGATGAATCTTACCGGCGTGTTCGGTGCGATAGTCCTCTTATTTCCCGACCTGTATCAGAGATTTGCCACCGCGTTCCTGTACGAGCGTCCAGAGTCGATAGAATGGAACGAGCGATTCCGCTTGGGCATTCGGGCTATCGGCGCACTCTATGTCTTTTTAGCGGCGAAGACGTACAGAGAGCGTCACAACGATACTTGAGCCACCTCGCTATTGACACCTGGCGCATCCGATGTCTAGTTCGTTACGGCCGCAGGTATCACTTTGAATCTAAAGTTTGAGCCCCACGATATCAGTATGATCGAAGGGGAAATCCGCTAAAGAGAGGAGGCCGTGTGTATCCCTGTATGACGACGACGATCATCGTGGAAGGCATGACGTGCGGTCACTGTGAGCAGACGGTCGAAGAGGCCCTCGAAGAGGTATCCGGCGTGACTGACGTGACCGTCGACAGGGAGAGCGAACAGGCGAGCGTCGATGGTGAGGCAAATGTCACAGCTCTCGTGGAGGCCGTCGAAGACGCCGGGTACACCGCTTACGCCTGAGAATCGCGCGGACCACTCCGAGACAACGGCCAACCGTTGTCTTTGAAGCTTCGCTACGCTGGTCCTGCTGTACAGTTTCAGTGGGGAAGATTCAGGGGGCCAGCGGATCCACCTCTACAGAGAATATGGGCTATGGACGACCACAAAGATACAAATGAGAATCCCCCTGGAGGGGAACACCAGCAGGACGACAGCAGTCACCAGCACGAACACGGCGAGCAGGATGAATCGGACGCCGAGTCGGACGAGCAGCGGGTAGAACAGGAGCTACTGGAAGAAGAGGCACACCCTGCTGCGGAGAGTGAGACGGTGCTCGACGAGCAGCACGAGCACGCTGGACACGAGGGCGAAGGACACGACCACGGTTCCCATGAGGGCCACGGTGAGGGGCATGGCGGGATGCACGAGGGCCACGAGCAGATGTTCCGCCGGCGCTTCTTCGTCTCGACGCTCCTGTCGATCCCAGTCCTGCTATACAGCGAAATGCTGCAGGAGTGGCTCGGGTTCTCCGTCCCCGCGTTCCCGGGCAGCGAGTGGATCAACCCCGTCTTCGCGGTCATCGTCTTCGCGTACGGTGGGATGCCGTTCCTCCAGATGGCGGTGCCGGAGCTGAAAGACCGGTCGCCGGGGATGATGACGTTGATCTCGATGGCGATCACCGTCGCGTTCGTCTACAGTCTCGCGAGCGTGGTCTTCCCGACGCAGTCTGCGTTTTTCTGGGAACTCGTCACGCTGATCGACATCATGCTGCTGGGCCACTGGATCGAGATGCGGTCGGTCCGGCGGGCCTCCAGCGCGGTCGACGAACTGGCGAAACTGATGCCAGACACCGCCGAGCGTATTACCGACGACGGAGAAACCGAGGAGGTTCCCGTCAGGGAGCTCTCGGAAGGCGATCTCGTGCTCGTCCGGCCGGGCGCAAGTGTCCCTGCTGACGGCACCGTCGAGGAAGGTGATTCGGACGTCAACGAGTCGATGATCACTGGCGAGTCCAAGCCCGTCTCGAAGGAGCCTGGCGACGAGGTCATCGGCGGCACCATCAACGGCGATGGTAGTCTCCGCGTCCGTGTTGGCGCGACGGGCGAGGAGACGACGCTGGCGGGCATCATGCGTCTCGTCGAGGAAGCCCAGCAGAGCAAGTCCAAGACGCAGGTACTGGCCGACCGGGCGGCAGGCTGGCTGTTCTACGTCGCGCTCGGGGCGGCAGTCGTGACGGCGATTGCGTGGACCGTCGCGGTCTCGTTCGACGCGACCGTCATCGAGCGAGTCGTGACGGTGCTCGTCATCGCCTGCCCGCACGCCCTCGGGCTCGCCATTCCGCTGGTCGTCGCGATCAACACGTCGCTCGCCGCTCGCAACGGGATGCTCGTTCGCGACCGCATCGCGATGGAAGACGCACGGAATCTGGACGCGATCATCTTCGACAAGACAGGGACGCTTACCGAGGGCGAACACGGCGTCGTGGATATGGCGACCGTCAACGGCGTCGACGAGGACGACGCGCTCGGGCTGGCGGCAGCCGTCGAGAGTGACTCCGAACACATGATCGCGCGAGCGATTCGCGAGGCCGCCGACGAGCGAGACCTAACTACTCCCGACGCGACCGCCTTCGAGGCGATCAAAGGGCGAGGGGTTCGCGCAAACGTCGATGGAAACGAGGTGTACGTCGGTGGGCCGAACCTGTTGACCCAGCTCGATAGCGAGATCCCCGCCCATCTCCAGCGCTTCGCTGACGAGGCGGGACAGAACGCTCAAACGGTGGTGTATCTCGTTCGTGACAGTGAGTTGATCGCCGCGTTCGCGATGGCCGACGTAATCCGTGAAGAGAGTTTCCGCGTCGTCGACGCCCTCCACGATCTGGGAATCGAAGTGGCGATGCTGACTGGCGACTCCCAGGACGTCGCCAACGCTGTCGCTGACGAACTGGGCATCGACACGGTGTTCGCCGAGGTCCTCCCCGAAGACAAAGACGAGAAAGTCCAGGAACTCCAAGACCAGGGGAAGCTCGTGGGGATGGTTGGTGACGGTGTAAACGATGCGCCGGCGCTGACGCGAGCCGACGTCGGGATCGCCATCGGGAGCGGCACCGACGTCGCCGTCCAGTCGGCGGATGTCATTCTCGTGCAGAACAACCCGATGGATGTAGTGCGACTCGTGAAACTCAGTAAGGCGAGCTACCGGAAGATGCAGGAGAACATCGTCTGGGCCGCCGGCTACAACGTGTTCGCGATTCCGCTCGCAGCAGGCGTGTTGGCACCGATCGGGATTCTGCTGTCTCCCGCTGTGGGTGCGCTTCTGATGTCGTTGAGTACAGTAATCGTCGCCATCAACGCGCAACTGCTCCGCCGGGTGGATCTATCCATCCCCGAGCTTCCAGGAGTGACACCATCCACTAGCACCCAAACTGCAGACTGAAACTCTGCCTGATCGCTTTAGGAGGGGTTTTTCGATTGCATACGGTTGGTATTCGGAATCAGAAAATCGGTGCAGTTTGGATAGATGGCACTCTGTAAACCGATTTAACGGGCTATAGATGCCAGTTTTCCCACTCACGCCGCGCCTCTTCTTGAGAAGCTGGTTGTCCTCACACGAGTTATCTCAGCATAGTTGATTCCAGAATCTCCCGACCAGTTTCTCACCCTCAACGTCGAGCAGGATGATTGAGTCATCATCAATGAAGGTGTTAGCTATGAGTGAACGAAGCGTAGCTGCGAGACTTACAGAGTACTTGTTTGTGCTGACCGATTCAACAGCAGCGGTTCCTGCGCAAAGAGGATGGGATCGCGCCGCTTGTGTGACTGGCTGATGGGATAGCTCACATGACTTCTCAGGAGCACCGATTGACCGACGCCTACCTTGTCGGGTTGACACTCACAGAGGCACTCAAAGCCGATCAGTCCCTCTGCACGGCTCTTCGAACTCTGGAGGGGCCGTTCGATTCGCTCAATGACGGCTACCCAGAGTGGCATCCAGCACCGCACTCGTTCGAGGGGATGGTACGCTTGTTACTCTACCGCGAACTCACTGGCGAAAGCTACCGTTCGCTCGCCCAGTATCCCGAACTCGCAGTTGTCTTCGACTTGGAGAAAATCCCCGACGAATCGGTGCTCTCGCGGACCTGGCGTAACCGGTTCGACGAGGCGACCCGGGAGTTCGTCACCACAGCCGCCCACTACGTCATCAAGGAAGTCCACGATCGCGACATCTCAGCGCCGGAGGTGCGGCCTAAGGCAGAGATCGTCGACGATGAGCAAGAAGCCGCAGATCCAGTAGAAGACAAATCCTTCTCACAGAAGGAGATCATCCAGACAACGCGCCTCGCGCGTGATCACGCCTTCGGTCACTTCGACTCTGGTCGGGCGTCGAACGCCTCGTACGAGGACACACAATTCTTTGAGCTACAGACGTTCATGGGGATGGTCCACTGTGGAACTGCGCAGGGAGCGACTCGCTTCCAATATCGCCATGGCGAAGAGTACAGCCCCCATGGTGATACCCACCTCCGCGCCGTCAAGCAGTTCGATCCCGAAGAACTCGTGAACGGATTCAACGAGACAACGGATCGCTTGCTCTCCGTGATCGCCTCGGAAGCATCCTTTCGAAGGCCGGTCACCGCTGCAATCGATATCACGACTATTCCCTATTACGGAGAGGTCGAAGGAATGCCGATGGTCAGCGGGACCAAGGACAGAGACGGTCGAGCATTCAAATTCGCAACCCTCTCGATCATCGGGCAGAACATCCCGCTCGTTCTGGCGGTTGAGCCGGTCCGTGAGAGTTCCGAGTGGGATGAGAACCCGTCGAATCAGATCCATCGTACTGTGCGACGGCTCGTTCGACGAGCGAAAGAACAAGTTCCGATCGAGACGGTGCTGTGTGATCGAGAGTTTGACTCGATACAAGTGTTCCAGACACTCTCAAACCTCGATGTGAACTACCTCATTCCGAAGCGAGTCTCAAGCTCCGAACGGGATGTGCTCGAACAAATGGAGGGAGACGACCAAGAGGTGGCTGTTGAGTCGGCTTCTATCCATGTAGAATCTGGATCGCATCCAATGCGGCTCCTGTACGTGCCGTCGACGAGTGGGGAGGGAACGGCCGTCTTCGCGACGAATCTACGAGTCGGTCCTGAGGAAGCCGAGACATTCTGTCAGCGCTACAGCCGCCGGTGGCAGATCGAGAGTGAGTACAAATCGATCAAAGGTGATTTTCTCGCGAAGACCTCCTCGAAAGACTACCGCATTCGTTTGTTCTACTTCGTTTTCGCGGTCCTCTTGTACAATATCTGGCGGCTCACCGACTTCCTGCTGAAAGCGAGTGTGGGAGGTGAGATGGACTACGCACCTGTGATTACTGCGGGTGAGTGTGTTGAGCTCGTTGCCTCGTCGTTGATTCCACACGACTAACCGGCTGATCCCCCTGAGTCCGCCGTTTGGGAGTGACAACCCTAATCAGGAGCGGCAGAATCTACGCAATTTCGCACGTCCGCCCAGTAGATGCGATCGGTAAGGATCCAAATCAGGACTGGTCGGTGAGAAGAACCACGAAGTGATGTTAATTCGATCTGAAACTGGGCTATCCTCCGAAACTGTGAAC
>NZ_JAGIKY010000022.1:0-27719 GCF_017874695.1 Halarchaeum nitratireducens
TGTCGTGCACAGACTGGACTTCCTCATTCCTTCCGAAAGGTGCCTCGATAAGCCGCCGCTATCACGCGGTTTCTCGCTTAACTAAAGACGGATGGGGTGTCCAAGAACCCCCAGACGGGCGTGCGAACGCCGCTCTCGCGCACCGCGCGCTCGTCGCCGCCCGAGTTTTCCCGCTCGCCCCCGTCCGCCGACGCATGGACGAACTCGAATCGCTGACCCGCGACCTCGTCGCGATCTCCGCCCACGACGACGAGACGGCCGTCGGCGATCGGATCGAGTCGTGGCTCCGCGAGCACACCGACGCGGCGGTCGAACGCGACGACGCCCCGAACGGCGGGAACGTCATCGCCCGGAGAGCGACTGGCCCCCGGTCGCCGTCCGGGGACGCCATCGCCCAGCGCGGCTCCGACGAGACCGGCGACGGCGACACGTCGCTCGCCCTCGTCGGCCATCACGACGTCGTTCCCCCCGCAGACGCCCAGCTCGCCGACGATGGCACGTACCGCGTCCGCCGCGAGGGCGGACGGCTCTACGGCCGCGGCACCGCGGACATGACGGGCGCGCTCGCCGCGATGCTCCTCGCGTTCCGCGAGGCGGACCCCGCGGGCGACGTGGTCTTCGCGTCGTTCGTCGGCGAGGAACGGGGAGGGATCGGCGCTCGTCACGCCATTCAGAACGATTTTTCGCCCAACTACGCCGTCGTCGGCGAGGGCTCGACGGGCTACTCCGCGCCCGGGACGGTGGATGTCGCCGTCGCGCACAAAGGCCGGCGCGCCAGCACGCTTCGCGCGTCCGGAACGGCCGCGCACGCGAGCGAACCCGAGGCGGGTACGAACGCCGTCTACCGGGCCTGCGACGCCGTCGGCGTCGTCCGCGACCTCGACGCACCGGAGACCGAGGTGTTGGGCCACCGGATCGCCGGGAGCCTCGTCGTGACCGGGATCGACGGCGGCGGGGCGTGGAACGTCGTCCCCGACGCCTGCGAGGTGACGGTCGACGAGCGGACCGTCCCCGGTGAGCGCGCGGCGCTCGCCCGCGCGGCCGAGATCGAGGGGGTCGCGTGGGACGTCGAGCAGGACCTCCCGCCGATGGCGTGCGACGACGCGGCCTTCGCGGACGCGGTGACCGACGCCGCCGCGGGCGCGCAAGCGGGAGCTCCGACGCAGGTGGTGAAGCCCCACGCGACCGACGCGGGGTGGCTCGCGGACACCGGCACGACCTGCGTCGTCTGCGGGCCTGCCGAACCCGGCGAGGCCCACACCGACGCGGAGAGCGTCTCCCTCGACGCCCTCCGCACCTGCCGGGACGCGTACACCGCGATCGCCGCGCGCTGGCCGTAGCGTCGCGGCCGCGACACCGCGCGCCGGGACGGGTGGCTTCTTGTGACCGCGCGCCGCTCGTTCACTCATGACGGACCACCGCGCGGACGCTCCCGAAGCCTATCGCGAACTGCTCGATCAGTACGAACGCGTCACCGCGCTCGGCGGCGTGCAGGGCACGCTCTCCTGGGACCAACAGGTGATGATGCCCGAGGGCGGCAACCCCGCGCGCTCGAAACAGCTCTCCGTGGCGTCCGGGCTCAGCCACGACCTGCTGACCGACGACGTCGTCACCGACTCGCTGGCCGTCCTCGACGACGCGGCCCTCACCGACGAGCAGGCCGCGGTCGTCCGCGAGATCGAGCGCCAGTACGTCCGCGCCGAGCGCGTCCCGCGCGACCTCGTCGAGGAGATCTCACAGACCTCCAGCGAGGCCCTGCAGGCGTGGGAGGAGGCCCGCGAGAACGACGACTTCGAGACGTTCGCACCGTACCTCGACGAGCTGGTCGACCTCAAACGCGAGTACGCCGCGCACATCGACGATCAGCGCGACCCGTACGCGGTGCTCTTCGAGGAATACGAACCCTACCTCGACCTCGAAACGGCCGAGCGCGTCCTCGATCGCCTCCGCGAGGAGCTCGTCCCGCTGATCGACGCCGTGCAGGCGTCCGACGCCGACCTCGCCGCGCCCTTCGCGGGCGGGACGTACGACCCCGAAGCGCAGGAGGCTTTCTCGCGCGACGTCCTCGACGCGCTCGGCTACGACTGGGACCGCGGTCGCCTCGACACGTCGACGCACCCCTTCACCGTCGGCAATCAGTTCGACTCGCGCATCACGACGCGCTTCAGCGAGGACGAACCGCTCGACTCGATGATGAGCACCGTCCACGAGTTCGGCCACGCGCGCTACAATCTCGGCCTCCCGCGGGAGGAGTACGGGACGCCGCTCGGCGAGGCCCGCGATCTCACCGTCCACGAGTCCCAATCGCGCCTCTGGGAGAACCACGTCGGGCGCTCGGCGGCCTTCTGGGAGCACTTCGCGGGCGACCTCCGCGGGCAGTTCCCCACCGTCGACGCGACGCCCCGCGACCTCTACGAGGCCGCCAACCGCGTCTACCCGGACAACCTCATCCGGGTGGAGGCGGACGAACTCACTTACCACATGCACATCGTCCTCCGCTTCGAGATCGAGCGCGCCCTCATCTCGGGCGACCTCGACGTCGCGGACGTCCCCGAAGCGTGGAACGACAAGATGGCCGAGTACCTCGGCGTCCGGCCCGACACGGACAGCGAGGGATGTCTCCAGAACATCCACTGGAGCCACGGGAACTTCGGCTACTTCCCGACGTACTCGCTCGGGAGCGTCCTCGCCGCACAGCTCTACGCGCACGCCGAGGCCGATATCGACGGCCTCGACGCCGCGATCAGCGGGGGCGACTTCGACCCGCTCGCCGACTGGCTCGGCGAACGCGTCCACCGTCACGGCCGTCGCTACACGACGCCGGACCTGATCGAGGAGGCGACCGGCGAACCGTACACGGCCGATCACTTCCTCGACTACGTGAACGCGAAGTTCGGCGACCTCTACGATCTCTGAGCGCCGCCGAGTCGCCGCCACCGCGTCGCTCGCGTCCGACGCGGCGTTCATCGAGAGCGTGGTACCGACCACCACAAAGATTATATCGTTAGTGTGGTATACTGTACCATGTATGTCGAGCGCACGGGATACCGAATCGGTTCTGGACGAGTTCCTCGAACACACCGGTCACGACGTCGAGGCCTGGGACCGAAGCTATAACAAGAAACAGTGTCCCGACTGCGGCGGCCTCCACGAGACGGCGGCCCGCGAGTGTAGCGTCTGCGGCTGGTCGCCCTGATCCGCCCCGCCGGCCGCCCCGACTTCAGTCGTCGTTCGCGCTCTCCTCTTCGACCCGTTGTGCCCCGCGCTCGCGGGCGCGTTCCACGAACGCCTCGGGCAGCTCGTCTATTTCGCCGGCCTGCACGCCCCAGAGGTTCGCGTAGAGGCCGTCCTCCGCGAGGAGTTCCTCGTGCGCGCCGCGCTCGACGACTCGCCCGTCCTCCAGCACGAGGATCGTGTCCGCGTCCTTCACCGTCGAGAGCCGGTGCGCGATGGTGAACGTCGTCCGGTCCGCGGTGAGACGATCGAGCGAGCGCTGGATCAGCATCTCCGTCTCCGTGTCGACGTCCGACGTCGCCTCGTCGAGGATCATGATGTCGGGGTCCTTCAGCACCGCGCGGGCGATGTCGATCCGCTGGCGCTGGCCGCCCGAGAGCTTCACGCCCCGCTCGCCCACCATCGTCTCGTAGCCGTCGGGGAGGTTCGTGACGAACTCGTGGGCCTGAGCGGCCTTCGCGGCGTCGACGACGTCCTCGTGGTCGGCGTCGAAGGAGCCGTAGCGGATGTTCTCCGCGACGGTGCCGTAGAAGAGGAACGTGTCCTGCGAGACGTAGCCGATGGCCTCCCGGAGACTCGAGAGGGTCACCTCGCCGATGTCCTGATCGTCGATCCGGATCGCACCCGAGTCGGGGTCGTACATCCGCATGAGGAGTTTGAGCACCGTGGACTTCCCCGCGCCCGTCGGGCCGACGAGCGCGAGCGTCTCGCCGCCGTCGATCTCGAACGAGACGTCCTCGATGATCGTCTCCTCGTCGTAGCCGAACGTCACGTCGTCGTACTCGACCGCGCCGTCATCGACGATCAGGTCCGCGGCGTCGGGCTCTTCGGCGACGCGCGAGGGCTGGTCCATCAGCCCGAAGATGCGTTCGCTCGCCGCGCGCGCCCGCTGGTACATGTTGATGATCTGCCCGAACTGCGCCATCGGCCAGATGAACTGCTGGCTCAACTGGATGAAGACGACGAACGCGCCCACCGTCAGCGTCCCCTCCATCCCGAGCGGCGGGCCGACCGCCACCCAGTACGCGCCGACGAGGAAGGTCAACACGAAGCCGAGCCCCGAGATGACGCGCAGCGCCGGGAAGAACTTGATCCGGACCGTCACCGCCCCCCAGTTCGCGTCGAAGTAGTCCCGCGAGGACTCCTCGACGCGTTCGTCCTCGTACTCCTCCGTGCTCGAGGTCTTGATGACTTGGATGCCGCCGAGGTTGTTCTCCAGTCGGGAGTTCAGCTGCCCGACGGAGGAGCGGACGGCCGCGTATTTGGGCTGGATGCGCTTGACGAACCAGTACGTGAAGCCCGCGATCACCGGCACCGGGAGGAGCGTCAGGATCGCCAGCCGCCAGTTGTAGGAGAAGAGGACGACCGCGACGCCGACGACCATCACCGCGAGGCGGAGCGCGGAGTTCAGCCCGTCGTTCAGAAAGCGCTCGAGCCTGTTGACGTCGTTCGAGAGGACGGACATCATCTCGCCCGTCTGCTTCTCCGCGAAGAAGGCCATGTTCAGCCGCTGCATCCGCTCGTAGGTGTCCGTGCGCACCGCGTGCTGGACGTGCTGGCTGTACGCGTTCCACCCCCAGTTGCGGACCCAGTGACACCCCGCGCCGAGGACGAACGACCCCGCGACGATCCCCGCCGCGATCAGCACCTGCTCGCCCGTCGTCCATCCAGCGCGCAGCGGCGCCGGGAGGAACGCGAGGAACGTCCCGTCGTCGCGGAGGATCGTGTCGATCGCGTAGCCGAGCATCACCGGCGGCACGAGATCGAGGAGGCGCGCGACGATCGACGCGACGACGCCGAGCGTGAACTGCCCCCAGAACTCCCGGCCGTACTCCGAGAAGAGCCGCCACATCGCGTTCCCAGAGGTCGCCCGCACGTCCGCGAACGCGTCGTCCGCACCCTGTTCGCTCATTCGTCCCGACTACGCGGTGCGCAGGAAAAAGGTTTCAACTCCCGACGTCCCCGCCGCGACCGTACTCGATCGCCACCCGATCCCCGGCCGCGATCCCGTGACGCGCCGTCCACCCCCGTGGGACCTCTATCACCCACTTCGCCCGACCCGTGTAGCGGCGATACGGCGGCTCCTCCGTCCCCGCGTGGTGGATTCGGGTGATCCGCCCGTCCGCCCCGACGAAGACGATGTCGAGCGGGTAGGCCATGTCGCGCATCACGTACGCCCGCGGCCCCTCGGTCTCGTAGACGAACAGCATTCCCGAGCCGTTCGCCAGCGACGCGGTCTCCGAGAGGCCCCGATAGCGCTCGGCCTCGGAGTCCGCCACCGACGCGTCCACGACGCCGAGCGTCGACCCGTTCTCGTCCGCGATCGTCACCGTCGCGCCGTCGTGGCCCGTCGACCCCGTGAACGCCCACGCCCCGACGGCGACGAGCGCGACCCCGAACAGGACCGCCAGCGCCGTCGTCGCCCGTCGCGTCCGCCGATCCATACCCCGACGAAGCCCGCGACGCCGCCTAAGCGTTCCGCCGCCAGCGGTCGAAGGGAAACCGTTTTGCCGCGCCTCCGCCACTCACGACGTGCGGGTTCGTGGTCTAGTGGTTATGACGTCTCCCTTACAAGGAGAAGGTCGGTGGTTCGAATCCGCCCGAACCCACTTCCGACGTCGTCACGCGACGAGCGACGACGCCGCGTGTGGGATCGCCCTGCTCACCGCGCGTCCCTGTCGACGTTGAAGACCGCCGTCCCGTCGGACGCTCGGTCGTCCCTCGCGGATTTAGCGCCGTCGTTCCCCCCAGACGACCGCCCGTCCGTTTCCACCGTCGCCCCGTGCGTTTCGTAACCCTTTTTTCCACGCTCGTCCTCGGGTGACGTGCACGCCGCCTTAGCTCAGACTGGGAGAGCACTCGACTGAAGATCGAGCTGTCCCCCGTTCAAATCGGGGAGGCGGCATTTTCCCGCGAACTCGTGAGGAAGCGATGCGACCGAACCGCGCGTGGGGCCGCCGTCGCCCGTCCCGGTTCGAACCCCGGTACTCTGTACCCACGTTTCGCTGTCGTTCACTCCGACGAGCGCGCAGCCGCCGCGCCGTTGCCGTCGACACGCGACTCACCGGTCGTGCGCACGTCCACACTCGTTTCCGCGGTCGGCACCGTGGTGTTCGCGCCCGATTTCCGGACCGTTCGTCCTCGGTGCGTTCGTGTCGATGGGCGGCGCGCTCGCGCGCTACTACGACTGCTGAACGGTCTGCTGTCGGTGATCACCTCGCCGTCGGGCTCGTGCGGTCACATCCCCTCTGGAAGCCGGTCGCACCGACCGCCTCCATCCCGCAAGAGTTATCCGTGGACAGCCACATCGTACAAAGGCAATGGCGAAAGGCGTAGTTGACTTCTTCAACGACACGGGCGGTTACGGATTCATCGAGACTGACGACGCGGACGAGGACGTCTTCTTCCACATGGAAGACGTCGGCGGCCCCGACCTGGAAGAAGGTCAGGAGGTCGAGTTCGACATCGAGGAGGCCGAGAAGGGCCCCCGCGCGACGAACCTCACCCGCCTGTAACTCGTTGAAGGAGGCCGCCGTAACGGCGGCATTGCGGTAACGGTTCTCGACTCCCGGAAGCGCTGACGGTTGCGGTGTGAGCGACTCCGGTCCTTATCTTCCAACGAGAGCGACGCGTCATCCGACTCGTCGCGCTCGGTCTTCCACTCAGCGAGCGACGGCGTCGTCACTCGATCCGCCACTGCTCGCCGAGCTCGCCGCGTTCGGCCCGCGGATCGTCGACGAGGCTCCGTAACGCGCGCTCGTCGAACGCGTATTGCCGCTCGCGGTCCCGCACCACGAGGTCGCGCCCGCGCAACTCGACGAGAAGGGAGTGGATCGCCTCCATCGAGGCCCCCGTCGCGACGACGAGCGCCCGCGCCGACTGCGACGTCTCGCTCAGTCGCTCGTAGACCGCTTCGGCGGTCGACTCGTTACACCGCGAGGCGCGTCGCGCCGCATCGAGTCGCGTCCGGACCGCGGACGCGTCGAGGAGCGCCCCCGGTTCGTCCACCGTCGTGGCGCCCGCCTCGCGCTCACCGTCCGCGCTTCCCGTGGACGCGTCCCCGTCGGCCGCTCCGCTCGCCGGTCGTTCGCGTCCGTGTCCGTGTCCGCGCGACGCGCGCTCGCGCTCCGACGAGCGCTGGAGCCGATCGAGGACGTCCCCGATGCGCTCCGTCGGTTCGATACGGCCCTCGCCGTCGCGCTCGGTTTCCGCCGTCGTCGCGCCCGCGTCGTCCGTTCCCAGCGCGGCCAGCTGGTCCTCGAAGTCGGCCACCGACGCGTTCGCCTCCTCGCCGGTGTCCTCACCGACATCGTCTACCGCGGTGTCGACGCCCGACGTTCGCGCGGCTTCGTCGTCCGCGTCACCGGCGTCGGGCGAGTCCCCGCGTCCGACCGCGGCGAGTCGCGCTTCGAGCTCCGCGACGCGCTCGCGGAGGGCCGCGACGCCGTCGGTCGTCGTGTCCGCGCCTCCCGTGGTCCCGGTCCCACCTCCGTCGTTCGCGTCCGCGTCCAGCGTGGTCTGCGCGGCCGCGTCGCCGTCTGTCGCCGCCCCGTCCGCGGTACGCGCGTCGACGGGACCGCGATCCGGGTCGCCGTGCGCCACCGCGTTTGCGAGCTTGCGAGCGGCCGCCGAGACGTCGCGCGCCCGGTCGAGTTCGGCCTCCAGCTCGGCGATGCGCTCCTCCCGGTTCTCCACGCGGCGTTCGAGCTCGGCGATCCGGTCCTGGCGTTGCTCCTCGGCGTCCCTGATGTCCGCGAGGTCCTCAACGAGCGTGTCGCTCACCGACTTCAGCTCCGGGCGTTCGAAGTCGTCGAGACCGGGCGTCGCGCCCGCGTCGAACGTCCGCTTGCGCTTGAACTGGACGCGCTCGACCGCCGCGTCCGTCCAGTCCGCCTGCACGAACGCCTCCCCGGCGTCGAGGTCCGAGACCGCGGCCTCGTACTCGCTCCCGACGATCCGGCCGACGACCTTCGTGTCGTTCTCCCAGGTGAGCCGGTGCCAGACGAGCCAGTTCGCCTGCGTGATGAAGTCCTTCTTCACGTCCGCGGGACGTTGGCTGATGCCGACCACGCCGAGGCCGTGCTTTCGGCCGCGCTTGCCGACCTTGATGAGCATCCGCCCCGTCTCGCCCATCCCCGCCCCCTCCGGGATGTACTCGTGGACCTCCTCGACGACGAGCAGGAAGGGCTTTTTGAGCTTCTTCTCCTTGGCGAAGAGGTGTTTCGCCGTCTCGAAGACGAGCTCGTCCGCTGCCGCCTCGTCGAGGAACCCCGAGACGTCGAGGATCACGGGCACGTTCTCTTCGAGGGCGATCGTGGCGAGGCGCTCTGCGTGCTCCGGGCTCACCTGGATGTCGCAGCCGTCGTCCGCGCCCGCGTGTAGGAGCTCGTACTCCTCCTTGAGCCCGTAGTACTCGCCGTCCGTGTCGACGACGAGGACGGGATACTGGCGTTCGAGCAGCTCCTCGATGACGACCGAGACGGAGTTGCTCTTCCCGCTCCCGCTCTTCCCGGTGATGAACGCGCGACCGGTCAGGACCTCTTCCGTCGGAAGCCGGAGGGAGTCACCGTCGGCCGTCTCGCCGACAGGGAGATGGCGCTCGTCGACGCCGTCGTCTGCGGGGGCCATGTGGGTCGTCGGGGAGAACGACGCCCGGTGGCAAGAAGATTGCCGTCGTCGCGGGCGGCGTCCCGACCCACATCGTCACGCATCGCTCACGTTCGCGCCCGCCCGCCGTCCCGTCGGCGGAGCGTCGGTATCGCTCCGCTCTACCAGTTCGAAGGCTTTAACCGCGCGCTAGCCGTCAGCCTCGGGTAGTAACCATGGCCGACAATCCCGCCTCCATGTATCGGACGATCGACAAGCCGTCCTACACCCGACGCGAGTACATCACGGGCATCCCCGGCTCGAAGATCGCCCAGTTCAAGATGGGCGACCTGCAGGCGGACCCCGAGGACTACGACGTCCAGATCAGCCTCAAGCCCGAGGAGGAGTGTCAGCTCCGCCACGGCTCGCTCGAGGCCGCTCGCCTCTCCGCGAACCGCCACCTGATCAAGGAGCTCGGCGAGGGCAACTACAAGATGATCCTCCGCAAGTTCCCCCACCAGGTCCTCCGCGAGAACAAGCAGGCGACCGGCGCGGGCGCGGACCGCGTCTCCGACGGGATGCGACAGGCCTTCGGCGTCCCCGTCGGGACCGCGACCCGCATCTACCCGAACGAGCGTCTCTTCACCGCGTGGTGCAGCGTCGAACAGGCCGACGCCGTGAAGGAGGCCTTCCGCCGCGCGTACAACAAGATCACGCCGCCGTGCAAGGTCGAGGTCGAGCGCGGGCAGGACCTCCTGACGAAGGCGGACTGACGGCTAACGAGTCCTTTTACTCGCCCCCCCTCCAAGGGGGGATATGTTCCGGCTCGCGTTCGCCAACGAGGCCGAGACGTTCGAGCGCGTCCGCGACCCCCTCGCCGAGCGCGGCATCGCGGTCGAGGCCGTCGCCGCCTCCCACGGTTCGTACTCCCTCACCGAGCCACCGGTCGACGGTGAGCGCTTCGACGCCGGCTTCGTCTTCCCCGGGCGGATCATGGAGGGCGGGGTGCTCGACGCGTGGCTCGACGTCCCGTGGCTCAACGACCGCGAGGCCGTCCTCACGTCGCGCAACAAGGCGGGCGTGCTCGCCACGCTCGCGGACGCGGGGATCCCGACGCCCGACTCGGTGCTCGTCTCGAACCCCGCGGACACCGACGCGCTCGTCGCGGCCTACGAGTGCCTCCCCTCGCCCGTCGTGGTGAAACCGAACTCGACGACGCGCGGGATCGGCGTGGCGAAGGCCGCGGACCTCGACTCCTTCCTCGGGATCTGCGACTACCTCGACCTCGTCCACGACTACCGGGCGACCGGGGATCGCTCCTACCTCGTCCAGGAGTACCTCCCGAACGCGCGCGATTATCGCGTGATGGTGTTGGAGGGCGACGTCGTCGGGGCGGTCGAGCGCCGTCTCCCAGACGCCGACGTCGCGGCGGGTCGGTGGAAGCACAACGTCCATCGGGGGGCGGAGGCCGTCGGCGTCGATCCGGACCCGGAGGTCGCCGCGCTCGCGGAGCGGACGGCGTCGGCGCTCGACGTGCCGTTCCTCGGGGTGGACGTGCTCGTCACGGCGGACCGTGCGGTGGTGAACGAGACGAACGCCCGTCCGACCATCGACGATAGCGAGAAGTACGACGAGGGGTTCTACGACCGCCTCGCGGCGGCCGTGACGGGACTGTAGCTATTCGAAGCCGATGTTCGCGGACTCCTCGGCGCGGTCGAAGGTGACTTCGAGGACGCCGTTGTTGTAGCTCGCGCTCCCGGAGCGCTCGTCGACGCGGCAGGGAAGTTCGAGACGCTCGTCGTACTCGCGGGTCTCCGTCGCCGCGCTGATCGTGAGCGTGCGCCCGTCGCACTTGAGCGAGAGGTCGCCCTTCTCGACGCCGGGGAAGTCGCCGATGATGCGGACCTCCTCGTCGGTCACCTGTACGTCGAGGTGGGTGTCGCTCCCGAAACCGGCGTCGTCGTAGTTACTCTGCGTTCCCTGCATCACGTCGTCCATCATCCGTTCGATCTCGCTGAAGAAGTCGTCGAAGGGGTCGTCCCGGTCGTCGCGTCGCATGCGCTACCGTAGGCCGTACCCGGCCAAAAGGCTTCGGGGCCCCGCGGGTGACGCCTCTTCTTGCGACCAATGCGCACGATATCGGCGTCTCTTGTCGACTTCTTCCGGGGGGTTTTAAGCTGTTTGATTGTTATTACTCGTGTATGAGTGAACTCTCCCTCGACGCCGAGGAAACCGGCGAGGTCGTTCGCGTCGGCCTGAACGGGTTCGGCCGGATCGGGCGCAACGTCTTCCGTGCCGCCCTCGAGGACCCGCGTATCGACCTCGTCGGCATCAACGACGTCATGGACTTCGAGGACATGGCGTATCTCGCGCAGTACGACACCGTCATGGGCCGCCTCGACGGCGTCGAGCGCGACGGCGACGAACTCGTTGTCGGCGACTCCAGCGTCCAACTCCTCAACGTGCAGGACCCCACCGACCTCCCGTGGGGCGAGAAGGACGTCGACGTCGCCCTCGAGTGTACGGGCATCTTCCGCGAGCGCGGACAGGCCGCCCAGCACGTCGAGGCCGGCGCCGAGAAGGTCGTCATCTCCGCGCCGCCGAAGGGCGAGGAGCCCGTGAAGCAGCTCGTCTACGGCGTCAACCACGACGAGTACGACGGCGAGGACGTCGTCTCGAACGCCTCCTGTACGACGAACTCCGTCACGCCGGTCGCGAAGGTGCTCGACGAGGAGTTCGGCATCGAGACGGGGACCCTCACGACCGTCCACGCCTACACGGGTTCGCAGTCGCTCATCGACGGGCCACAGGCGAAGACCCGACGCGGGCGCGCCGCCGCCGAGAACATCGTCCCGACCTCGACGGGCGCCGCCCAAGCCGCGACGAAGATCCTCCCGAACCTCGAGGGCAAACTCGACGGGATGGCGATCCGCGTTCCGGTCCCGGACGGCTCCATCACCGAGCTCGTCGTCGACCTCGACGAGGAGAACGTCACCGCCGAGGAGATCAACGCCGCGTTCCGCGACGCCGCCGACTCCGGGCCGCTCGCCGGCGTCCTCGGTTACACGGACGACGAGGTCGTCTCCAGCGACATCCTCGGTCTCCCGTTCAGCTCGACGGTCGACCTGAACTCCACGAACGTCATCGGCGAGAACGGCGACCTCGTGAAGATCCTCACGTGGTACGACAACGAGTACGGCTTCTCGAACCGCCTGCTCGACGTCTCCGCGTACATCACGCAGTACTGACGTCGCCCCTCGGGCGACGGTAACGCGAGCCGCACCACGCGCGCCGCGCACCGCTTTTCGCCCACCGCTAAGTACCCACCACCCGATCCATCCGACTATGAGCTTCAACACACTCGACGACCTCGAACCCGGCCAGCGCGTGCTGGTCCGCCTCGACCTCAACTCCCCCGTGGAGGACGGCACCGTACAGGACAACCGCCGATTCGAGCGCCACGCCGAGACCGTGCGCGAGCTCGCCGAGCGCGGCGACCGCGTCGTCTGCATGGCCCATCAGGGGCGTCCCGGCGACGACGACTTCGTCTCGCTGCGCCAGCACGCCGACATCCTCGCCGAACACGTGGGACGCGACGTCCGCTTCGTCCCCGACACGTACGGCCCCGAAGCCATCGAGGCCATCGACGATTTGGACGCGGGCGAGGTCCTCCTGTTGGAGAACGTCCGGATGTGCGAGGATGAACTCCCTGAGGCCGATCCCGAGGAGAAGTCGAAATGCGAGCTCGTGCGGACGCTCGCTGCCGAGTTCGACGCGTACGTGAACGACGCCTATTCGGCCGCGCACCGGAAACACGCCTCGCTCGTCGGCTTCCCGCTCGTCCTCCCCAGCTACGCGGGCCGCGTCATGGAGTCCGAGTACGGGGCGAACACCGCCATCGCGTCGCGCACCTTCGACGGACAGGTGACGATGGTCGTCGGCGGCACGAAGGCCACCGACGTCATCGGCGTCATGAACGCCCTCGACGAGAAGGTCGACCGGTTCCTGCTCGGGGGGATCGCGGGCGAACTCTTCCTCCGCGCCGCCGGCTATCCCGTCGGCGAGGACGTCGAGGGGATGGACCTCTTCGACGACCAGTGGGAGCAGAACGCCGACACCATCCGCGCGCTGCTCGAGGAGCGCGGCGACCAGATCACGCTCGCGACGGACCTCGCCTACGAGGACGCTGAGGGCGAGCGCGCCGAGGTGCTCGTCGAGGACGTCGAAGAGAAGACGCAGGGCTTCCTCGACGTCGGCACCGACACGGTCGCCGCCTACGACGACGTCGTCCGGGACTCGGAGGCCGTCTTCGTGAAGGGCGCGCTCGGCCTCTTCGAGGACGAGCGCTTCAGCGTGGGGACGGTCGGCGTCCTCGAAGCCATCGCGGAGACGGACTGCTTCAGCGTCGTCGGCGGCGGCGACACCTCCCGCGCCATCGAGATGTACGGGCTGAGCGAGGACGACTTCTCGCACGTCTCCATCGCGGGCGGCGCGTACATCCGCGCGCTCACCGGCGAACCGCTTCCCGCCGTCGAAGTCCTCGAAGCGGAGGCGAACTGAATGCTCGTCGGCGTCGTCTCCGACACTCACGACGACCTTGAACGCGCTCGGCGCGCGGTCGCGCACTTCGAGGACGCGGGCTGTGAGACCGTGATCCACTGCGGCGACGTCGTCGCGCCGTTCACCGCCGCGGCCTTCGAGAGCGACGCGTTCGACTTCCACGCGGTCCGCGGGAACAACGACGGCGAGTGGGCCCTCCAAGACACGATCCGAACGTTCGGCGAGTACCACGGGGAGTCGGCCGAGCTCACGATCGACGGGACGGAGTTCGCCGTCTACCACGGCACGAGCGGCACGCTCACGGACGCGCTCGTCGCCTGCGAGAAGTACGAGTACGTGCTCTGTGGGCACACCCACGAGCGGCGCCACGACGTCGTCGGGGACACGCAGCGCGTGAATCCCGGCGGCCTGCCGTTCCCGGCCGGCGACGACCGCTATCACGTCGCCACGATCGACACCGAGACGGACGACGTGACGTTCGCCGACCTCGATTAGTCGTCCGCGCTCGCGGCCGCGCCACCGGTGGTGGCGACGCGGTCCGTCGGGGCGTCGAAGCGACCGACGCCGAGCGCGCGGTTCGTCCGAACGACGCTCTCGGCGGCGTCGGCGTCACCGACGAGCGCTCGGATGGCGTCCACGTTCTCCGGGACCACGTCGCTCTCCTGGTGGATCGCCTGGAAGAAGTAGAGGTCGCGTCCCTCCGTGGCGATCGACTCCTCCCACACGCAGTTCTCCCAGAGGTCGCCCCGCGGGCGTCCGGCGTCCTTCGCCAGCTCCTTGAGGTGTCCGGGACCGGCGACGCGCGCGTGTTCCGGGACCATGAAGATCCGCGACTCGTCCGCCAACGTCTCGCGGATCGCCTCGGCGTCGACGTCGCTTTCGAGGGTGACGTTGACGCTGTGGAGGTGCATCAGCGTCGCCGGGACGGTGACGCCCATCGTGTCGATGTCGAGGTCGGGCAACACGGTGTTGACGTCCGGGCCGTGGTGGGACGGGACGGTCACCGGGTCGGGGAGGATGTCGTTGATCGGGCCGCGATCTGACTGCCCCGGGTCGCCGCCGCGGCGAACGAGCGTCGCGCGGGTCTTCTCGACGCCGTAGGCCTCCGCAAGCGGCGTGAGCACTCGGGACAGCCCGGTCGTGTTGCAGGAGACGACGCGGACGTGCTCGGCGTCACCGCGCGCGATCTCGTCGTAGTTCGCGCGGGCGTTGAAGCTCGCGCCGACCGCCTCGGCGTCCTCGCCGCCCTGATAGAGCGCGGGCGTGTCGTGGGCCTCGTAGACCTCGCGGTTCCGCGCGCCGACCCCGGCAGGCGTGCAGTCGACGACGACGTCGCTCACCGCGACGAGGTCGTCGAGGTCGCCCGCGACGGGAATGTCGGCCTCGGCGAACGGGGCCGCGTCGCCGACGGCGTGGACGGCGTAGCCCGCTCGATGTGCGGCCGTGGCTTCGAAGTTCGGGGTCCGCTTTGCGACCCCCGCAACCTTCATGTCGGGCTGTGCCGCGAGCGCGTCCGCGACGCGCTTGCCGATGGTCCCGTATCCGTTGACGCCGACTCGGAGCATTCACTTCCATCTCCGGTGCCCGCGTGATTAATTCTTTCGGGAAATACTGTAAGAAATTAACTACTCGGCGAGTAATCGGGCGACGACGAGGGGCAAGGCCTAACGCCCGCGCGGGCGAGGTATCCCTCATGCCGACGCTCCGCGACGCCGCCGACACCGCCGTCGTTCAATGTCTGGGCATCGAGGCCGACGAGACCGTCGTCGTCGTGACCGACGACGAGCGACGGACGATCGGCGAGGCGCTCTACGAGGCCGCCAGCGACGTCACCGACGACGTCACGATCCTGCGCTACCCGCCGGGCGACCAGCACGGCGCCGAACCGCCCGCGCCCGTCGCCGCCGCACTCCGCGACGCCGACGCCTTCCTCGCGCCGACCACGAAGAGCCTCTCGCACACGCGCGCCCGCTCCCGGGCGAGCGACGCCGGCGTCCGCGGCGCGACCCTCCCCGGGATCACCGAGGACGTCTTCACGACCGGCCTCGACGCGGACTACGCGACCATCCGCCGCCACTGCGCGGACGTCCTCGCGCAAGTCCGGGACGCCGAGGAAGTCAGAGTGACCACGGACGCCGGCACCGATATCACCTTCCAGACCGGCGCGCGCGAGTGGCGACAGGACACCGGGATGGTCCACGAGCCCGGCGACTTCTCGAACCTCCCCGCGGGCGAGGTGTTCGTCTCCCCCGAGACCGCCGACGGAACGTACGTCGTCGACGGGACGATGATGCCCCACGGGCTCCTCGATGCGGGCCGGAAGCTCCGCTTCGAGGTCACCGACGGCTCCGTCACCGCGATCTCGGACGGCGCCGTCCGAGCGGCGGTCGAGGAGGCGGCCGACGAGGTCGGCGACGCCGCCTACAATCTCGCGGAACTCGGCATCGGAACCAACGTGGCCGTCACCGACCTGGTGGGGAGCGTTCTCCTCGACGAGAAGGCCGCCGGCACCGTCCACATCGCCATCGGTGACGACGCGGGTATCGGCGGCGACACCGACGCGCCGCTCCACCTCGACGGGATCGTTCGGGAACCGACCGTGTACGCGGATGGCGAGGTCGTCCGGCTCCCCGAGCCGTAGACCTCGAAAACGCGAGCGGGGGGAAGCCGTGAGGCTTCCAGAAAGCGAATAGGGCGAGATCATCGATCCCGCGAACCGGACGGACGGATCGCCCGTCCGACGCTGAGGAACGAGGCGTGAGCACGGCGAAGTCGTACGGCTCCCCGAGCCGTAGACCTCGGAAACGCGAGCGGGGCGCAACGGCACCGCTTCGGACGGGTCGAGAGACCGGTCGGCGTCCCACGGGGCCCGACCGTCTCACACGGCCCCACGCGCACCCCGCTCTCCGCGGGTTTTTACGCCTCGGGCCGCTTAGAGCGCCCATGAGCGAACACGCCGAGCGCGCGCCCGTCGCGTGCCCCTCCTGTTCTCCCGACCAGGAGACGGTCCACGAGATCATCACGACCGGCGGGGGCACCGCGACGGTCCGCTGTACCGAATGCGGCCACACTCACAAGGCGCCCCTGGAGAGCGAGACCACCGTCGAACCGACCGTCGTCGTCTCACAGGACGGTGACTCCTTCACCGCGTCCGTCGAGATGCCCGCCGACGAGGACGTCGAGAAGGGCGAGGAGTTCATCCTCGAAACCGAGGCGGTCATCATGCAGGTCCGCGTCACCGACATCGAGATCGGTCCCGAGGAGCGCGTCACGCGCACCACCGCTGGCGAGGTCGAGACCTTCTGGACGCGCGCCGTCGACAACGTCTCCGTCCCCGTCACCGTCCACCCGCGCGACGGCGAGGGCGACGGCACCCGCAGCCTCGACCTCCAACTCCCCGGCGACGAGGAGTTCACCATCGGTGAGACCTACGAGTTCGGCGACGAGGAGTTCGAAGTCGAGGGCATCCACGTCCGCGAGGACGCCGTCGAACGCTACGACTTCCAGAAGCTCGGCCACGAGGGCGACACCGTCCTCGCCAAGGACGTAAAGCGCGTCTACGGCGTCGACAAGTCCTCGAAGGCCTGGTCCGCCTGGTAACGGCGCCGCCGACACGCACCGGACACCGCGGCGTCTCCCGCGGCCCCTACTTTTTCACGCGCGCAGCGCGCGCAAACCACCAATGGCGTACGAGCAGGCCCGCGATCGACTCGCAGACGGACTCGCCCGACAGTACGATTTCGACCGGCGCGTCGTCGAGGCGATCCGAGCGGTCCCGCGACACGAGTTCGTCCCCGAGGCACGCCGCGACGACGCGTACGCCGATCGCCCGCTCCCGATCGGTCACGACCAAACGATCAGCGCCCCGCACATGGTCGCCGCGATGGCCGACCACCTCGATCTCGACCGGGGGGAGACGGTCCTCGAAATCGGGACGGGGTGTGGCTATCACGCCGCCGTCACCGCCGAACTCGTCGGGGGCGCGAACGTCTACAGCGTCGAGTACGTCGCCGACCTCGCCGCGGACGCCCACGAGACCCTCGCCGTGACGGGCTACGGCGACATCCACGTCCGACAGGGCGACGGCCGCGAGGGGTGGCCGGCGAACGCGCCGTACGACGCCGTCTACCTCACCTGCGCCGCGCCCGACGTGCCCGACGCGCTCGTCGAGCAGACGCGCACCGGAGGCCGCGTCCTCGCGCCCGTCGGAGACCTCGCGCAGCAGCTCGTCCGGATCGACGTCGACCCGGACGGAACGACGCGCGAGCGTCTCGAACGCGTCCGATTCGTGCGGATGCAGTAGCCGGCGGTCGGGGGTCGCGCGCACGTGTCTGACGGTTCGTTCAAGAGCCTCGGCGCCCATCGATCCGTATGGAGTACGCGGTCGCTCGGGACGGAATGGTCGACAGCCTCGAACACGACCTCCGGGGCGTCGTCGAACCCGACCCCGTGGGAACGGCGATGCGCGCTGTCCCCCGCCACGAGTTCGTCGACGCCGACCACCGCGCGTACAACGACCGGTCGTTCGAAGCGTACGGCACGCGCGTCCTCGCGCCCAGCACCGCCGGCGCGCTCGTGCAGGCGCTCGCGCCGAACCCCGGCGACGACGTCCTGATCGTCGGCGTCGGCGTCGGCTACACCGCCGCGGTGCTCGCCGAAATCGTCGGTCCCGAACACGTCCACGCCGTCGACATCGCCCGCCGCGTCGTGTGGGCGGCCCGCGACAACCTCCGACGCGCGGGCTACGCGGAGACGCTCGTCGATCGCCGCGACGGCGCGCGGGGCCTCCCGGAGTACGCGCCGTTCGATCGCATCCTCGTCGAGGCCGCGGCGCTCGACGTCCCCGCCGCGCTCCGCGAGCAACTCGCCCCCGACGGTCGGCTCGTGATGCCGCTCGGTGCGGGCGATCAGCGCCTCGCCACCGTCGAGGCCGGCGACGAGGTCCGCGACGGACAAGCGGTCTCGTTCGCCCCGCTCCTCGTCGAGGGAGAACAGGACGGTGTGCCGGCGCGCAATCGGACCGCCCGGGAGGACCGGGAACACGCCCGGAGACACGCCGAGCGCCGTCGCGGCTGGGAACTCGACTGGATCGACTGGGACTAGCGAACGACGAGGACGTCGGTGTTGTCGCGCCGGTCGGCGTACTTGTCACTCGGCGGCTTGACCGTGAGCGCTAGGGTCCCTTGATCGGCCGTCGGCGGGAGCGTCGGCGTCACGCGGAGCGTCGCCACACCGGTCGCGTTCGTGCGCGCGACGATCGGCTTTCCGCCGGCGAGCCCGGCCGTGTCCCCACTCAGAACGACCGTGACGCCCGGGACGGTGTGACCGTCGGCGTCGACCGCCGCGACCGTGACCGTTCCGTTCCCCGGCCGGACGACGTCCGGTGTCGGCTGCGCGTCGAGCTCCGTCGCTGTGAGCGCACCGACGCCGCTGACCATGTTGAGCATCACGCCGAGGACGGCGGTGCCGACGACGAACGCGACCACGAGGCGGATCGGGAGGCCCGCGACGCCGCGGTCCGTCTTCGACCGCACGGATTCGAAGTTCACACGCCCCCGTGGACACGCCATCGTACTTGAGGGCGCGTCCGGGAGTTTGATACCGACCGACGCGCAGATTGGCGTATGGTCGATGGGGACCCCCGCGTCGTGTATCCGCTCGCGGTCGTGCTGTCGGCGCTCTACGCTTCGATCGTCGTGTACGGTGCGTCGCTCCTCGACTACGTCTCGTTCTCTCCCGGCACCGTCGCCGCCGCGACGGCTATCGTCTTCGCCGCGACCTACTTCGCAATCCTCCGCTGACCGCCGACGACGGGACGGTTCCCGTAAGCGCTGACTGGCTCCGTAGTAAACGGGACACACGTTGTGTCAGGTTTACCTATACCCGAGCACCTATTACAGTCAAAGATAATGATAATTGTCGTATGCCACGAACGAAGCGATCCCGACTCGGCCGAACGCTCGTCGCGACGATCACCCTCCTGCTCTGTTGTTCGCTGCTCGCCGGTGCCGGCGCGGCGAGCGGCGTAACGTACGTAACTATCTCGGACGTCAGCGTTTCCGATGACAACCCGGCGACCGGTGATCTAGTGACGATCACACCGACGATCCGGCACTCCAGCGCGGGCGACGCGGGCTTCCAGATCAACGAGGTCACGCTCACGAACGCGGACGGTGAGCGGATCGCCGAGGCCAACGACCTAGGGACGGTTGGGGGCTCCGAGACGCTGGACGTGCCGCTGCGAACGACCTTCGATACGGCGGGAGATAAGCACCTGACGCTCCACGTCCGAGGGACCACGGTGAACTCGTCCGGTCACATGCAGTCCACCTCGCAGATCACGTATCCGGTCTACATCGACGTCGACGAGCCGGCCGCGGATGAGCCCGAACCCCGCGTACACATCGACGCCGCGCCGATGGTCGCCGGTGACGACTCCACCGTCGACGTGACGGTCTCGAACGGTGGCGAGGATCCGCTCTCGGACGTGACGCTGCGGCTCTCCGGTGACGGCGTCGACACCAAGACGCAGATGCAGCCGACGATCGCGGCCGAGAGCATGACGACGTTCTCCTTCAGCGTCACCCCCAGCGAGACCGGGAGCACGGACCTCACGGCGTCGCTCTCCTCTTCGGACGTGAACGTCTCGACGACGTCCGCCGTGCCGGTCTCGGCGGTCGATGACGACGTCCGCGTCGACGCGACGGTCGTCGAGGACGACAACACGACGCTGCTGCAGTACCACGTCGCCAACGCGGGCAACGCGCCGATCGAGGACGTCCTCGTGACGGCCGAGTCGCCGGACGCCTCGCTGCCGAGCGCGTCCGTCGAGCAGGTCAACGCCTCGTCCTCCGAGACGGTCTCCGTGCCGATCGGCCACGTGCCGTCCGAGGCGACGATCGACGCCGCGTACACGGTCGCCGGCGAGTCCAGTAGCGTCACCACGACGGTCAGCGGGCAGGGTCTGCAGACGAACGTCCTGAGCGCGTCCGGATCGACCGGTCAGCAGGCCTTCTTCGGTGGCGGCACGGGCGGGATCCCGATCGCCGGGATCGCCCTGCTCTTCGGCGGCGTCGTCGTCGGCGGCGTCGTCGGCAGTCGCTTCCGCAAGTAACGCCCTCGGACTCCCCGACCGACGTCCGACGCGTCGATACCGCCGACCCTTTTCGCCGCTCGACGCCCGTCGCTCGCCGGTCGATCCGGCGGACGCGATTCCGTATCGTTTTTGATCCGGCCGGCCGAGCGTTTATTCGAGTCACTGTTTTGGCCGGCCTAAAACAAAGCGCTTATATTCTTTTAGGCTAGCCTAAAACTGTATGCCACGAACGAAGCGATCCCGACTCGGCCGAACGCTCGTCGCGACGATCACCCTCCTGCTCTGTTGTTCGCTGCTCGCCAGTGCCGGTGCGGCGAGCGGCGTAACGTACGTGACGATCTCTGATGTCGGCGTTTCCGACGACAACCCGACGACCGGTGATCTAGTGACGATCACACCGACGATCCGGCACTCCAGCGCGGACGACGCGGGCTTCCAGATCAACGAGGTCACGCTCACGAACGCGAACGGCGAGCGGATCGCCGAGGCCAACGATCTGGGGACGATCGGTGGGTCCGAGACGCTGGACGTCCCGCTGCGGACGACCTTCGACACGGCGGGGGATAAGCACCTGACGCTCCACGTTCGGGGAACCACGGTGAACTCGTCCGGTCACACGCAGTCCGCCTCGCAGATCACGCATCCGGTCTACGTCGACGTCGACGAGCCGTCGAGCGATCCCGAGCCCGCGCCCCGTGTGCACATCGACGCCGACTCGATGGTCGCCGGTGCCGAATCGACGGTCACCGTGACGGTCTCGAACGGCGGCGAGGACACACTCTCGGACGTCACGCTCCGCCTCGACGACTTCGGTGACAACATCGACGCACAGACCCGGATGCGGCCGACGATTCCCGCCGAGAACATGACGACCTTCACGTTCACCGTCACCCCCGACGAGGCCGGTGACATGAACCTGAAGGCGACGCTCACCAGCGAGAACGAAGACGTCACCGGGCTGACGTCCACCACGGTCGACGAGCTCGAAGACACCGTGCGCGTCGACGCGACGACGGTCCACGAGAACGACACGACGCTGCTGCAGTACCACGTCGCCAACGCGGGCAACGCGCCGATCGAGGACGTCCTCGTGACGGCCGAGTCGCCGGACGGCTCCCTGCCGAGCGCGTCCGCCGAGCGGATCAACGCCTCCGCGTCGAAGACGCTCACCGTCCCCGTCGGCTCCGAGCCAGCGAGCGCGACGCTCGACGTCTCCTACACGGCCGGTGGCGACGCCAGCAGCACCACCGAAACGATCGGATCGAAGGGGCTCGAGTCGACCGATAGCGACGTCACGACCATCTCCGGGCAGAACGCCTTCCTGAACGGCGGGATCGGCGGCATTCCGCTCGGCGGCATCGCTCTGCTCTTCGGCGGCGTCGTCGTCGGCGGCATCGCCGGAACGCGCCTCCGCCGATAACCGACTCGCTCCTTTCGGCGGACGGCACAGCGCAGCGAGCACGGGGCGATCACGAGCACGGCGGCCTCACGCGCCGCTCGGCTAAACCCCGAGCAACCCACGTGGGGTTCCATCGTTTTTATCCCCGTTTCGCCTGTACGATCCCTCGATGCGCCGCGAAATCGTTTTACTCGTCCTCGCGCTGGCACTCGTCGTGCCGGCCGCACCAGTCATGGCAGACAATTCGGTCTACGGGAACCCCGACGTCTCGCTCTCCGTGGCCGACAACACGTTCAAAGCGAGTGAGGCCGCCACGCTCTCCGTCATCGCGTCCAACGACGGAGACATCAAGCAGGGTGGGCCCGCGCAGTACGAAGAGAAGATCAAGACCGCACAGAACGTCCGCCTGACGGTGCTCGAAGATCAGATCGACGCGCCCATCGACGTGAAGACGGGCACGGTCGTCCGCGGGTCGCTCCCCGGAGCGAGCACGGCGCCGTTCAACTTCAATATCGAGATCGGGAACGCGACGCCCGGCACGTACCGCGTCCCCGTCCGCGTCGAATACAAGCACGTCCGCGCGGTCCAGTACAGCGACACCGAACAGCCCGAGTACGTCTGGAGCACCGTCGACGAGCGCAAGTCCGTCACCATCACCGTCGAGGACCGCCCGCAGTTCGACGTCGTCTCCGAGGGGACGAACTCGATCTTCGCCGGCGACACCGGGAACCTCTCCTTCACGATCGAGAACACGGGCACGCGGACCGCCCAGTCGGCCTCGGTCCGCCTCTCGACGCAGTCCGACTCGCTCTACTTCGGCTCGTCGACGAACCCGCAAGCCCAGACGGGCCTCTACGTGCCGACGCTCGAACCCGGCGAGCGTACGACCGTCTCCGCGCAGGTCGGCGCCGGCCCCGAGACCGCCGCGGGCGAGTACCCCGTGAACGCCGTCGTCTCCTACGAGAACCAGAACGGCGTTACCGAGCAGTCGGACACCCTCACGACCGGCGTGCAGGTGCGTCCCGAGCGCTCGTTCGAGCTCCGCGACGTCTCGACGGAGAACTTCCGCGTCGACGAGAACGAGGCGCGGATCAACGCGACGGTCGTCAACACCGGCCCCGGCGACGCGCAGAACGTCGCGGTCATGTTGGGTCAGACGTCCACGGTGACGGCGACGAACGGCGAATCCGCCGTCGGTGACCTCGCCGTGGGCGAGTCCGCACCCGTCTCGTTCACCGTCACGATCCCCGCAAGCGCCGAACCCGGCACGAACACCTTCCCGTTCACCGTGCAGTACGAGAACGCCGACGGCGACGTGCGCGAGACCGACGCGCCGCTGCGCCAGTCGATCACCATCGGTCCCGAGCGCGATCCCTTTACCGTCACGAACGTCTCCACCGGCGTTTCGCCCGGCGGGAGCGACTCCGTGACCGTCAGCGTCCGGTACAACGGCGACGAGCCGGTGTCCGCGACGAACGCGAAACTGTTCGTGAGCGACCCGATCTCCACGTCCGACGACGGCGCGTACCTCGGCGCGATGACGCCCGGCGAGACGAAGAACGCGACGTTCACCGTCAGCGCCGGCTCGGGGGCGCTCGTCAAGGAGTACGCCGCCTCCGTCGAGGTGCGCTACGACGACGCCGACGGCGACACCAAGTACACCGACGGCCTCCCCGTCGGCATCCCCGTCTCGCCGTCCAGCGGCGGCCTCCCCGTTCCGCTCCCGGTCATCGTCGTCGCCGTGCTCGTCGTGGCGGGCGGCGCCTACGTCCTCTACCGTCGCCAATGAGCGGCCACACACACGGAGTGACCACACATGGCTAAGCTCCGCGGCGCTTTCTCGTCCGTCGGCGACCGGGTCCAAGAGCGCCCGGTAGCGACGCTCGCGCTCGCCGTCCTCCTGATCTTCGTGTCCGTCGGTGGTGCGGCACAGATCACCAGCGTCACCGGTAACGCGGCGTTCGTCGCCGACAACCCGACGTACGACGCCTACTCGGAATCCTTCGATCACGGCAGCGTCGCCGTCCTCGTTCGCGGCGACGTCACCGAGCCGTCGACGGTCCGCGCCATCGACAGACTCGACCGGCGGATGAGCGAGACGCAGAACGTCTACGCCGTCACCAGCCCGGCCGATCAGGTACGAGCCGAGTACGGGCGGATCCCGAACTCCGAGCGGAAGATCGAATCCGTGCTCGGCTCACCGGACTACGCCATCGTCAGCATCACCACGGACACCGGGCTCTCCCAGCAGGAGGAGCGGCCGATCTACGACCGCGCGGTCGACGTCAAGCAGTGGGCGAACTTCCCCGCCGGCGCCTCCGTGACCGTCACCGGGAGCGCCGCGTTCTCCGCGCAGATGTCCGCGGTCATCCAGCAGAGCACCTCCCAACTGCTCGGCCTCGCGGTCGGGCTGATGGTCGTCGCGCTGTTCTTCCTCTTTCGGGGAGTCAGACTGCGCCTCCTCCCGATCGTCGCCGTCTTCGTCGGCGTCATCTACACGTTCGGTGCGATCGGCTACGCGGGGATCCCGAACTCCACGCTGACGAGCGCGGTGTTCCCCATCCTGATCGGGTTGGGGATCGACTACTCCGTGCAGTTCCACGAGCGCTACGAGGAGGAACTGGAGCGCCACCCGCCCCGGGACGCGCTCCCGATCGCGCTCGGCGGCATCGGCCCGCCGGTGCTCATCGCCATGCTCGCCGCCGCGCTCGGCTTCGCCGCGACGTGGGTGTCCACGACGTCGCCCGCGACCATCTGGTTCGCCCAGACGTCGATCCTCGGCGTCATGCTCACGTACGCCGCGGGGATCCTCGTCCTCCTCTCGGTGCTCACCATCTACGTCCGCTGGCGCTACGACGGCGAGTTCGAGGCCGTGGACGACGCGGACGAACCGGAGAGCGCCGAGGACCGCCTCGCCAGCGTTGGCACCGTCGGGCGCCTCCTCGGGCGCTCCTCGCGCGTCCTCGCCGGGCACCCGAAGACGGTGCTCGTGCTCGCCCTCGTGCTCGCCGGCGCCGGCTTCCAAGTGAGCTCGTCGCTCGACACGATGACGGACACGAACGAGTTCATCCCGCAGGACCTCCCGGCGTACGTCGACCTCCAGCAGTTCCAGTCCGTCACCGGCGGCGGGTCGAGTACGAGCTACCCCGTCCTCGTCACCGGCACGGATCTGCGCGACCCGGAGGTGTTACGCTGGATGGTGCAGTTCGGGGACGTGGCGACCGACGCGCCGCTCATCCAGGGCGTCGACTCGCCCGCCACGCTCGTCAAACAGTACAACGACGGCGAGATCCCCGAGACCGAAGCCGGCGTGAACCGCGTCCTCGCCGACGTCCCCGAGAAGACGCTCGAACAGTACTACAATGACGGGCGCGCGCACGTAACGATCTCCACTGCCCAGGACATGTCCACGGGGCAGGTCATCACCTTCCTCGGGAACGCCGAGAGCGCCATCGCGCACAGCAATCCCCCACCCGGCGTCACCGCCGAGGTGACGGGGACGGCCGCGATCTCCACGCCCTCCATCGTCTCGCAGATCAACTCGCGGAACGTCACGACGGGGCTGGGCGTGCTGTTCGTCCTCCTGCTGTTGCTGGCGTACTACCGCGACCCCGTGAAGGCCGTCGCGCCGCTCGTGCCGATGGCGTTCGTCCTCGGCTGGCAGAACATCTACATGTACGAGCTCGGGATCAAGGTGTCGCCGCTGGGCGCGAGCCTCGGGGCGATGACCGTCGGGATCGGGGCCGAGTACACCATCATCGTGATGGAGCGCTACTACGAGGAGAAGGCCCGCGAGAGCGTGAACAAACTCGACGCCGTGCAGATCGCCGCCGCGCGCGTCGGGAAGGCGATCAGCGTCTCCGGGATGACGACCGTCTTCGGCTTCTCGGCGCTGATCCTCTCGCCGTTCCCCATCCTCAGCAGCTTCGGCTACCTCACCGTCGGCGTCATCTTCCTGACGCTGCTCGCGTCGCTCGCCACGCTCCCGCCGACGCTCGTCCTCCTCGACGGCGTCGTCGAGCGCGTCCACGACTACCGCGCGTCGCGCAGTCGGCCGGCCTGAGTCGGCCAGCGCGCCCGATTTTTCGCCACTCCGGGTCGTTCCGCGCTCCGCTCTCCCCGCGAACACCCGCGTGTGTACCATCACCACGCCCCCAACGCGTCAGACGCGTGTGTGACGACCTCTCAGGCCCTCTCGCGGGGTCAGGACACACAAAGCATTTACCCACGCCCGCCCTTCGATAGCGTGTACTCCTACCCGACTGGCGCGTGTCCAGTACTGCCCTGACGGCAGGCTTGAACAACCGTCCCAGTCGAACCAGAATTCACAACAATGTCAGACAATAACTCAAAGCTCCGCGCAGTGCTCCTGTCGGCGCTGATGGTGCTCTCCGTCTTCGGAGCCACCGTCGCGTTCACAGGCGGTGCTGCTGCGAGTGCTTCTACCTGGTCCCAGGTCTCCTCCGACGACGTTGAGACCGGCCAGTCGTCGTATAGTCAGGATCTCGTGTTTACCGCGGGATTCGACTCGAACGGTACAGAGAACGCGACCCTTGACCTCAGCAACTACCCTGACGGGATCACCGTCACCGACGCGACGGTATCCGGCTCTCCCGATGGGATCACGGTCGCAAACGAGGACCTGAATACCAGCAACGATGAGTTCTCCTTCGATCTCATCAGCACCAACCAGAACGGTGTGTCTGGTGATGTGACCATCACCCTCACGATGGACACGACGGGCGCCTCGGCAACCCAGGGCGTTTCGCCGACCCTCTCGGCCGCCCAGTCCGGTTCTGACACGTCGTTCTCCTTCGACGTCGTTGAGCCGGCTACCACGACGTCGACGACGACGTCGTCGAACGATGGCGGTGCGGACCACCGTGCGGCGAACGCGGACGGGACGGGCGAAGCGCCGACGGACGGCGTTTCGGAAGTGTACATCTTCCCGGGCGCGACCGTCTACAAGGGTGAGGAGGACCTCACCTTCGCAGGCGGTCTCGGAAGCTCGCTGACGGGCGTTGCCGGGAACGCTGAGGGGACGATCCTCAGCCCGCCGGTCCCGCAGGATCAGTCTGAAGGCCGATACACGACCGACGGCGAGTCCGGCTCGCCCGGTGTGACGGTGAACACGCCGCGTGTCACCAGCCTGGACGTGAACAACCAGAACGGGAAGGACATCTCCGGTAGCTCGGTCTCCGAGCAGAACGCTCGGAACCTCGAAGTCGCCGCGGACTGGAACTTCCAGGAAGCCGAAAACCTCGAAATCACCGTTGAGGACTCCAGCGGTCTGGAGATCACCGGTGACGTCGTCGAGGGTTCGGACACGATCAAGAACGCGGACGGTGAGGCCTCTTGGAACCTCGACCTGAGCGATCAGGACGCTGGTGACTACTCGATCACCGTCGAGGGGACGGAAGACCTCGACTTCGGTCAGGCCTCGCAGACGACGTCGATCGCCCTGAACACTGACGACGACATCGAGCTCGACCTCGGTAGTTCGTCGGTGACGCAGGGGTCGAACGTGCAGTACACGATCCGCGGCGGTGTGGCCGGCGACGTCCACCACGTCGTGATCGACGCCAACGACCTCCGTGACAGCACCTCGAACCGTGGTGCGACGCAGGTCTTCCGTAACGTCGGCGACGTCAACGCGCGCGGCATCATCACCGACGACGGGAACGTCTACGGGCCGAACGAGATCAGCGAGCTCGGCTCGGACGAATCGATCGACTACCTGTACGCAGCGGTCGAGATCGACGACGACACGGGTGTCGGCGTCGGCTCGATCGACACGCAGTACCTGGACGACACGTCGATCGACGTGGACGTCTACGACGCGGG
>NZ_JAGIKY010000023.1:0-27035 GCF_017874695.1 Halarchaeum nitratireducens
GTCGAACCGACCCCCGCCGCGGTACGGCGAATCACAGCACGGCGGGTGCGAGAACGGCGATGCGGCACGGGCGGAGGCCGACCGGTCATTCCACGCGGACGTGCGTGCGGTCTGGTCGGGTGGTACCCGTGCACCGCACGCTACGCGACGGGGCGAAATGAACACCGAGGGTTTCGTCTTGGACTATCGGGATTCGAGGTGTTCGATCCCCTGCTTGGCGACGTTCGCTTGCGTGATCTCGGCGGGCATCCAGTCGGGCTTGTCGTCCGGGGAGCTCGACTCCCACGCCCACGCCTCGTACACGTGAACCTTGTCGGTGCCCTTCTCCCGAAGTCGGATCTCGGATCGCGGCGCGGCGTCCTCGCTCTCACCGACCGATTCGAGCCGCCGTGCGGCCTTCAGTGCGGCCTGTCGGGGTGTACTACCGCTGAACACGCTGTCCTCGGTACCGTCCGTATCGCGGAGTGCGAAGTTCCGCTTGCCGTCCTCGCGTACCATAGCCTTGCAACCATGCCAACAATACGCAGACTCAGTGATAAACGTACCGCCGAGATCGGCCGACGGCACGCCGGAGCGGGGAGTAGCACGCTCACGACTCGGAAGGGCTTAAGTAACAGCTACACCGAAGGTAGACGTAGGTTAGACCCGATGGTCCGCAAGAAGAAGCTCAGCCCGAGTGGGGCGAAAGGCGAGGACGGGGAGTACCACAACGCCCACGTCAACCTCCATGAGGACGAACTCGCCGTCGCCGGGCTCGACATCGGCGACGAGGTGTTCGTTCGCGTGCGCGAGGACAAGATCATCATCCAGAAGGCCGACCCCGACGAGGTCGACCACGACTTCTGAGGCGGGGTGATGTACCGAGCCCTCAAGCCGCTGCTCTTCCAGCTGTCCGCGGAGACGGCCCACGGAGCGATCCACGCCGTCCTACGCGGCGTCGAGTCGGCCTCGCCGGCCCGCTCGGCGCTCGATCGATGGTACGGCGTCGACGACGACCGCCTTCGCGTCCGCGCGTTCGGTAACGAGTTCCCGAACCCGGTCGGTGTCGCCGCCGGGTTCGACAAGAACGCGCACGTGCCACAGAGCCTCGCGGCGCTCGGGTTCGGCCACCTCGAGGTCGGCGGCGTCACCGCAGAGCGTCAGCCCGGAAACCCGAAGCCCCGGATGTTCCGCCTTCCGGAGGACGAGGCGATCATCAACCGGATGGGGTTCAACAACGACGGGGCGGACGCGATCGGGGCGCGCCTCGACGCGAACCCGCTCCCGGACGTCCCGGTCGGAATCAACATCGGGAAGTCGAAGTCGACGCCGCTCGACGAGGCGGCCGACGACTACGGATACACGTACGAGCGCGTCGCGGAGGCGGGCGACTACTTCGTCGTGAACGTCTCCAGCCCGAACACGCCGGGGCTACGCGACCTCCAGCACAGCGACGCGCTACGTGAGATCCTGACGGCTCTCGTCGAGGCGGGTGCGAGCCCGCTCCTCGTGAAGTTCTCCCCCGACCTCTCGCGGGAGGGGATCGCCGCCGGCGTCGAGCTCGCTGAGGAACTCGACCTCGACGGGATCATCGCCGTCAACACGACGACGGAGCGCGAGGGGCTTCGTCACCCGAAGCGCGTCGAAGAGGGGGGGCTCTCGGGTGCCCCCCTCCGGGAGCGCGCGACGAGCACGGTTCGGTTCGTCGCGGAGCGCACCGACCTCCCGGTGGTGGGCGTCGGCGGCGTCTTCACCGCTGCGGACGCCTACGAGAAGATCCGCGCCGGCGCGAGCGTCGTCCAGCTCTACACCGGAATGGTCTATCGCGGCCCGTCGATCGCAACCGAGATCAACCGCGGACTCCTCGCGTTGTTAGAGCGGGACGGCTTCGACTCGGTCGGGGACGCCGTCGGTGCGGATTTATAGTCCCAGGGTTGTCTCCCCGAGTCCGCGTCGCGGGCCGTTCGGGCCGAAGAACTGGACCGGTAGGGTGCGAATCGCCGTGCGCTCGCGGGGGGCGAGTCGCGCTAGTCGGCGAGCGCGTCGAGGCGGAACTCGAACGCCGCCACGGGCACTTCGAGGTCGTGCTCGACGAGCACTTCGGGGTGGACTTCGCCGACGACGCCGACGGTCTCGCCGTCGATGACGACGCTCGCGGTGCGCCCGTCGATGAACGACGGGTGCGTGGTGGCGGGCGTCTCCAAGTCGACGTCGAAGTCGCGCGCGATCACTTGGAGGCGCGCCTTCGCGTCCTCGTAGGAGGCGTCGTGGCGGACGACGGCGCCGGCGACGGTGCGGCGCTCGGCGACCCCCGTGTTGCTGTCGTCGCGTTCGGCGGCGAAGCCGACCTCCGCGACGTCCTGCGGGTACGCACGGTGCGTGTTGTTCTCGAGGAGCGCCACGAGCGAGGGGAGCGCCCACGTCCGGACGATCGTGTAGTCCTCGCTGTACGGTTCGGCGATGGTTGCGGGTTCGCCGCCGCCGACGACGTCGCTCCCGGCGCTGAGACCCATCCGGTCGTAGTTCTCGGCCTCGTTCGTGAGGTGGAAGTTGAGGAGGTCCTGGTGGCCGAGGCCGACGAGCGTCTCGCGGACGGCGCGCTCCAAGCGCGAACGCTCCGTGCGCCCGCCGACCGTGGAGACGTCGGGGTAGCGCGGGACGAGGTCATTGAAACCGTACGCCCGGCCGACGTCGTCGACGACGTCGACGGGATGGAGGACGTCCGTCCGGTACGGCGGAATCTCGACGACGTAGTCGGTACCCTGTTCGCCCCAGTCCTCGCTCTCGGCGCCGAGACCGGCGCGCCCGAGCAGGTCGAGCACGTCGTCTTCGGTGAGATCGATGCCGAGGGTGGACTCGATGCGCTCGTGGGTGACGACCTTCTCGTCGGTCTCGAAGTCGGGTTTCTCGACGTCGAGGTCGAGATAGGAGACGGTCACGTCCTCGATGGTTCCGCCGCGCGCGTCGAGCGCGTAGCAGATGATGTTGCACATCCGATCGATGGTCCACTGATCGGTGCCCGTGAGTTCGACGAGGAGGTCCCGCGAGTCCTCGGTGACCTCGGTCCGTCGACCGTTGATGACGGGGGGGAAGCTGAACAGTCCGAGGTCGTCGTAGATGGCGGGGTAGCGCTCGTAGTCGGTGAGGAGGTCGGCGTACTGCTCGCCGGTCGGATGCTCCGTGAGTACGGCCGCGGGCGTACGCTCGGCGTCGTCGTCGAGCGGGACGAACGTGTCGCCGTTCGGGTCGACGCCCCGGTAGGTGATGGAGTTGGACGCCGCGGCGTCGGTGGCGTCCGGGTCGTGACTCTCGGTGGCGGTGCCACCGTCGTCTCGCGGCTCCGCCGCTCGATCGTCCGCGGGACGCCGTTTCGGGCTGCTCACGCGTTCGTCCGCACTCCGCGCGGACCGTCCCTTGATCATCGTGAGATCGTGGATCCCGATGGCTCCCTTCGCGCGTTTACGCCCCATCGTCGCGTGGAGCTTCTCCTGCAGTTGGATGAGCGATTCGAGCGCACCCCCGCTGAGGTCGACGCCGCGGACGATCGCTCCCGTGACGTACGGCCGCTCGTCGGGGACGCTCTCGTCCACCTCGATTGTCCACTCGGCGTCGTTCGTGTCGGGGACGTAGATCCCCGAGGCGTCGCCGTACTGGTAGCGCAGCGAGCGCGCGACGCCCTCGACGCTCAGCCGATCGAGTCGGTCCGGGGCGAACTCCAGTTGGAACTCGCCGTCCTCACTCATCCCCTCGAATTCGAGGCCGAGGCCGAAGAGGTCGTCTTTCAGTTCGTCGTCGCTCTTCTCCTCGTGGCCGGTGAGCTCGCGGAGTTCGTCGGGGTCGACGTCGACGACGGGCATCTAATAGACCACCTCCGTGTCCCGCAAGAAGTCGATGTCGGCGAGCGTGCCGTGAACGTCGCGGATGTCCTCGAAGCCGTGCGTGAGCATCAGTAAACGCTCTAAGGCGAGCCCCCACGCCATCACGTCGCAGTCGACGCCGAGCGGCTCTAAGACCTCGGGGCGGAAGAGCCCGGAGTTCCCGATCTCGATGACCTCACCGGTCCGGGGGTGCGTCCCGAACAGCTCGAAGGACGGTTCGGTGTAGGGGTTGTAGTGGGGTTTGAAGCGGACGTCCTCGATGCCGAACTGGCTGTAGAACTCGGTGAACGTACCCATGAGGTCGCGCACGGAGAGGTCCTCGGCCATCACCCACCCCTCGATCTGGAAGAACTCGAGGAGGTGGGTGGCGTCGAGCGTGTCGTTCCGGTAGACCTTCTCGACGCTGAAGTAGCGCTGTGGCGGTTCGAGATCGCCGACGGCTTCGCCCGAGAGATACCGCATCGAGAGCGACGTCGTGTGGCCGCGGAGGTCGACGCCGCGCGCCATCTCCTCGGTCCACGGCGAGTGGTAGCCGTCGCCGTCCCGTCCGACGCCCTCTCGGTGCGCGCTCTCGACGCGCTCTAAGAGGTCCGCGGGGAGGTCGTCGACCTCGCTCGGTTCGCTGAGCGCGAACTGATCCCAGTGGGTGCGGGCGGGGTGGTCTTGGGGCATGAAGAGCGCGTCGTTGATCCAGAACTCGGAGTCGGCGTGTGGTCCCTCCATCTCCTCGAAGCCCATCCCGACGAGGACGTCCTTGACGCGTTCGGCGGTGGCGCGCAGGACGTGCGTCTTCCCGCTGCTGGGCGTTTCGGCGTCGGCTTCGACGTTGTAGTCGGCGAACTCCACGTCCGCCCACTCGCCAGAGGCGAGCATCTCGGGGGTGAGTTGGCCGACGGCCTCGGTGGTTTCCACGCCGGCCATCAGCGCGTCGACGCCGTCGTCGGTGAGCGTGACCGAGCGGACGGTGCGCTCGTTGACGACGACGAGGTCGCGGCGTTCGAGCGTCTCGCGAACGTCGTCGTCGATCGGGTCGCCGGCCGCGATCCGATCGAGCGCCGCGGCCTCCGCGTCGCTCTCGGGATCGGCGGTGGGGTCCGCGGAGAGGTCGCCCGAAGCGATCTCTCCGTACCCCTTCCGGGCGTAGTTCGAGAGCGCGATGTCGACCTCGGGGCCATCCAGATCGGCGGCGCCGAGCACCGCGCCCATGCTCACGGGGGTCTCGTCAGCGCCGGCGTCGAGGGCGGCCGCATAGAGACGGACTTCGGGGAGGCCGTCCGCGCGGTAGCGCTCGCCCTCGTCGGTGAGTTCGACGTCGGCGACGGTGTCCTCGGTGACGGCGACGAGACCGCGCTCTTCGAGGTCGAAAGCGGCTCCCGTGACCGTCTCCGGTTTCTGCCCGGTCGCGGACGCGAGCGCCGCGATGGGCGTCGGTTCGTCTGCGCTCGCCGCCTCGAGGACCGCGAGCTCGCGTTGTGGGAGTTCCATTGGTTCGTGTGGTGTCCGGTAGCCGGATAGCTATTGCGAAGGTCGAGCGCCGTCGTGCCCGGTCGTAAGGCGGCGGGGCGGGAGAAATCGAAGTCGGGTGGCGGGCGAGTCAGCCCTCGAAGTGTTCCTGGACGACTTCGAGCGCGCGCTCGCGGTCGTCCCAACCGACGAAGACGGCGACGCTCGTCGCGGACGTGATGACGTCGTGGAGCGAGATGCCGGCGTCGGCGATCGGATTGACGATGTCGCGGATGACGCCGGGCCGGGAGGGGAGGTCGCCTCCGAGGATCCGGATACCGGCGACATCGTCGGTGACGGTGACGCTGGAGAGGGTGTCCTCGGCGACGACTTCGCGGTGGAGGATGGTCTCCGCGCGCTCGTCGACGTCGGCGTCGATGTAGAAGGAGATGGAGTCCATCCCGGAGGCGACGCCGTCGACGTTGATGCCGGCTTCGGCGAGCGCGTTCGAGAGGCGCGCGAGGATTCCCGGACTGTTCCGGATGGCGCGCCCGGCCACCGTGATACAGGCGAGCGGTTCGTCGCGCATGTCGATGATGTTCTCGAACTCCCCCTCGATGGAGGTCCCGCCCGTCAGGAGATCCGAGTGCTGGTAGTGGATGACGCGGACGTCGAGGTCGGCGTCCTTGTAGGTGAGCGCGGAGGGTGCGACGACCTCGGCACCGCGGAAGGAGAGGTTGCGGAGTTCGTCGACGGTGATCTCGCCGACGTTGCGCGCGCCCTCAACGACGTGGGGATCGCCGGTCATGATGCCCTCGACGTCGGTGACGATGACGACTTCGTCCGCGTCCATGTAGCGACCGAGCATCACGGCGGAGGTGTCGCTCCCCCCGCGCCCGAGGGTCGTGACGTTCCCGTCGTGATCCTGGGCGAGGAAGCCGGTGACGACGGGAACGACCCCGTCCATGCGCTCGGCGAGCTTTCGGGCGCGCTTACGGGTCTCCTCGACGTCGACCTCGCCGCGCTCGTTCGTGATGACCGGCCAGTCGGGGTGACCGGGTTCGAGGAAGATCGCGTCGATATCGCGGGCGGTGAGGGCGGCCTTGAGCATGCGGACGGACGTCCGCTCGCCCATCGAGACGATCTCGGCGCGGTCCCCCTCCTCGGCGTCGAACGTGATGTCGTCGAGGAGGTCGTCGGTCGTCGATCCCATCGCGGAGGCGACGACGGCGATCTGGTGGCCCTCGCGGACCGCGTTGGCGATGGAGTCCGCGGCCCGGTCGATCCGCTCTCCGGAGCCGAGGCTGGTGCCGCCGAACTTTGCGACTACACGCATCGGGATCCCCCGACGCGAGTCGTGTCACACGCAATCATGGACACGCGTAGCAACGGCGGGGGGATAACCCTGTCTATCCGGGAGACGGGTCCCCGTGTGTCGATTTTTAGTGCACGCGCGTGCAAACGCGGGTATGGATCAGCCGACCGTTCGGGACGCGCACGACGGCGACGTCGGCGTGATCGCGGAGCTCACCGACATCGAGACCGGCGCGGCGGAACGGCTCGTTCGCGACCGGCGGGTAGTCGTCGCCGAGCGCGAGGGGGACGTCGTCGGCGTCGTCGCGTACGAAGCTAGCAGCGGCGCGGTCCACATCACGCGGCTCGCGGGCGAGACGGCGGCGGTCGCGGCGCTCCTCGACGAGCCGATCGCCTTCGCGCGCGCGGAAGGTATCGACGTCGAGGCGCTCGTCCCCGACGCGGCCGGCGGCGCGCTCGACGCGGTGACGAACGCCGGCTTCGAGGCCGTCGGCGACGGCCCGCGCTTCGACGGAGAGCGGACGACGCGATATCGACTCGCGGTGGACGAGAACGCCTAGCAACCCCTCCGTTTCGGGTGGAGACCGATAGACGTGAGTTCGCTGGGCGTCGAGTGGAACGTGGCGAACGGGAGGTCGCGGGAGGCGAGAGCCGGGCGCGTTCGTCTCCCCCGTTCTCCCATCCTTCACGTTCCTACTCGTGCGCGCGCGTACGATTAATCAGAACTTCCGAACCGTGACGTCGAGGGTGTCGAGATCGAGGATCGGCGCGGTGCCGACGTCGGGGTCGATGTTGACGGACTGCTGGAAGGCGGTCTGTTCCTGCCAGCTCCCCGAGTTGATCAGCGTGACGTTGTGGTACGCGCCGATACCGAGCTTGTGGACGTGGCCGGTGTGGAAGACGTCCGGGATGTCGTCGATGACCAAGTAGTCCTTCTCCTCGGGCGCGACGCGCATCCGGCCGCCGTACTGGGGGGCGACGTGGCGTTTCTTGAGGAGTTGGGCCATCGCGTTGTGTGGAGCGTCGTAGGAGACGCTCTCGTCACCGTGTTCGGCGATGACTTCGTCGAGGCTGACGCCGTGGTACATGAGGACGTCGACGCCCTCGACGGTGACCGTGGCGGGGTTGCCGACGATGCGCGCGTCGTGGGCGGACATGATGTCCCGGAGGTTCTCGTCGAAGCCGGGTTGGGGTTCGGCGAGGCGGACGGCGTCGTGGTTCCCCGGAATCATGATGATCTCCATGTCGCCGGGGACGTCCTTCAAGCGCTCCGAGAACGCGCGGTACTGCTCGTAGACGTCGACGATGTCGAGCTCCTCGTCTTGGTCGGGATAGACGCCGACGCCCTCGACCATGTCCCCGCCGATCAGGAGATACTCGACGGCGTCGGCCTCGGGCGCGTGAAGCCAGTCGGCGAAGGCGTCCCAACGATCGCCCGCGAACTCCTGGCTACCGACGTGGACGTCGGAGACGAGCGCCGCCTGGACGTGTCGGTCGGCGGTGCTCGGGCGGTAGGTGCGGGGAACGTCGGGGAAGTGGACGCTGTCGGCGAAGAGGATGCCACCGTCGTCGGCGAGCGTCCCCTCGATGGCGATGACCTCGTCGAGGAGGAGTTCGTCGACGACGTCCGCCCAGTCGCGGTCCTTCATGATGAGGGCGGGGAACGTCCCGTTCGTGTCCTCCAGTTCGACGAGCCAGTGACCGCTCGCCGTCGAGCGGACGTCGTTGACCATCCCCACTATCGCGGCGTCGCTTCCGCCGGGCATCGCGTCGAGCGCCTCGGTGGGGCGGTGGTTGACGCGCCCGCGGAGCTTCTTCGAGAGACGCTCGTACCGGTCCCGAAAGACGGTCACGAAGTCGCCGTACTCGCCGGCGCCAGTGGAGTGACCGGTGACGTCGCCGGCCACCTCGGGCGGCGTCGGGGAGCGACCGTCACGCCCCGTCGACGTCGCGTCCGCTCGCCCCGTCGCGTCCACCTGATCCATCGGGTCGGCGTGATCGCCGTTTCTCGTCGTCCCGCCGCGGGCAGGCGTGTCGAGCGCGTTCGCATCGCTCGCGCCGCCCCGTTCGTCGTCGTTCGCCGCCGGTTCGCGTGTACTACCCCTTCGCGCGGCGTCGTCGGCGTCGCCTCCCGTTTCGGGGGCGCGGGCGGTCGCACCGCCGTCGGTACTGGCGGCGTCGGCCGACCGCGCAGACGTCCGGGGGCCGTCGCCGAGGGCGTCGCGAACGTCCGCAGCGGTGAGCGTGAGAGCGTCGTCGCCCGCGTCGTCGACGACGCGTTCGACGGCCGCGTCCGGATCGGGCGAATCGGCGATGAGCGTCACGGCGTCGCGCTCGGCGTTGTAGCCGCGGCGCGCGAGTTCGCGGACCACCCGGACGGGCGTCGAGTCGGGCACGATACGACCAGCACGCCGTCCGCGAGCAAAAGGACTACGGAAGCCACTGTCGAGTGGGAAGCTTGAAACGCGGTTCGGCCGTACCGATCGGCAATGGCCGACGACGTCCCCAACCCACGCGACGGCCCGCTGGCGGCGCTCCGGTGGTTCCGCAGGACAGACAACGAGGCCGTCCTCTTCGTGCGCGAGCTCGTGAGCAGTGCGCTCGTCGTCGTCCTGATCGGCGTCTTGCTCTTCGCCGTCAGCGGACTCTGGCCGCCGCTCGTCGCCGTCGAGTCCGGCAGCATGACGCCCCACCTCCAGAAGGGCGACCTCGTCTTCGTCATGGAAGAGCACCGATTCGCCGGCGCCGGCGCGACCGGCGCCACCGGCGTGGTCACCTACCAGACCGGGGAGCGAACGGGGTACGCGAAGTTCGGCGAACCTGGGGACGTCGTCGTCTACGCGCCCGACGGCGACAGGGGGACGACGCCGATCATCCATCGAGCCCGCTTCTGGGTGGCCGACGGCGAGAACTGGTACGACGAGGCGAACGCGAGCTACGTGCTCGGTGCGAAGGACTGCGAGGAGCTCAGGAACTGCCCCGCACCGCACGCGGGGTTCATCACGAAGGGCGACTCGAACCCCGCGTACGATCAGGCCGTCGGGATCTCGACGCCCGTCCGGCCCGACTGGGTCCGAGGGACCGCCGAGTTCCACATCCCGTGGCTCGGGTGGGTGCGCCTCGTAGTGACGGGTGACGCCCCCCTCACCACGCCGCTCGTCACGGGAGACGCAGTCACACCGAGTGGCACGGCGATCCCGACCGGCGGAGCGTCGGCCGCCCCGGCGTGACGGGCGGCGGCGAGACGGACGAACCCCTTCGTTTCCGATGGAACGCGGGGGCGAACAGCCGCGATAAGCCGTGGGACGGGGACGCGATCAGTTGTCGAATCGGGCTTGGACGAACGGCGTGACGTCCTCGATATCGCCGAGTCGGGAGTCCGCCTGCAGGACGGCCTCCGTCTCGTCGATGGGGACGGAGAGGTTGATCTCCTTCGTCCGCCCGTAGCGGCCCTTCGAGACGACGACGGCGTTCACGATCCCGAGCATGTCGAGTTCGCTGATGAGGTCGGTGACGCGGCGTTGTGTGAGCACGTCGGCGTCGATCTCGTCACAGAGCGTCTTGTAGATGTTGTATACCTCGCCGGTGTTGATGTTGTGGACGCCGTGCTTCTCCAGCATCATGATGGCGAAGAGGACGAGTTTCGACTGCGTCGGGAGCGTTCGCACCACCTCGACGACGCGGTCGAGTTCGATCTTGTCCTGCGCGCGACGGACGTGTTCTTCCGTGACGACGTCGGCCTGATCGCGCTCGGCGAGTTCGCCCGCGGTGCGGAGGAGATCGAGTGCGCGCCGAGCGTCGCCGTGCTCTTGGGCGGCGAACGCCGCGCAGAGCGGGATGACGTCCTCGCTGAGCGCGTCGGCTTTGAACGCGTCCGTCGAGCGGTGCTGGAGGATGTCGCGGAGTTGGTTCGCGTCGTACGGCGGGAAGACGATCTCCTCCTCGCCGAGGCTCGACTTCACGCGCGGGTCGAGGAAGTCGGTAAACTTCAGGTCGTTCGAGATGCCGATGATGGAGACGCGGGAGTTCGTGAGTTCGGAGTTCATCCGCGAGAGGTTGTAGAGGGTGTCGTCGCCGGACTTCTCGACGAGCTTGTCGATCTCGTCGAGCATGATGACGGCGACCCGCTCGACGTAATCGACGGCGTCGAAGAAGACGGAGTAGACGCGATCGGTCGGCCACCCGGTCATCGGGACTTCCTCCATGTCCTCGAGGTCGCGCTCGAACTCCTCGATACGCCGCTCGACGTCGCGCTCCCCATCGAACTCGGTGTCCGCGAGCACGCTCGGGTCGTCGTCGCTCTCAACGAGTAGGTCTTCGAGTTCTCGTACGCGCCCGCGCGCGTACTCGCGATTCTGCTCGATGAAGGTGTTCGCCAGTTGGGCGAGCACGCGGTACTGGGTGTCCGTCACCTCGCAGTTGATGTACTCGACCTCGCAGGGGACGTCGTACTTCCGGGAGGTGTTCTCCAACTCCTGGCTGACGTACTTCGCGGAGGCGGTCTTGCCGGTGCCGGTCTTCCCGTAGATGAGGATGTTCGACGGCGTCTCACCGCGGAGGGCGGCGACGAGGATCGTCGCCATGTTGTTTATCTGCTCGTTGCGGTGTGGGAGTTCGTGCGGCGTGTACGACGGCCGGAGCACTTCCTTGTTCTCGAAGATGGGCTCACCGCTGAGTAGATCGTCGAAGAGTCCCCCTTCGTCTTCCTCCTCGTCGAGGACATCGTCGAGCTCGACGTCGAAATCCCTGTTCGCCGTCCGCCGTCCGTTCGGTTCTTCGTCCGTCATCCTATCACGTACACCCCTTTGTTTCAGGTGGAAATCGACGGACACGGCGCCTATACCGCCCCGATCACCGACGTTGCCGCCTCACGTTCGAGACCGGTCCGTCCAGTTGATGCAGATGAAACAAACGAAGCCGTCCAGACAAAAGAGTTTCGATGAATGTGATTCGCCGTTGGCCGACCACCGTCACGGCGAGCGGAAGGTTCGATCCAATAATTATGTCGATAGTTGAGAAACAGAATATCCCGAAAGAGAGGAGAGTGTACGTCGATGGCGACGGCCGTCGACCACTGAACTATCGCCAGTTCCAGAGGAAACAGAGGTATGTTTGTACTGAATATTAACAGACGATCCCAGTCGTGAGAAGTCATCCGTCGGTTTCGGGACTCGTTGTTCCCGGTATTCGGGCTTCCCCATCGGTTCGATCGGCCGGCGGTTCCACCCGAAACGGAGGGGGTTACCGGGCTTTCGTGCGAAACCCCCCCACCCCTTCGTTTCGAGTGGAACGGAACAAAAGCGATAGCAGGGGAAGAGTACGAGACCGACTCTAGGAAGACGAAATCTATAATACATAGGCGAAAAAACTAAATCCGCACTGCAGGAAAACAATATTTTTCCTTCTCACTGTCTGTTGTAATATGTCTCTTATCTCTCGAAACATCTCAACTACCCCCTCCCCCGCCCCGCCGGTCGTTCGTCTCCACCCGAAACGAAGGGGTGGGGGGATGGTCGCTCCCCCCTCACGACCGATAGGTAGACACTGACACTCATTCGACTGGCCGATCCCGTGTCTGACGTAAGTTTAAGTCGTCTCATCGGGTCAGTACGGGTAGCACGCGCGCTCACGGGAACGGATACTGCGTCAACTATTCCCGTCTGGGCGCTCGTACCGTAATCAGAGAAAGAGGATGGGACTGTTCGCAGACCTCAGGGACAGCATCTCGGCGGTCACGGCGAAGCTGTTCGCCGGCGAGAGCGAGGACCCGAAGCGGATCGGCATTTACGGCCCGCCGAACGCTGGGAAGACCACGCTCGCCAACCGCATCGCCCGCGACTGGACCGGCGACGCCGTCGGACCCGAGAGCCATATCCCCCACGAGACACGACGCGCGCGGCGCAAGGAGAACGTCGAGATCGAACGTGACGGCCACACGGTCTCCATCGACATCGTCGACACGCCCGGCGTGACGACGAAGGTCGACTACGAGGAGTTCCTCGATCACGACATGGAAAAAGACGAGGCGGTCCGTCGATCCCGGGAGGCCACCGAAGGGGTCGCCGAGGCCATGCACTGGCTCCGCGAGGACGTCGACGGCGTCATCTACGTCCTCGACTCGACGACCGACCCGTTCACACAGGTGAACACGATGCTCATCGGCATCATCGAGAGCCGCGATCTGCCAGTGCTCATCCTCGCCAACAAGACGGACCTCGAGGACTCCAAGGTCCAACGCATCCGCAACGCCTTCCCCCAACACGAGACGATCGAACTCTCCGCACTCGAGGGCGAAAACATGGACGAGGTCTACGACCGGATCGCGGAGAAGTTCGGGTGATTCCGGATGGCTGAACAGGAACCGGAGACGGACGACGGGGTCCAACTCGACCTCATCAGCGCCGAGCGCATGGAGAACAAGACCTCCATGGAGAAGATCCGGATGATTCTCGACTCCGTCCACGACGGCGACATCGTCGTCCTCGAACAGGGCCTGACCCCGGACGAGGAGTCGAAGCTCATCGAGGTGACGATGACCGAGATCAATCCCGATGGGTTCACCGGGATCGAGATCGAGTCCTTCCCGCGCAGCGAGACCAAGGAATCCGGCTTCCTCGGCCGGCTCATGGGCAAGGACGAGGACCCCGCGAAGCTCACGGTCATCGGGCCCGCGAACCAGATCCAGTCGCTTCACAAGGACGAGACGCTGATCAGCGCGCTCCTCAAGAGGAAGTAGGGATGCCCCATCAGTGCACGAACTGCGGGCATACGTTCGCCGACGGTTCCAAGGAGATGCTTTCGGGGTGTCCCGAGTGCGGCGGGAACAAGTTCCAGTTCCATCCGAGCGAGGTTCCCGACGACGCGCCGGACGACGCGACTGAAGAGCCCCCGGAGCGACCCGACACCGGCGTCCCGTCGGCCGTGGGGAAAGCCGCCGCGACGGTTCGTGACCTCGTCCGCGACGATACGCCGGACCACGACGACACGCCGGTCTCCGACGACGAGACGCCGCAGACGGCCGACGCACCCGAAACAGCGGGTGGGCCGTCGCCCGGCGCGTCGAGCGCGGACGACGGTAACCGTGATCCGCCGGACGCTACTCCGGGTCAGTCGACGGGGACCGATAGCGAACCCGACGACGGAGGTGACGACGACGCCGAGGACGCCGCACAGGCGTCCGCGCGCAGCGAGATGGTCACCGCCGACGACCTCCCCGAACGCCCGCCGAGCGAGGGCCGCGTCGTCAAGGAACCCGACGCGGACGCCGACGAACCCGACATGGAAGCCCTGCGCGAGGAGCTCAACGAACAGTTCGAGTCGATCAAGGTGCTCGCGCCGGGGCAGTACGAGCTCAACCTCATGGAGCTCTACGACCGCGAGGAGTACATCATCGCGCTCCAAGAGAACGGCCGATACGTCATCGAGGTGCCCGAGACGTTCGCCGGGTCCGAACGCCGGGAGGAGTGAGGCGCGCTCTCGACTCGTCCCATTCACGTCACCTCGGATCACTCCTCTTCGTCACACGCCGTCTCGCTTTCCCCTTCCACCTCCTTCCACCCTCCTCTCATCTCATCCCCCCTTCCCGTCTTTTGCCTTCCTTCGCGTTGCGACTCGTATCCCGCCCGAACGTCCACTTTCCGCCGACCGGACGCGCGCGTACTTCCTGCCTGAAAAGCCACTCTTTTGTCCACCTCGTCGAAACGCATGATAATGTCTCACTTCCGAGGTGAGCGCGCGTGAGCGCGCTTGATTACCTGGAGACGGTCGCATCGTACGCGAACAAGTTCTTCGTCGTCTGGGTCGTGCTCCTCGCCGCGATCGCGCTCTACGCGCCGGCGTACTTCACGCCGATCGGCGCGTACATCACGCCGCTGCTCGGCCTCATCATGCTCGGGATGGGGCTGACCCTCCTCCCGGAGGACTTCCGCCGGATCGTCGAGCGGCCACGCGACGTCGGTATCGGGGCGCTCACCCAGTGGCTCGTGATGCCCGTAGCCGCCTACGCCCTCACCCTCGTCCTCGGGCTCCCTCCGGAGCTCGCGCTCGGCGTCATCCTCGTCGGCGCGGCCCCCGGTGGCACCGCGTCGAACGTCATGACCTATCTCGGGAACGGGGACGTCGCACTCTCGGTCTCGATCACGACGGTGACGACGCTGACCGCGCCGATCCTGATGCCCGCGTGGGTGCTCGCGCTGGCCGGCGAGTCGATCGACGTCACCTTCATGTCCCTGTTCTCCAGCATCGTACAGATAGTCTTCATCCCCGTGCTCGCCGGGTTCGCGCTGCGCTACCTCCTCGATCGATACGCCCCCCGCGTCGCCGAGATCGGCCTGACGGTCTTCCCGACGATCTCCGTCGCGGCCATCGTCGCCATCGTCGCCGCCGTCGTCGCCGGGAACAAGGGCGTGATCCTCGGCGCCGCCGCGGCCGCGATCGCCGTCGTCGTCCTCCACAACGGCATCGGACTCACCGCCGGGAACCTCGTCGGCCGCGCCACCGGGATGAGCGAGGACCGCGTGCGCGCCACGACGTTCGAGGTCGGGTTACAGAACTCCGGGCTCGCCGTCGCGCTCGCGAGCGCGCACTTCGGCGGCGGGCTCGTCGCGCTCGCGCCCGCGCTCTTCAGCGTCTGGCACAACGTCAGCGGCCCAGCGCTCGCCTCCTACTTCTCCTCGCAGGACGGTACCGCGGCCGCCGGCGACCGCACCCCCCCGGAGCGCGCCGACTAGCGCCGGGACGAACTGCCCGATTTTAAGTGCGTCCGGGGCGGACAGTCCCGCATGAGTACGGCCACCAAGATCGTCCTCACCGTCGTCGGTCTGTCCGCTATCGCGTCGCTCGCCCTCATCGCCAACGCACTGGTCTGACGCGTGTTCGAGGAACGTCCGCTTCGCGGCGACGTCGCCGCGGTCCGCGACATCCACGCGCCCGACGCGCTCGTCTACGACACCGAGCGCGACTTCGAGGTGCTCCCGACGTCCGCGCTCACCGAGTTGATGATGGTCGTCGACGCCGTCGATCCGCGCGGCTACGACGCCGCGTGGCTCCCCGACGACCACCCCGCAGTCCTCGACTCCCTCGTCAGTGACGACGTCGTCGTCGGCGCACCCGGCGACGGGAGCATCGCTTGGACGACGCAGACCGACCCGCCGATCGTCTTGGTCAAACCCCGGATCGAGGGGTCACCGGACGATTTCGTCGCGTTCCTCGTCGCCGAGGCGCTCGTGCAGGTCGGCCTCGACCTCCCCGAGCACTTCCTCGGGTTCTTCGGCGACGCGTACGTCGACTTCGCGGCCGCGACGCCCACCGACCCGACCGACACGTACCAGCTCGCGCTCGCCGTCTCCGCCGCGTACGCCGGCCTCTCCACCCGCGAGGTCTTCGCCGGGTGGGCTGAGACGGACGACCGCGCCTCGCTCCACGACGCGTGGACGGACGCAGGCGAACGCATCCAACCGCGCCTCGACGGGCTCGGACACGCCGTCGCGAGCGGTGACACCTCGTTCACCGACGCGGCGGAACTCGCCGCCGCGGGCGTCAAGCACGGCCTTGACTTGCCCGCTCCCTTCGACGCCCTCGACGATCCCGCGTATCGCGAGCACGGCGCCCGCTACGCGGTGTCGTGGGCCGAACGCGTCTTCTCCTGAACGGGGAAGTCGCGGCTTAGAAGTCGGCGTCGAGGCTCCCGTCCTCGTGGAGGTCGAGGACGCCGTCGCAGAGGTCGCGGAAGCGTTCGATCGTCTCGGCGTCGTGGACCTCCGTCGAGACATGGAAGAGTCCGACGGCGTCGTAGGCTTCTAGGAGGCGCGTGAGTCGTTCGAGGGCTTCGATTGCTCGTTCGTCGTCCGCGTAGTACGCGAGTTCGGTGATCGAGTCGAAACTGACCCGGCGTTTCCCCTCGGCCTCCGCGAGGAACTCCTCGGTGACGGTGAGGATCCCGTCGACGTCGTCGGGCGAGGTGACGTAGCGGATGTTTTCGGCGCTCCGGCGTGAGTACCCCCGATCGACCGAGAGGGTGTCGAGGATCTGCGCGCGGGTCTCGTCCACGTCGTAGTGATCGAGCTTCTGCATGACCTCGCGGGCGGTCGTTCGCGTGGAGATGACGAGAAAGGCGTCGGTGTCCGTCTTGAGGAAGTCCGTGTCGATGCGGTCCGTCTCCCCCGTGCTCGGGTGGAGGAGAAGGATGGCGGTGCCGCCCGGAACCGTCTCCGGAGCCCCGTCGATCGCCAGCCGGTAGTCCATATCCCGTACGCGTGTGGCACCGACTTAGAGGTGAGTGTTCCTGCCCGTTCTGCCGCGCGTCGCCCGCGGGAGCGCGGCGTCCTCGGCCCCGATCGCCTCAGAAGACGCTGTCCGCGGTCGCGGCTCCGACCACGCTGAACACCGCGCCGACGCTCGTCGCCTTCAGGGTGAAACAGACGAGCCCGATCCCGTCGAGGTCGAGGCCGAGGTTCGCCGCGAACGTCTGCGGGGCGCGAAACGCCACCGCGAGGATGAGCACGGCGCCGAAGGAAACGCCCATCAGCGAGACGAACCGGATCGGGACTCCGGCGACTTCGGCCTCGCGCTCCGGGTCGCGGTCGTCGTCCGCCCGGTAGAGCGCACCGTAGCCGATGGCGGCGACGAGCGCGAGCGTCAGTCCGACGTGATACCATCGCATGTTGCTCGCGAGCCCCCACACCTCCTCCGTGACGACGAACGGTCCGGCGAGCAGGAATCCCCCCACGATCTGCTGGGCGGTGTCCGCGAGCGCGTAGCGCTTGGTGCGTCTGACCATACATCGCGTGACCACGTCCCCGGAAATAAACCCCTACATCGGTCCCGCCGTCCCGTCGGTCCGTCGCCTCGTCTCCCCGTCGTCCCGTCGGCCAGGTAGATGCACCGACACGTGTGCGCGTGCGTCCCCGGCGGACGGATCGCCCGTCGGAAGAAGCGGACGGAGCCACCGGGGAGCCACCGGCGAGGCGACTGGGGCGTACCGAATCGCTTTACCCGACTAGCGCCGTCGCGTTCCGTATGAGCGTCCGCGAGGAGTTCGACGACTGGGCGGCGTCGGGCCGCGATAAGGGCATGGAGGATCGCCACTGGCACACCGCGAAACACGTGCTCGCGCGAATGCCGGTCGAGGAGAGCGACGCCGTCCTCGACCTCGGGACGGGATCGGGGTACGCGCTGCGTGCGCTGCGCGAACGCGGGATCGATCGCGGCGTCGGCCTCGACGGATCGCCCGAGATGGCGCGCAACGCTCGGTCGTACACCGACGACGACGCGATCGAGTACGTCGTCGGCGACTTCGACGCCCTTCCCTTCGGGGCCGACTCGTTCGACCACGTCTTCTCGATGGAGGCTTTCTACTACGCGCCCGACCCCGAACACACCCTCGAAGAGGTCCGCCGCGTCCTCCGCCCCGGCGGCACCTTCTACTGTGCGGTGAACTACTACGAGGAGAACGTCCACTCCCACGGCTGGCAGGACGGGATCGGCGTCGAGATGACGCGCTGGGACACGGACGAGTACCGCGACGCGTTCCGCGACGCCGGCCTCCACGTCGCCGAACAGGACACCATCCCCGACCGCGAGGTCGAAATCCCCGACGCGGACGCGTTCCCGTACGAGGGCTTCGACACCCGCGCCGACATGGTGGAGCGCTATCGCACTCTCGGGACGTTGCTCACCGTCGGCGTCGCGCCCTGAGGGTCAGCGCTCCAGCACGACCGCCTCGTCCGGGTCGAATCCGAGCGTCACGCGCCCCGTCGGGGCGTCGTCGAGGCGCGCGACGATCGACCGACCGTTCCAGTCGAAGTGTACCCTGTAGCCGTCGCCGAGGAACTCGACGTCCGCGACGCGCGCTTCGAAGCGATTGTGCGTCGCGTTCACGTCCATCGATTCCGGCCGGACACAGCACGTCACCGCCCCCCGGTGGTCGCCCGTGACGGCGAACGACGCGTCCCCGACTCGCACGGTCGACCCCTTCGTTTCCCCTCCAACCGCTCGCCCGTCGAGACAGTTGTTCTCGCCGAGGAACGCCGCGACGAATCGCGTCTCCGGGGTCTCGTACACGGCCTCGGGCTCGCCGACCTGTTCGACTCGCCCGTCGTTCAGCACCGCGAGTCGGTCGCTCACCGCGAGCGCCTCCGATTGATCGTGCGTCACGTAGACCGTCGTCACGCCGAGCTCGCGCTGGACGCGCGTGAGCTCGAGGCGGAGCTCGTCGCGCAGCCGAGCGTCGAGCGCGGAGAGCGGTTCGTCGAGGAGGAGGACGTCCGGTGCGGGGGCGAGCGCGCGGGCGAGCGCGACGCGCTGGCGCTGCCCGCCGGAGAGCGCGTCCGGGTCGCGTCCGCCCATCCCCTCCAGGTCGACGAGCGCGAGCAGCTCCGTGACCCGGTCCTCGACCGATTTCTCCGCGGGCGGGTCGAAGCGCAACCCGTAGGCGACGTTCTCGCGCACCGTCATCATCGGGAAGAGCGCGTAGTGTTGGAAGACGACGCCGACGTCGCGCTCCTCCGGTGGGACGCCGGAGACGTCGGTGCCGTCGAATCGCACTGCACCGGCGTCGGGCGTTTCGAGGCCCGCGATGCAGCGCAGCGTCGTCGTCTTCCCGCAGCCCGAGGGGCCGACGAGCGTGAAGAACTCGCCGTCCCGGACGGTGAGGTCGACCCCGCGCAGCGCCGTCGCGTCCCCGTACGCCCGCTCGACGCCGGCGAGTTCGAGGCTCATCGCTCCCACCGCCCGCCGAGGCGTTCGACGACGACGAAACTCGCCGCCGTGACGACGAGGAGGACCGTCCCCATCGCGGCCGCGGGGCCGAGATACGGGCCGACCGAGGGGTTCGAGAGGTAGCGTTCGAGGGCGATCGGCATCGTGTACGACGCCCCGTCGCGCGCGAGGACGATAGTCGCGTTGAACTCGCCGACGCTGATGGCGAAGGCGAACGCCGCACCGGCGACGACGCCCGGCGCGACGAGCGGCAGGGTGACGTCGCGGAACGCCTGTGCGGGACCGGCACCGAGGGTGCGCGCGGCGGCGACGAGATCGTCCTCGACGCGCGCGAGTAAGGGCGCGACGTTCCGCACGACGAACGGATACCCTCCGACGGCGTGTGCGGCGACGATGGCCACGGGGCCCGTGACCGCAAGATGGTACCCGAACAGATCGACGCCGAAGACGAGACCGCGGAGGAGTCCGATCCCCGTGACGACGCCGCTGACGGCGAGCGGTGCCATCAGGAGCGCGCCGCTGAGCCGCCGGAGTCGACCCTCGCCGCCGGTGACGACGGCGACGCTGACGCCCATCGGGACGGCGAGTGCGACCGCACCCACGGCGAACAGCAGACTGTTGGAGACGGCGACCGTCGGGCGCGCGCCGCCGCTGCCCAACTGCTGGGCGAGGAGGAACGCGTAGTTGGCCGCGGACAGCGATCCCCCGCGGGTGAGGCTTTCCGCGACCATGCTGGCGAGCGGGCCGACGTAGAGGACGAGCGCGATGCACGCGTACGCGAGCGCGAGGAGGCGGCCGGCGCTCGGCGGGCCGAGCAACGGGACGCGCGGGACCGACGCGGTCGCGGTGTCGCGCCCGCCGCGTCGCTCGACGCGCAGGTAGACGTAGGTGAGCGCGAGCGTGATCGCGGCTTCGAGGACGGCGAGCGACGCCGCCTCCGGGATGCGGAGGTCGGAGGCCAGCGAGTAGATCCACACCTCGACGGTGGCGAGTCGCAGTCCCCCCAGCGCGAGGACGATGGGGAACGCCATGAAGTCGAAGACGAAGACGATGAGGACGCCCGCGAGGAAGGAGGGGAGCACCTGCGGGACGACGACGTCGACGACCGCCCGCCAGCGCGGCGCGCCGAGGGTCCGCGCGGTCTCGACGGCGCGGACGTCCACGGTCTCGGTGGCGGCGACCACGAATCGCGTGACGAGCGGCGCGTTGTAGAAGGTGAGCGCGGCGACGACGATCGGCAGCCCGAAGGCGACGTCCACGCTGAGACCGACGAGACCGAGGACGTCGTTGAGCGCGCCGTTCGTCCCGAACATCGTCGTGAACCCCACCGCGACCATGATCGCCGGGAGGACGAACGGGACGACGGTGAGCGAGCGGACCGTCTCCCGGCCGGGGAACTCGTAGCGCGCGAGGACGTACGCGCCCGGGAGACCGACGGCGACGGCCCCGGCGGTGCCGAGGAGCGCGAGGAACGCGGTGAACCCGAAGAGGCCGGTGCGGACGGCGGGGAACCCCGCCTCGGCCCACTCCGCGATCGCTCCGGGGACGCTCGCGGGATCGGCGAGCGCGCCGGCGAGCGCGCCGAAGTAGAACGGATCGGTGAGCGTCGCCCACAGCGGCGCGAGCGAGGGGTCGCCCCCGCGGGTGAACGCCGCGACGAGCACCGTCCCGACGGGGTAGTAGAAGACGACGAGGAGCACGCAACACGTGGCGAGGAACGCGCCGCGGGCACCGATCGCGTCCGCGACGCCGGCCGCGTGCGTCCGGGCGCCGTCGAGGCGTCGGCTCAGTGCTGTGCGATCAGTCGGGACCACTGTTCGACCCACTCGGAGACGTGTCCCGCGAGGTCGTCGTACGTGAGCGTGACCGGCGTCGGCGGCGTCTTCGCGTACTCGGCGTAGGTGCCGGAGAGCGATCCGGTCGTGGTCGCGGGGAACTGGTAGTTGCGCTGCGGGACGACGTCCTGTGTGGCCGGCGAGAGCACGAAGTCGACGAACGACCGAGCGAGGTCCGGGACGTCGCTGTCCGCGAAGACGGCCGTGCTCTCGGGGTTCGCGTACCCCTCGTCGTTCAGGAAGACGACCTCGTAGGCGTCGAGGTCGCGCCCCTCGTTCGCGGCGTACACCTGGTCGTTCGAGTACGAGACGACCATCGGGGCCTCGCCGGCCGTGTAGGCGTTGTACGCCGCCTGCCACGTGTCGAGGACGCGGACGTCGTTGTCGAGCAGACCCCGCCAGTAGTCGAGATAGCCGTCGCCGCCCTTCTCGTGGATCGTGTGGAGGAGGAAGGCCTTCCCCGTGTCCGAACTCTGGGCGTTCTCCGTCAGGAGGTCGCCCCGATACCGCGAGTCGAGGAGGTCGTCGAACGTCTCTGGGACGGCGTCGAGCGTTGTCGCGTCCACGACCGGCGTGATGTAGCCCGTGTCGTAGGGAAGCGCGCGTCCCTCCGGGTCTACGATCAACCCCTCTCTCACGTCGCCCGCGTGTGAGAGGTCGTCGCCGATCGCCGCGAACAGCGACGCGTCGAGCTCCCGGTCGATCAACACCAGTTCGTCCGTGTTCAATCCGACGTAGACGTCCGCATCGATGGCCGCGCCCCGCCGCTTGCGCTGGACGTACTCCGCGACGTTCGACGACCCCGACGAGGGCGTCGTCCACTCGACGGCGACGCCGTCGTGTGCGGCCTCGAACTCGCGTTTAAGCCACGCGCCCGGGGAGCCGTCGCCGTCGACGAAGGAGGGGTACGTCGCGACGGTGAGCGTCCGCGTTCCGGACGCCGTCCCGGCCGTCGTGGTCGTCTCCCCACCGTCGCCCGCACACCCCGCGAGGGCGACGGCCGCCGTCGCGCCGGCCGCCCGCAGGTAGTGGCGTCGTCTCACTACGTCGTGGTCTCACCCGGTGGTACTCGTAGCTGTCGGTCCGCGCCGGGGGCCCCGCGGTGCGTTTTTACCCCCGCCCGGTGAACCTCCGCTCGTGCCGTACGCCCGCCGAACCGTCCTCATCGCCCTGCTCGCGCTCATCGCCTCGCTCGCGCTAGTCGTCCTCGCGGGCGTGCTCGGGACCGTCGTCTTCGCCACGACCGTCGCCTACCTCCTCGCCCCGGTCTATTACCGGATCGAGGACCGCGGCCTCGACCCGTGGTGGGCGGCCGCCACGACCGCCGTCGGCGCCGCCGTCGTCTCGCTCGTCCCCGCCACCGCGTTCGTCTACCTCCTCTACGTTCGCTCCAGCGGCGTCCTCGCCTTCATCCGCGCGCTCCCGGACTCCTTCGGCCTCTCGATCGCCGGCGTCGTGTACACGATCGACGTCTCGACTCTGACGGCGACGGTCGAGGGCGTCCTCCGCGACATCACCCTCTCCGTCCTCGGCTCGCTCCCCGTCCTCGGGATCAAGTTCACCCTCTTCGGCGTCCTCGTCTTCGGCCTCCTCGTCGCCCACGAGGACGCCGAGTCGGCCGTACTCGCCGCCGTCCCGCTGCGGTACCACGACGTCGTCGCGGCGCTCTCCGATCGCGCGCGCGAGACGCTGTACGCGATCTACGTTCTTCAGGCCGCCACGGCCGCCGTCACGGCCGCGATCGCCGTGCCCGTCTTCTGGCTACTGGGGTTCACGTACCCCGTGACGCTCGCGCTCGTCTGCGGCGTCCTCCAGTTCCTCCCCGTCGTCGGCCCCAGCCTCGTCGTTCTCGGCCTCGCCCTCTATCGGTTGAGCGTCGGCGACGTGACGGGCGCCATCGCCGTCCTCGTCGTCGCCGGCACGCTCGTCGCGTGGCTCCCCGACCCGCTCGTTCGCCCCCGTCTCTCCCGGCACACGGCGCGAATCCCCGGGAGTCTCTATTTCGTCGGGTTCACCGGCGGGCTCCTCACGGTCGGCGCGCTCGGCGTCATCGTCGGACCGCTCGCCGTCGCGCTCCTCGTCGAGACCGTTTCGCTCCTCGCCGACGAGGAGGGAAAGCACAGGGGCTAGCCGTCCGAGTCCGCCCCCGCTTCGAGCGGCCGGCCGGCGTCCTTCCACTCCGTGAGGCTCCCCTCGTAGAAGGAGACGTCCGGGTAGCCGAGCCACCGGAGCACGACGAAGGTGTGACTGATCCGGCGCGCCGTGTTGCAGTAGAGCACCACGTGCGTCTCGGGCGTGATCCCCTTCCCCGCGAAGATCCCCTCGACGTCCGCGCGCGCCTTCAGCCCGCGCGTCTCCTCGTCGACGACCTCCTTCCAGTCGAGGTTCACCGCTCCCGGGATGTGCCCCTCCGCGTACTCCTCCGGCTCGCGCGTGTCGACGACGATCGTGTCCTCCGCCTCGGTCGCCGCCGCGACCTCGTCGATCGTGACGAGCGGCGACTCCGCGGGGCGCGTGACGGCGTACTCCACCGCTTCCACGTCCGGCGTCGCCGTGCTCGTCTCGTGACCCTGCATCCACGCCGAGTAGTCGCCGTCGAGCAGATGGAGGTCGTCGTGACCGTAGAGCAGTGCGGTGACGAGAAAACGCGCCGCGAACACCCCGTGCGTGTCGTCGTACGCGACGATCGTCGTGTCGGCGCCGATTCCGTGCTCCCCGAGTAGCGCGGCCCACTCGTCCTCGGGCGGAAGCATCCCTTCCTCGCCGCCGCCGCGGAAGGTGTCGAAGGGGACGTTGACGGCGCCCGGCACGTGGCCGATGCCGTCGTACTCCCAGGCGTCGCGGACGTCGACGACGACGACCCCGGGATCCCCTCTGTGCACGTCTACCCACTCGGCCGAGACGATGACGTCCTCGTCCATCGCGTCGGCCTACGCCGCCCGGGTGGATACCGCTTCGGGTCCCGTCCCACGTGGCGGCTGTCCGCCCGCGTCCCTCACAGAAGCCGGCAACGAATTCTTCTTTCGGGGGCGGCCGGCCGCGACACTCGAACTCCCCCGCACCGAATACCGGCAACAAGTGCTCCGAGTTGGAAGGTGCGGGGGAACCTGCGAGGGCACGCAGAACTATATGTGCGGGGTCACAAGCGATAGACATGGTAGACGACGACTACGCCAACGACGTTCTCGTCAGCGCGGACTGGGTCGAGTCCAACCTCGACGAGTTCGAATCCGACGACCCCGAGTATCGACTCGTCGAGGTCGACGTCGACACCGAAGCGTACGAAGACTCGCACGCGCCCGGCGCCATCGGGTTCAACTGGGAGACGCAACTCCAGGACCAGACGCAACGCGACATCCTCTCCAAGGAGGACTTCGCGACCCTGCTCGGCGAGCACGGCATCAGCGACGACTCCACGGTCGTCCTCTACGGCGACAACTCCAACTGGTTCGCCGCCTACACCTACTGGCAGTTCAAGTACTTCGGCCACGAGGAGGTCTACCTCCTCGACGGCGGCCGCGACTACTGGCTCGACGAGGGGTACCCGACCACGGACGAGGTCGCCGACTTCGACTCCGTGAACTACACGCCGCGCGGCCCCTTCGAGTCCATCCGCGCCTACCGCGACGACGTCGAGAACGCCATCGATCGCGGCATTCCGCTCGTCGACGTCCGCTCGCCCGAGGAGTACAGCGGCGAGATCCTCGCGCCGCCCGGACTGCAGGAGACCGCCCAGCGCGGCGGCCACGTCCCCGGCGCGAAGAACGTCTCCTGGGCCGCGACGGTCCAGGAGGACGGCCGCTTCAAGTCCAAGGAGGAGCTCGCGGAGCTCTACGAGGACGAGGGCGTCACGAACGACCAGGAGGTCGTCGCCTACTGCCGCATCGGTGAGCGCTCCTCCATCGCGTGGTTCGCGCTCTCCGAGCTCCTCGGCTACGACGACGTCACCAACTACGACGGCTCGTGGACCGAGTGGGGTAACCTCGTCGACGCCCCCATCGAGACCGGCAGCGGCGAGTAACGCGAAACTGAAGGTTTCGCGAAGAGACGAGCGCTGAGCCATGCGGGACCGGAGGCCCCGCACGACGAAAGCGAGGCGCGAGTAACGAGGTTCCAACTTCTCCCGTTTTTCGCGTCGCGTAGCCACGGGGCTCTCTCGACTCACTTCGCCACCGGTGACGGTGGGTATTAGGCCTCCCGCGTACAAGTCGCGTTCATGACGCCAGACGAGTTCGTCGAGTCCGTCCGCGACGACAACGACACCGCGCTCTCACGCTTGGGATCCTCCAAATCGCTCTACGCCGCCACCGGCGGTGACCTCGAACCCGACGAGGTGCTGCACGCCGCCGCGGACGCCGAACACGCCGCCGCCGAGACGTTCGCCGATTGGGCCGCCGACGAAGGCACCGACACGCCCGCTGGCGAGACGTTCGCGGACGCCGCCGACCAGGAGCGCGAGCACTACGAGATCGTCCTCGGCGAACTCGACGATCACGAACCGGGCGACGACGTCTCCGCGATGCAGGCGTACCTCCGCGACCTCGACACGACCGTCGAACGCGCCGGCGGCATGATCGGACGCGTCCTCGCCACCGAGAAGTCGAAAGAACAGTACACGGGATTCTTCACCGGGCAAGCCGACCCGATGACCGCATCGACCTTCCGGGACCTCAAGGGCGACCTCGAGGGGCAACTCGACGCCGCGCGCGCTCTGCTCGATACGATCTGTGCCGACGAGACCGACTGGGACGCCGCGAAGGCCGCCGCCGACGGCGCGATCCAGGCCGCCTACGACGAGTACACCGAACAGTTGGAGTCGATGGGCGTCAACCCGAAGCCGGTCTGTTAGTCCTCTTCCCCTCGCTCCGTCGGCCGCACCTCCGGCGTCCGCTCCGGGTCGCCCGCGGCCTCACCGTACGTGACGAACAGGACCACGAGACCGCCGACGCCGCCCACGACCGCGCCGACGGGCCCGAGAAGGACGAAGCCGAGCACCGCACTCACGAGCAGGGCGATGACCGAGAGCGACCCGTAGACGAACGGTCGGTTCACGGCGACCCCCCTCTTCTCGCGCCACGCGTCACTTCGTTCATCGCCCCTCCCGGAGTCGACTCCCGGTCCCGTCCGGGAGTCCCGCCTCCGCGACGGCGTCGACGACCCGCTCGACGTCGTACTCGACTCGTCGCTCCTCGATCGTCTTCTCGTCCATGTCGAGCACCGCGTACGCGGCGCGCGGGTCACCGTCGCGCGGCTGGCCGACGCTCCCCGGGTTCACCACGAGGCCCGCCTCGAACGCCCGATACCCCTGAACGTGGGTGTGGCCGAGGACGAGTACTTCCTCGTCGCCCAAGAGCGCCGGCGAGAACTCTCGCGGGTACGTGTAGTGGTCGATTCGCTCCGGGTGATCGTGAACGACCTTCACCCGCCCGTCGCACGCGACGCGCTCCCGGGGGAGCGACCCGATCCACCGGCGCGCGTCGGCATCGAGCCGGGACCGTGCGTGCGCGACACCCGCCTGCGCCATCCCGTTCGCTCCGAAGTTGCGCTCGGACGCCACCATCCGGTCGTGGTTCCCCATCACCGTCGGGACGTCGCGTTCGCGAAGCACCTCGACGCACGCGGCCGGCCACGGATTATAGCCGACGACGTCGCCCGCACAGAGGAGCGCGTCCACGTCGGGCATGTCGTCCAATACCGCCTCCAGTGCCACCCGGTTCGCGTGGATGTCCGAGAGCAACCCGATACGCATACACGGTCGAAACGGTCCGCTCGCGCAAAAACGTCTCCCCGTGGTCGAGCGCCCGATCGCCGGATCTCCATCGATCGTTCACCCCGTGATTCGCCGTACCGCGGCGGGGGTCGGTTCGAT
>NZ_JAGIKY010000024.1:0-26340 GCF_017874695.1 Halarchaeum nitratireducens
CCCTACGAAGAGTTCAAGCGAATCGCTCGAAACAACGAGATGATTTCACGAGCCCAGGCTGTACCCGCTGTTCCGTCCTCGGGGTAAACACGTACTCGATCTGTAACCGCTCTCGATCTCCCACCTGTAGCCGTACTCCGTGAGGTGGCCACTGGGCCCATTCGTCATGAACACCGAGTACTGCCGATGATCGTCGTGCTCGGAGTCCTCTTTCCGCCGGTAGATTAGCGTCGTCTCGTGCCACTCGTTCTTCCCGAGGTGGAGCTTCCGGTCGGTTTCATACCGGTCTTGGTCGCGCTGGAGCAACCGCTTGGCCTGGGCTCTCTCGCTGGTCTGCATCCGCTTGGGAACGACGTACGAGAGCCCGCGCTGGCTGATCATCTCCAGGACGTGCTGACTATCGAACTCTCGATCCATCAGCACGTTATCGACGTGGACGAGCTCTTCAGCCGAATCCAGCAAGTCCTCGACAATCTCTTTTCGCGACTCGCCTTTCCGCACGGGGCGAGCATCGAGGACGAGCGGGACAGCGTTCCCGACTAACTGGACGGTCGCCCACTGGTACGCGTACTCGTCAGTATTCTCCTTCGTGCCGATAATCTCGTCTTCATACCCTGTGCGGTTGCCGGTGAAGGGAGTAGCCTCAGTGATATCGATGGCGACGATGCCTGCCCGGAAGAACTCCTCCGTCTCTGCGACCTCGTCGATGAGTTGTCGAATTGACTGTCGATACATCGCTCGAACCTCCGGTATCGAGAGGTCGTGAATGTGGTCACGATGAGCGTGCCCGAGTGGTGTCCGCTCCCGCGTTGACTCGTAGACGAAGCTGCGAGCACCCTCGTTGGCGGCTAAATTCTCACGGAGCCCGAGATAGGTCTGCAACCCCCAGTAGGCGTTCTCGTGGATCTCACACCCGTCGCCACGGTCCAGCGAGAACGCCGGGAAGACGACCCGACTGACGTGGTCGGAGATCATCTCCGCCCGATCCAAGACACTTTGCTCGTCGGGTGTCGAATCCTCGTCGTCGCTGTTCCGATAACAGAGCTTCCGCTCAGGATCGCGTGGGACGGCGATACCCGCGTTCTGGGCTTTGATGAGGATGGTCCGCGCAGCTGTCTCGACTGTACTGCGAAGCTCGGCACTGAACCGTTTGTGCCAGCTGCGCCACAGCGTCGACTGGTCCGGTACTGTCTCCAAACCTAACTGCTTGCAGAGTGCTGGACGACACTCGAGATACTCGACCAGCACTGTTTCGTGGTCCCACCCGTGGAGTTCCTTCAGCACGAACACGCGAAAGAGAGTGTCCATGTGGTAGCGTGTCGAGCCTTCGTAATGGTCGTGCGCCTCAAAGAGGAAGTAGGCTAGCGGGAGTGAACAGACGAGCTGATCGACCGAGTTGTGCTCGTGATGATTGAACCATATTTCCGAGACGGTGCGAATGTCTGATTCTAACCCAGTAAGTGAGCTTCGATCGTACAATGGCGTCGAGTCATATACTGGCCACTCAGTGTACGACTGTTGTGCGAGCCGTCGAAAGACAGTGTGTTGAGATTCACAAGTTGCAGCCACTATGAGGTGGTGGCCACCGAACGCTCAAGAACCCGTCTCACTGATCGTCGGTCGTTTGTTCGAGACTGTCTTCGAGTTCGTGCAGCCCGTCAACAAGCGATTCTCGCTCGAAATAGCAGAGTTAAACACCGATGATAGCCGCTGCCATAAGTACCAGGTACTCAAAACACGAGGATCCGCTCAATAGAGATGCCAAACGAAAGCGATGACGGTCGCGGCAGCGCCAATAGCACCAACTATCGGGAGCGTCACCGACCGGACTTCGGTACCACGTTCCTGAAACGCAAGCACGCTCACGAGTCCGGAAATCGAGATAAAGGCGAACGAGACGATAGCGTCAAGAGCTCCAACGAACGTGACAGTGAGCACCCCCAAAACGAGGAGTGCTCGGACGGGCTCGTCGCCCACCACCTCCCAACGGCGAACGATATCACCTCAATCAGCCCGACTTCGTCGAAACTCATATGACGGTTCTCTGGTGGGAGCCCGCGGAAGGGCGTTATCCAACCTAGCTGAGCCCTGCATCAACGCGAGAATCTGCAGGAAGTCGTCTCCAGAGACGAGTCCGAGAACCTGCCCTCTGTGCTCGACCAGCACGCAATGTGCGTCGGTTTCACCGAGCTTCCGAAACAGCTTGAACGCATCATCGTCGCTGGAGATCGTCGGTGGATCCTCGGTCATCACGTCATCAACCTTCGTCTCCGGGTCGATCATCTCCGGGAGCGTCTGGACGTTCGCGAGCGTGACGACGCCTTGAACCGTCCCGGACTGATCGACGACCACGTATTCGGTTCGGCGGTCGCGTAGCATCCGATCAATCAGTGCCTGGATAGGTGTCCCAGTACGCACAGTTGGCAGTTCTGGGCGAATCAGATCGCGGACTCGGACGCCACTCAGCAGTTCCTGCGTCATGACGATCGTCGCCTCGGAGCGACCAGCGAGGAAGACGAATCCGGCAATCAGCAGCAGCAGAATATTTAGCGTAAAGATACCGACGAGGGCGAGAAGGATCGCGACGACCGTCGCGACTTGCACGGCACGCTGGGTTGCCTCCACGAACGGCCGCGAGCGAGCAAGCAGGGCCCGCAGGATGCGCCCGCCGTCCATCGGGAACGCCGGCAGCAGATTGAACAGGGCCAGCCCCACGTTCATCAGTCCGAACCAGCCGACGACAAAGCCGGCCACGGGGGCCGACGGTGGCGTAACCTGAAGTAGCACGTATCCGAGAGCGCCGAGCAGCAGGCTCGTGATTGGGCCGGCGATAGCGACCCAGAACTCCTTGCGCCATTCCGTGGGGAGATCCTCGATATGAGCGACCCCACCGAACAGCCACAGCGTGATCGAGCGGATCGTGAGATCATATCGGAGCGCGACCCACGAATGGCCGAGCTCGTGAATTGCGACGCCCACGAACAGGCTCACCGCCCCAGCAATTCCGATCAGCCAGGGTGTCGAACCCGACAGCAACGTGTTCGCTGTAATCGACAGTGGCGAGATGGCGTTAATGATCCCCGTCCACGTTTCGATGTACTGGGGGCTGGCGAGTCGCCACGCGAGGAACGGGAGAATCACGAGCAGTGAGACGTGAATCTCGATCGGGATGCCCATCACCGTCGTAATTTTGTATTTGCTGCGCATGGCTACTGAGAGCCCGCTGGAACAGGCTGTTCGTCAGACGATTCGCCACCCAGATCGTCGACGAGTTCCTCGTAGAACTGGTGCATTTCTTCCGTGACCGAGGGTTTGACTTTCCGAACAGCTTGCTCGAAGTGCTCCGCTTCGATTATGATCCCGTCAGCAGCCTCGTCGAGTTCTTCGGGCGATTCGACCCCGTCGCGTTCGATCGCCGCCACTGCCTCATCCAGCGCGAGCATGCTCGCTTCTCGAACGATGCCCTCGATATCGCCGCCCGTGTACCCCTCTGTGTTCTCCGCGAGGGTGTCCAGATCGACATCGTCAGCGAGCGGCATCTCTCGAGTGTGCACGCCGAAAATTTCGCGTCTGGCCTCGACGTCTGGAATTGGGACGTAGACATTCTTCTCCAATCGACCGGGCCGAAGGAGGGCCCTGTCGATAATGTCAGGCCGGTTGGTCGCACCTAGGACGAAGACACCCCGTAGCTCCTCGATCCCGTCGAGTTCGGTCAGCAGCTGTGAGACGACCCGTTCGGTCACCTGCGAGTCGAACGACTCCCCGCGCTCGGGGGCGATTGCATCAACCTCGTCGAAAAAGATGATCGTCGGGGCGTTCTGTCGGGCCCGTTGGAACACTTCTCGAACGCCTCGTTCCGACTCGCCGACGTACTTGTTGAGGAGCTCAGGTCCTTTGACCGAGATGAAATTCACGTTACTCGCGTTCGCAACTGCCCGTGCGAGGAGCGTCTTCCCCGTCCCGGGCGGTCCGTACAGGAGAATTCCTCTCGGTGCCTCGGTGCGAATTTTCTCGAACATCTGCGGATACGAGAGCGGCCACTCGACCGACCGGACGAGCTCGTGTTGGACCGACTCGAGCCCGCCGACGTCCTCGTAGGTGACGTCCGGGACCTCCACGAACACCTCCCGCATCGCGCTCGGTTCGACGTTCTGTAAGGCCGCCTCGAAGTCGTCCCTCGCGACCTCGATCTCCTCGAGAACGTCCGGTTCGATGTGGTCGGTTTCGATGTCGATCTCCTCCTGGACACGCCGCAACGCGTGCATCGCGGCTTCCTTTGCGAACGATTCGATGTCGGCCCCCACAAATCCGTACGTCCGGTCAGCATACCCTTCCAGGTCAACATCGTCCGCAATCGGCATATCCCGCGTGTGAATCTGAAGGATTTCGAGGCGACCATCCCGGTCGGGAGCGCCGATCTCGATCTCGCGGTCGAACCGGCCGCCACGTCTGAGTGCCGGATCGATTGCATCGACACGATTGGTCGCGCCGATGACGATGACGTCACCGCGGGCTTCGAGGCCGTCCATCAACGAAAGCAGTTGCGCCACGACGCGTCGCTCCGTCTCTCCGGTGACTTCGTCCCTCGACGGCGCAATCGAGTCGAGTTCGTCGATGAAGACAATCGCAGGCGTGTCCTCTTGCGCTTCGTCGAAAATTTCGCGGAGTTGCTCTTCGGATTCGCCGTAGTACCGCGACATGATCTCCGGCCCCGACAACGAAAAGAAGCTGGCGTCGATTTCATTCGCGACGGCCTTCGCAATCAGAGTCTTGCCAGTTCCGGGCGGCCCATGGAGTAATACACCCTTGGGCGGGACGATGCCGAGGCGACGGAACAGTTCCGGATGCCGCATCGGCAGTTCGATCATCTCCCGGATGAGTCCGAGCTCCCGCTCGAGTCCACCCACGTCCTCGTAGGTGACATCCGGGAGTTCGGAGCGCTCCCCCTCGAGATCTTCCTCGGTAATTGGCTGGTCGCGAACCTCCAAGGTCGTTTGTTCGGTCACGAGAACGGGACCCGTTGGAGTCGTCTGCGTGACGATAAAGACGAACGGTTGGCCGAGCAATCGAAGATGGATTGTGTCGCCACGAACGACGGGTCGGTTGAGGAGATGACGCTTCAGATACGGCTCTGCCCCACGCAGAATGATGCGCTCCGGGAGCGCAACCGTGATCGAAGTAGCTTCTTCCGGATCTACCTCTGTCACTTCGACGTAGTCGTCGATATCCACGTCCGCGTTTGCCCGAGTGTTTCCGTCGATTCGGATCACGTCCTCGGGGTCGGTTTCGTAGGCTGGTCGGACCGTCGCAACGGTGCGACGACGACCCGTTATCTGGACGACATCACCCGGTTGAACGCCTAATTCGTCACGGCTCTGTTGGCCGAGACGGGCAATTCCACGGCCGGTATCTTCCGGCGCTAAGCCCTGGACACGGAGCTCGATAGGCATGAGTGGTTTCGGGGTCTGTACGGGTCGGCGATCAGAACCCCATGTTAGTGTTTGACACAGGGGTAGATAGCGGTAGAGGTTGCTGTGGCTACCCAGTTATCAAGAAGACAGTGAACGCCCCGAAGCGTTGCCAGAGACGTTCAACGCTCGGAACCTAGTAGCCACAGCATGCCCGGCCGGTTGTCGGAAAGATGATTTGATGGCACACCTTCATGGGTGCCCTTGTGGTCCTTCGATTCGCGGATATGGAGAGTTACTCGATTTCTATTTCCCTGCTTTCCATCTCTGGCGTCTCAGATTTTGGCAGGGTGACTGTGAGTACCCCGTTTCGATAGTTCGCAGTAACCCGATCGGCATCGATCTCCTCCGGAAACCGGACGGATTCGACTAACGCTCGTTGCTCGCGTTCACTCCGAAGGTAACTCCCCTCCCCTTCACCTTCGTACTCCTCATGCCGGGCCGTAATGAAGAGAACGTTATCCCGGACGCGAAGGGTAATCTCCTCCTTGTCGAACCCGGGAACATCTGCAGATACTTCGTACTCATCCCCCTTGTCAACGAGATCGATATCCGCCTCCCGTAACTGGCGAGTCAGTCGGTCAAGCATTCAATTCACCTCGATTGGCCGGACGCGTTCGGTACTCCGTGTGTTCATTGCTTCTCGTGGGGCATGCTCCCCATGCACTATTCCCCATGTGAATAGTTAGCATTGCGGGTTGCTCTGACTACCCAGTTATCCGCCGATATGATCATCGGTGACGAGGTCACCTCGTGGTCTCCAAGGCGTTTGTGACGAGTTTTTCGACGCCGCTCCGAATGCGTTTCGAGCACGCCTGCGAGCTGATTCCGAGTTCGTCCCCGATCTCATCAAGCGTGACATCGCTCGGTGACTTGAAGTACCCGTGGTCGGCAGCTACTGCGAGAGCCGTACGCTGTTTCGAAGTTAATCCAAAATCCCCGCCATCCTCGTTCGTACTAGAAAGCGGATAAACACGTCTGACTTGAATGTTAATTTCGTTGTCTACACAGAAGTCAAAGAATTTTCCCAACTCCTTTCTGTCGCTGAAGAGCGTTTGAAGCTTCCACGTAGTATCCCCACTCGCTTGGAGCAAAACCCCATCTGATTCGAGAATACCGGAGAATATGTTTGTCTCTTCGCTCGACTGAATTCGATAGAGAACGTGGTCCCCGATCTGATCGATCCGTTTGAGACTCTTGATACACTGGTACCCTCGGAGTGTCTCCTCGAATCGGACTGCATCGTCGTCTTCAGCCCAAAAATATGGAGCGGCACCCTTCTGTATCGGGACTACCGGTTTGAGTTCGACGTGCCTTTGGGAGTTTCGAGAGAGAACTTCCCCGAAGTGAAACTCCTCCGACGAAAGTGTGAACTCGGCTAAGACGCTCATAGTCCACCTTGGTTGCTGTGACGATAACAGTTGCGTGTTGCTTCCCTGAGAGGAAACACCATCCACGTCGTACACCCCGTGATGAGGGCTATGATAGGGAACAATCCCATTACTAGGTAGGTGTCGTAGATTCTCTGGCTGTTCGATTACTACTCTGCCAGCGACGCAGTCGTATTGCGAGTGCGAGCAATAACACGCCGAAGACAATCGCGTAGGCGGCAATCAGCCAGACTACCGCGAGTGCACCGGGGACAGGAAAGAAGACGAGGAGAAGCCCGAAGATCACGGACGCGACGCCGCTCAGTGCAAGCCACCACTCGCTTTCGAGTTCCCGGCGGAGTTTAACCGCCGCGTACAGCTCAACGGCCCCAGTTATGAGGGCCCAAGCGGCGATGACGTATAGTAGTGCCACTGCCGTAATATTTGGCCACAGAAAGGCAACGATCCCCGCGATGACGCCGAGAATTCCTTCAAGCAGAAACGGCCACGCAGTATCGCGATTTTTGGAGGCCCGGTACGCACTTACAAAGGCGAACACACCATCCACGATGGCGTACGCCCCGAACAGGACCACTAGTACGAATAGTGTGAGACCCGGCCAGATGAACGCCAGTATGCCAAATACAATCGCCAGGGCTCCTCGGAGCGCAACCAGCCACCAGTTCTCTCCCGTGACGGTGAGTATACTTTCTGGAGTGTGGCTCTCTGTAGCGTGGCTCATTTGACCTACACCTAACTATGGTAACGACCCACAAGCGCAAAAAGGGCGAAGTTGCTGAGACAACCCATTTTTAACCATTTAAAAGCCCCCGCTTTGGGGTATGCTGATCGAACTCGCCAAACCAGTAATACAAGATGTTTTGTCCAGCCGTTCACCGGTGCACTATTCCTCCCATCTAAGTCACGGAAATTGCTCACCGTTGACCAAGAATTGTATCGGGGTTGCAGCGCCGATCATGCAGAAATTGGCGCTCATACTGATGGCTCTGAGAGCCACTGTGTTCGTCATACGGAATGTTGTCGGAGCAGCGACGGACAGCGCTATTCTCTGTATTCCACGAATAGGCGGTGAGCACGACCAAACGTAAATGGGAGGAGCTCCGATGTAATCGACCTACGACGCCTTCTGGAGGGGTTTTACCTAGTATCGCGGCCAACGTCTACAGGTTATGGTCGCCACGGAATCGGTTGTCTCGTTGCTGGTCATCTTTGCACTGTCACTGCTAATCGTCCGGATCGGATCAATCGCACTTCGGATGACGGGGCTCTCTCCGGATGTCGCCTCGTTTCAATCGACGTCGGCGTTCTCCGGTGCGGGATATACGACAGAAGAGGCGGAACAGACAGTGACGACACCGGAACGGCGGAAAATCATCAAGGCACTCATCCGGCTCGGGAGCGTGGGGTTAGTAAGCGTCATCGCGTCACTTGTCCTCTCGTTCACCGATGCTCAGGGGGGAAATGCTCTCAACCTCGTCTACATCCTTACCGGGGTCATTCTACTCGTCCTCGCCGCGCGTAGCGAGTGGTTGAACCGATTGCTGACTCCGCTCATCGAATGGTCACTCGAACGGACGACGGATCTCGAACTTCGAGATTATACAGAAATGCTCGGTCTCCAGCAAGAGTACCGGGTTGCGGAAATTGTCGTGGAGGAGGACGACTGGCTCGCAAACACAACCTCAGACGAATGCGACCTTCCTGAAGAAGGAATTCTGTTACTCGGCATCTATCGGGATAGCTCCTACATCGGAGCACCCGGGTCAGATACCGAGATCAAGCCCGGTGATACGGTACTACTCTATGGGAAGGAAGACCGATTACAGGAACTCTCGGACCGCGACGCAAGCGACATGGAATCACACGAAAGCGCTGTCGAAGAACACGAGGAAGATCTCGAAGAGCAAGACCAATTCATCTAGTTGCAATCAAATGGTCGTGTTTAGTTTGGAGCATTAAACCAGCGAGCGAACGCTTGGAGCCAGTTTTCAACGGTTTCAGGGACAACGTGGCTGAAGCAGTTCGAGAACGACGAGGTTCGACGTTTCAGTTCGCGGAAGACGGAAGAAACGGTAACTGACATCGACCGTTTCAAGGTATTGTCGACGGGTTGAATCCCAAGAACGCCGCGCGTCTTACTCGTTTCTCGTCTCGGTCTCCTCGTCCTCTTCGGTCAATCGAAATCCAGGTCTGGGCGTGTCGAACGGGCGACCCCCTTTCAGACTGAACAGGAGTTCGCGCAGTGAGAGGACGCGAATCTCGGGATAGCGTCGCTGTTCGGACTGGGCGTAATTGGCGAGCGCGACCAGCACCACGCCGCCGAACGTGTTTCCCAGCAACACCGGGAGCCAGAACTCGTAGAAGATTGTGAACAATCTCGGCCCGGGAACCCCGAGGAAAACGAAGAAGAGAGCCTCGGCTCCCGAGGAGACCACGTGGAACAGGCCGACGGTCGGAATCATGTAGAAGACGAGGTAGATGATTATCACTCGCGAGATCGTGTCGCGTGCGGCTGTTCCGAGCCACACTACACCAGCGACCAGCCACCCCGCGAACAGGGCCTTGAAGAACACGTCCCACCACCCTATTTCGAGGCCGTGGTGGACGAATTCGGCTCCGGCCCGCATCGCTTCCGGTGAGAGGACCTGCGTGTTGGCGAGGATGAACACCCCGACCCCTGCCCCCAAGATGTTCGCTGTCAACACGACGCTCCACACATGCAACAAGAGCGGGAGGCTGGCTAATCTGGTCAGCACTAATTTAACAGGCGGGAGGGTATTCTCGGTGTAAAGCTCGTACCGACCGAGAATGATGTACATGAATCCGATTGGATAGAGGACAGTAGCGGGGAAGTCGTTGTTCGGGAAGTTTGCACGCCCTACTGCGTACCCGATAAATGTCACCACGATTGCGAACCCGGCAGTGAAGCCACTGAAAAACAACTCTCTGGTGGTGCTGTCGATGACTTCGTCGGCAGATGCGAGGAGTCGCTGGTGAATCTCCTCCCATGCGAAACGGTCGCTGAGCGCCCAGCCGGAAGCCGGGGCTCCGGATGCGGCGCGGTCGCGTTTGCGTATTCTTGGTGGTGAATCCTTGCCCCTGTCGCTCATGTTGACGCCTTTCGGATTACCTACCTTCTCGCGTGAGCATGAGATTTGGGGTGACAACCGCTGGAAACCGATGCGAATCGGCGAGGTGGATGCGAGAGAGGACATGCCACCGTACAACATGAGTTGCAGACCTGAACAAATTCCGTGAGATATGAATTCCGTTTTCGATTTCAACCATGTCCAGCTCCAATTCTGTGGCCAGTTCGTCGATAGTCATCGTCGAGTGCCTGGAGGACTTCGAGCCCCCGGTAGTACTGATTCATCAGCTTCTAGATGTAATCCTCACAAGTTCGGAGAATGGCCGAAATTAGACAGAAATCCTCAGTCTCATAAGACTAAACGGCGAATATTACAACCCTCAGAGTGCTGGAATACTCTATTCGGGTGGAGGCAACCTGGAACAGGCGCTTGGATTATGACTGTTGATGATGTATCGAATGCTGTTGCTCATTTCAGGCAGACCACTGTTCTCTGGGTCAAATCAGTCAGGGTGGCGCAGGAACGCCAGTATATCCGCGAATACTCCCGTACGGAGCTGTAGAGCAACTACGAAGTCGAGGTTTGCATTCACTTCCAAGAGCAGATCAGTCATTCGCCACAAGTTGTAGAGAAGACACCCAAATACGAAGTAGAATAACCAAACTCGGTAATCCTTCGAGACTGTCTTCGCAAGAAAATTTTCTTTGATCGATTTATACTGGTTCTCGATGTGCCAACGATAACGATATCGCTCACAGAAGGATTCTGCATCTGTCGCATCGACCGAGCGGTTTGTCACGAAGACTACCTGTGGGCCTTGTTTAGACGCGGTGCAGACCGTCCTCTACGACTGGAATCCATGCAACGAAATCGGGTCGAGAGGCGTTCACGGACTGGTTCTGTTCACCCGACAGAGTCACTAACCGATGTCTTCAGGAGCGTCTAAACAAGGCTCTACCTGTGTATTCAGCAGGACTGCTGAAAATTATCAATAATTGAGGGTTTCAACAAGGTCGGATATCCGTATACAGTGCCACATTCCGGAACCATTTGCTGGTTACCAAACAAGCTGTTGTAGTGACTACTACGAACGTTAGAACAGCTCTATTCTTTTCCTTTAAGTTCTAGTCGGAAACCGCTAGAAGACTCGCAAATCGTCCTGAGCATACCATCGGGTAGCTCATCCCATATGCATTGAGAAGTTCAGTCTCAACTATTCCGTCTGGTGGTAGTTGAGGGTGGTTGTCTCAATGCATATGGTTCCCTCCTACGAGTGCCCGTGCAGACACGAATCACGTGAGTACGTCTTTGTTCCGGGACTGGATCCCTCACAAGATGTCGCTGATCCGGAGTGACTATTACTACCGATCGACGTTCAAAATTACAATGGAGGAAGCGATTGCCCACCGGCTCCGTTGGATTTACCTTCCGCTGTTTGCCGTGATCCTCGCAGCGTGGGTCATTCGCGTTACGGCGTTCGTTGAGCACCCCCGGCTAGAGAGTCTGCTATCGGGCAGATTCCCGGCGTGCTCGTGATTGGTGTTGCCGTCCTCTATACCGTGATTCCCGTGATAGCTGTCGTTAGTTTTTGAGTGTCATTCTCGGTGACCACGAACGAATGCACGTCGCAAGACAGTCAGAAGAACGTACGTTTCGTACTTCTGGGTTCGGCAATGCTCGCAGGGCTGCATATCCGTGACAATGTCCTCGATTTCGTCGTCGTACTCGTCCGTGAGCGTGGTGAGGGCATCCGTAATCTGGGGCTGGATAGCGTCGATCATCTCCTCAACGGCGGAGTCGGCCGAATCTGGTAGTGAGTACGAGAGGACGATCGTGTTCGCCCCGTAGTATTTCGTCGTCCCACCGCGCCCCTCCTCGAACCGGACGACGTCAACGAGGCCCGCATCCCGGAGCTCGTTGATGTGGTGGCGCACGGTGTTTTCTGTCCGGTCGATCCCGCGGTCGGCGAGGCGCTCGTGTACGTCGCTCGCCGTCAGCGTCTCATCAGCAAGAATATCAAGAATCATCGCTCGCATCGGTTCATCGATCGCATCGGAAACCCGCGTATCTCGAACGGCGATATCCTCGAGTTCGTGCTCGGCATCAGATGTGCTCATATGTGAACCGACAGCGTGTACAGGCTAAGTAGTGGCGACCATCGCACGGACTCCAACTGATGCTCATCTCGGAAGTCTGGCAAAGCTCTAGATGACTCGTTTGTCCGTTCAAACACTCCGTATTCATATTCAAACATATCATCTAAAAAATACTTTAGTGGGTATGGGCACTACGTAGAACTGTGATGAGCGAGACAACGCAACTCCGCGTGATGGACTTCGACTGTCCGAGCTGTGCAAGCACCGTCGAACGCGCCCTTGCGAATCGGGACGGCGTCGAAAATGTTGAAGTTCACTACACGACTGGCCGGGTCGAGATTGAGTACGACGACAACGTTGCCGATCCCGCCACATTCGAACAGACCATCGAAAACCAGGGCTACACGCCCCAGCCCGCCTGAGGAGAAAAGCCATGGATACCCAATCAGTCAAACAGTACTATCGCAAACACCGGAAGGCCATCATCGTCGCGGTGAGCGGCCTGCTGTACGCCGGCGGCTGGACGCTCGGCTACGTTTCGGCCTTCGACACGGCGAGCGCCGCGATCTTGATCCTCGCAGCGATCGTCGGCGGCTACGACATCGCCAAAACCGCCTACCACGAAGTCACAAGCCGGACGCTCGGCATCAAGACCCTCGTCACCCTGGCCGCCGTCGGCGCAATCGTCATCGGCTCGTACTGGGAGGCCGCCGCAGTGGTCTTCCTGTTCGCCCTGGGCTCATACCTCGAAGGGCGGACGATGCGCAAGACGCGCAACGCCCTCGAAGAACTACTGGAGATGACGCCCGACACGGCCACCGTGCGCCGTGACGGCAAGCAAAAAGAGGTGTCTGCCCGCGAAGTCGAAGAGGGCGAGATCGTCATCGTCAAACCCGGCGAGAAGATTCCCGTGGACGGCGACGTCGTTGAAGGTGAGAGCGCCGTCAACCAGGCACCGGTCACCGGCGAGAGCGCGCCCGTCCACAAAGATGACGGCGACGAAGTCTACGCCGGCACCATCAACCAGGAGGGCTCGCTGGAAGTCCGGACGACCGGCTCCGGGACGGATACGACGCTCCAGCGCATCATCCAGCGCGTCGAAGAGGCCCAGGAGGCACAGTCACCGACCGAGAGCCTCATCGACCGGTTCGCCAAATACTACACGCCCGGTGTGATTGCGCTGTCCATCGGGGCCTACGCGGTCACGCAGAACGCGATTCTGTCACTAACGCTGCTCGTCATCGGGTGTCCGGGCGCGCTGGTGATCGGGCCACCGGTCAGCATCGTCTCCGCCATCGGCAACGCCGCACGCTCCGGCGTTCTGATGAAGGGCGGCGAGCACCTCGAACAGGCCGGCAAGATCGACCTAGTCGCCTTCGACAAAACCGGCACGCTCACGAAAGGCGAAACGACCGTCGCCGACGTTGCCGGGTTCGACGCCGAAGCCGGCGACGTGCTGGAGCTTGCGGCCATCGCCGAGAAGAAGAGCGAACACCACCTCGGCGACGCCATCCTCGAAGCGGCACAGGACCGTCCGGCCGCCGTCACCGATGGCGGGGCGGCAACTGGCCAGGCAGACACCAAACCAGCACCCACGGAATCACGCTCGGTAGCCGATCCGGACGATTTCGACGTGGTTGCCGGCAAGGGCGTCATCGCCCACCACGACGGCCGCGAGATCGTCGTCGGCAATCGAAAACTGCTCGACGAACGGGACATCAAGATCCCCGAGGAAGTCGACGACTACGTCCGTGAGCGTGAGGAGCGCGGCGAGACTGTCGTCCACATAGTACGTGACGGCGTCGTCATCGGCGCCATCGCCATGCGCGACGAACTACGGGAGGCGGCGCCCGGCGTCGTCCGGGAGCTTCAGGACGCCGGTATCGAGACGGTGATGCTGACCGGCGACAACGAGCGCGTCGCGGCCGCGGTGGCCGAGGAGGTCGGCATCGATGACTACCGCGCGGAACTGCTCCCCGAAGACAAGCAGGCGGTCATCGAAGAGTACCGCAAGGACGGCCACGTCGTGGCGATGGTTGGTGACGGCATCAACGACGCGCCCTCGCTGGCGACCGCCGACGTGGGCATCGCTATGGGCGCTGCCGGGACGGACACAGCCATCGAGACGGCCGATATGGCACTGATGGCCGACGACCTGAAGCGCATCCCCTACGCGGTGACGCTGAGTAAAGCGACCCGCTGGAACATCTACGAGAACGTCGGTCTCGCAGTGCTAACCGTGAGCCTGCTGCTGGCAGGCGTCTTGACGAGCTACGTCACGCTCGCGCTCGGGATGCTCGTCCACGAGGCCAGCGTCCTCGCAGTCATCCTCAACGGGATGCGCCTGCTGCGCTACTAACAGCACAGAGCCACACCCCCACACGAAAATCCACGACCAATGTCAGAAACCACGAACCCGACCGACACGAACCGTCCCGAGGAGCACTGGGCCGTCGAATACGATGTCGAACCAATCCGGATCCGCGACCCCGTTGCAGAGGCGCTTGCGGTCCTCGATCCCGGCGAGCCGTTCGTCGTCACCTACGAGGACGTAGTGAAGGCGGCAGGGCATTCCTGTCCGACCGCATCCGGTGCCTATCGAATCGCACAGGTGGGTCTCGACGAGCTGTATCCAGATAGTGATCCGATCCGAAGCGAGATCGAAGTGCTCGCGGCAGGGCCGCGCGACGACGCCACCTACGGTGTCATGGGTCGGCTCATCTCGTACGTGACCGGCGCAGCGCAGGAGGACGGATTCGGCGGCCTCGGTGGAGGCCACGGTGACCGCCAGAACCTGTTAACTTTCGACGCCTTCGAGTCTGACAGCGCGGCACCTACGTTCCGCTTCCACCGAACGGATACGGGCGAGACCGTCGAGGTGACCTACCACGTCAGCGAGGTGCCGGATGGCGGACCGGCAATCGGGAATCTTCAGGGGATCCTCGATGGGTCAGCCAGTGACCAGCAACGTGAGGCCTTCGCTGACGCATGGCATCGCCGCGTCCAAGTCGTCCTCGCGGACGACTCGCTGTTCACTGTAGAACCCGTTTAGCCCCGGCGTCAGCCACGGTACGACAGTCGGCCACGATTTCGCCGTCGGGCCATCATACGTCCATATGCTCCTCGACGAACCAGTGGATGATGTGGCCCTCTGCTCGGTGCAACACGTCGCTACACGTCGCGTTCGCGATGTCGAGTGCCTCAGCCACCTCGCCTAATGTCGATTCCCGTGGTGTCCGGTAGTAGCCTGCTTCGACAGCAGCCAAAAGCACCTCTTGCTGTCGGTCCGTGAGCAACTGGTCTGCTTGGCTCGCGTCGATTTCGCGAACATATTCGATCGTGAAGCCGATGCCTACCTCCTCGAGGTGATCGCCGAGACTCGAGAGCCGCCTCGTCGATGTCGTCACCTCCCACGTAGCAACACCGTTCTGAATATCGAAGGGCATTCTGAGTGGGACCCCGGCTCGCAGGACCGGGAGAAGTGGAAGTGGGTTCACTGTCTTTATCTGGAGGAGCGCCTCGTCGTCGTGCTTCCAGAGTAGTTCGAGGTCCTCGATGTCGTCACGGGATTGAATGTCGGTAATGAGTGGGAGTGGGTCAGCGGTCTTGAGCCTGACAAGCCCGATACCGGTCCCTTCGCCAGGAATACTCGTGACGACTTGAAACACCACCTCCGGATGAGCAGTCGAGAGATCTCCAATCCAGGTATGGTCGGGGATATCTATGGAAAGTTTCGCGTGTGGCATCGTCTGTAGCGTACCTACTATTTCGCTCATTATAGCGAGATATACGAATATATTAGGGTAGGCCTCAATTTCTCGCGCTGATCACTAACCAGCCGAGGCGTGTACGGACATGTAATGTCGGAACTCCGCGAACGCGTGGCTAGCAGCCCGGGAGCGAAATTTCCCGATGTCCAGATTTCTGTCGCCAGATCGCTGGCCTGCGTCACGCTCAACGGGGCGGTTACGGTGGATCGTACCTCGTCCACGCCGTCGAAACTGGGGGTGTGTTTTCAGTAATGGTCGACGTGAGCGAGTGGATCACGGACAATGCTCGGCTCGTTATTGCGGTCATGGTCGTCGCGTCCGCGGTGGTCGCCGCCGGAGTGCCGATGGTCGACCGATCGACGTCCCTCGACCAGTTCCAGACCGACGCCGACGAAGCCGATGCGCTCGATTACGTCGACGCGAACTTCTCGAGCGGGTCGACGGATACGACCTCAGCACAGGTCATCGTCCGGGACGACAACGTCCTCGATAAGGACACCCTCGTTTCTATTCTCGAATACGAACGGGCGCTCGAGACCAACGAAACAGTCAACGAGACCCTCGTCGAGAACGACTCCACGCGAAGCGTCGCGAACCTCGTCGCGACCACCTCGATCCGGGAAGACCGGGCCGCCGAGCTACAGACCCGCGAACGTGAACTAACGAGGACAGAGGCGAGCCTTGCGGAGGCCATCGATTCGCTCGCGAACAACCCCAACGCTAGCGTTCGCCCCGCGTTCGAGGCCGTCGACGCCAACACGTCAGTGAACCTCACGGAGGCGGACTACCGGCTGTTCGCGGACGCTGTCGAGGAGCGACGCGCGCAAGACGAGACAGGTGAGAGTACGGGGAACGTCACGAAACAGATTCTCGCGGACGAGTACGCAACGCTCGCCGAGGACAGAAACGAGCTGGAGAGCCTCGACCCAACTCTCGAGACGCAGATCGAGGAACTCCGGTCGCTAAACGACTCCGAAGTCGAGGCTCTCGTCGCGGACGTACTTTCCAGTGAATCGAACCGGTCGGCACGCGCGCTTGCCTTCATGCCCGACTACTACGAGCCGGGATCGACGGAGACGAACGCGACGCTGCTCGTCGTGACCCACGAGTCCGCAGTCGGATCGTTCGCACCCGGTGACGCACCCGATGAGATCGAGGACGCACAGGCCACGATGACGGACCTGGCGCCGGGCGACGACTCGATGGCCGTCCTGGTCTACGGTGACGGTGTCGTCTCGACGGAGATCACGGACTCGATGATCGACAGCGTCCTCCTGGTCGGCCCACTGGCGATCGCGTTCGTCTTGCTCGTTCTCGTGGTCGTCTACCGGGATCTGCTGGACATCCTGCTCGGTCTCCTGGGGATCGCGCTCGTGCTCGTGTGGACGTTCGGTGCGATGGGGTGGTTCGACATCGCGTTCAGCCAGCCGTTCATCGTCGTCCTCGTCCTACTGATCGGGCTCTCCATCGACTACGGCCTCCACGTCGTGATGCGCTACCGGGAGGTTCGTGAGTCGAGCGAGACGGCGCCTAGCCGCGCGATGGCTGTCGCCCTCGGGAGTGTCGGCGTCGCACTCGTCTACGTCACTACGACGACCGTAATCGGCTTCCTCTCGAACCTCACGAGCCCGCTCGGGGTGTTCCGCGAACTCGGCGTCGTCAGCGCCATCGGGATCGTGGCCACGTTGTTCGTCTTCGGCCTGCTCGTTCCGGCACTGAAAGTCGAACTCGACGAACTGCTCGAACGCCGGGGGATCGACCGCCTGAAACCGGCTATCGGAACCGGGAGCGGGCCGGTCAATCGTCTCCTGGGTACGGGGGCGACGCTCGCGACGAAGGCCCCCTACGTCGTCATCGCCGTCGCGCTCCTCGTCAGCGCGACGGGTGCGTACGGAGCGACAGATATCGACGCGAGCTTCGAGCAGTCGGATTTCCTCGCTGAGGATCCCGACGACTGGTTGAAGGACCTCCCCGATCCGATCGCCCCCGGGACGTACACGGCGGAAAGGGCGATCGACACGCTTGACCGTGACTTCGTCAGACAGGACACCACAGCCACGATACTCGTCAGGGGCGACGTGACTGATCCCGCGACACTCGACCGGCTCGACGCCGCACGCACGAACGCGAGCGACATGTCGGCGACGGAGACATACGCCGACGGAGAGCCCGCGGTAACCGACCCGATCACGGTGATGGACCGCGTCGCGGCGGACAACGCGTCGTTCAACCGGACGCTAGCGGCAGCCGACACCGACGGCGACGGCGTCCCTGACGAGAACGTGACTGCCGTCTACGACGAACTGTATCGGGTGGCACCCGAGGAAGCAGCCGACGTCGTCCACAGGGAGGACGGCGAGTATCGGGCTGTCCGGATGGTCGTGACCGTCGACAGTGGCGTCGACGACGACGTCGTCCACGACCAGATGGGGTGGGTTGCCGACGACGCCGACGGGGAGGGCGTTTCCGTCATCGCGACCGGCGACGTAATCGTTAACCAGATCACGGCCGGCCAACTCGCGGAGACGGCGCTCCTGAGTCTCGTCGTCGCGCTGCTCTCGGTCGTCGTCGTCCTCGCGGTCGCTTACCGGCTCACCGAGGGGAGCGCATCACTCGGCGTCGTCACGATCGTCCCCGTTGCGTTCACCCTGACGTGGGTGCTCGGGACGATGGCGCTGCTGGACATCCCGTTCAACATCGTCACCGGCATGATCACCGGGCTCACGATCGGGCTCGGCGTCGACTACAGCCTCCACATTAGCGAGCGATTCAACCAGGAGCTAGCCGGGGCTGAGACGGTTGCCGCGGCGCTCCACGAGACCGTCACCGGGACCGGCGGTGCGTTACTCTCGAGTGCGGCGACGACCGCCAGCGGGTTCGCTGTGCTGCTCGTCGCGATCCTCCCGTTCCTGCAGTCGTTCGGCCTTATCACCGCGCTGACGATCGTGTTCGCGTTCCTCGCCAGCGTGTTCGTCCTCCCGAGCTTGCTCGTCGTCTGGGCACGGGTGGTGAATCGAGATTCCGGACTGAGGGAATCCACCACCGGTACGGCGACAGAATCACCCGATAGCACAGCTGAAGGCAAGGCTGACGTGACGCGAACGGTTCACCGCTCCTACCTCTCCCCCGACCAGGTGGTTCCAGTGACTGTCTCGCTCCGGAACGTTCGCGATCGGATGATACTCAGGGAATCAGTCGATGGCGAGATCGGCAATATCGACCACTCCCCCGAACCAGTTGCCGTAGACCGGGATGACGGAACCATCACAGTGTACTGGAACACCGCTGATTCGGTAGTCGACGCGAGCCTCGAGTACACGGTCGAACTCCCCGCGGAAGCAGCGGATGGCGATGTAGTCACGTTTGAGGGGACCGTCGAAAGCAGTGACTGCCGATGGTCGGTCGGTGGAGACGAGACGGCCACTGTCGTTGAGGATATCTTCCAACGCGTGCTTGAGCGTGGTGCAGTCACTGCCGCGGACATCGAGGTCGCTATCGAGCGTGACGATATCACTCCCAAAGAAGTCGCACGTCTTCGCCGTGCTTGGCTCAAAGGGGACTGAGTCCGGTACTATCACTCGACGTCAACGGTTTCCAGTCGCTCGCGGATTACGCTCTTGGCCGGCAGGGATTTTTCGTGTTGTTCTTCCGGATGTCGTTTACCTGTGCGATGGTCTCTTCTCCATCCGCAGCCCAACCAGGAACACACAGCCGAGGTTGCACACCCGAATGGTACGGGTCCCGACACTCGTTAATCTCCCTCTCGAATACCGTCTGCGACATACTGTACCTCGACTACTGAAAGGGGGAACCTGGTCGAAGAGGATGCGATCTGTGGTTACGTACTCTTCAAGCACGGTTGGAGCGACCAGGTTCGGCGGTGGATATATCGGCGCTTGGATGGTAGTGTAACTTGTATGACTTCAGACCGCGTCATCGACCTGCTTCAGAAGGCCTACGGGGACGAGATGGAGACAGTGATGAACTACCAGACGAACGCGATCGTTCTGGACGGAGTTCGTGCCGAAGAGATCAAGCAGAGCCTCCAGCAAGACATCCAAGAGGAACTGACTCACGCCCAGCAACTTGGCAACCGTCTCAAGCAACTGGATGCCCGACCGCCTAGCTCGGCAGAGTTCACCGCTCGGCAGGACTCGTTGCAACCACCCGAGGATTCGACCGACGTGCTTTCGGTAATCCGAGGTGTCCTCGACGCTGAAGAGGACGCTATCGAGACATATCGGTCGATTATCGATGCTGCTGAGGACGCTGAGGATCCGGTCACCGAAGATCTCGCCGTGACAATTCTCGCCGATGAGGAAGCCCACCGAACCGAATTCCGGGGCTTCGAAAAGGAGTATCAGGACGACTGAGCCCCCTCGTCTCAGAAACGAAGCAGGAAGTGTTTCGGGAGCAACATCCCAAAGGTCTCGGCCTGCAGATGATCTATCTTCGGAGATGTGAGGGGGTTATCGGTAAGTCGCGTACTTCGTTATCTGACCGATAGTCCCATCGGTAAACCCGTAGTTTATTAGCACTGATGTGATCGATGAGATATGGCCTCACAACTGGTTCTGGCCTTGCTGACAGGGATCTTCGCTGGGGCCCTGTTCAGTGTGATACAAATACCAATCCCGGCTCCACCTAATCTCCCTGGTGTTCTCGGAATTGTTGGGATTTTCCTTGGATACAAGGGAGTCGAGTGGCTCGGCGTTCGTATTGATATCGTGGAGGTGTTCACGATACTATTCTAAGTGGCGTTAAATGCGTATATTGACATACAGGGCGTAGTGTTTTACAGAACATTTCAGCTGGATTCATTAGCTAACACCACCCACTTGTTCTGCAACCATTGTCCTCAAGCGGTCATCGCTTCACGACCCCGGTCGGAGGCTCTTCGTGCCTTCCAATAGAGGTACGCGAGAACGACGATAAGTGCCGCCTGAAGCGCTTTGTCCACGTACCCGAGCATCGTGAATTCGCCGACGTTTGCTACGTACCAGAGCGGGAACTGTACTGCCGTGTAGACGATTCCCACCAGATAGAGGAGGGATCGTCGATAGTCTAAGAGGAACAATACGGCGGCACCGAGGAACCCGACTCCTGCGAGTGAAACGGGAATCCGTCCTTCGACAAATCCGGCGTACACGTGGATAACTCCGGTTATCAGGACGAGCAATATTGCAAGCCAGTGGGTTGTGGTAAGTGAGTCTGTCTCGGTGTAGCTGCTAACTGTTTGTCCCATGGGTAGTAAACATACTGCGAGCAATTATACTCTACCTCGAATATTTTCGCTACATCCTCAAATTACAGGGACATCGACGGGTCGATGTCCATCCGTACGAGTTCCAGTGCGAACAGCGCCGTCGCCACGACAATCGAAGCTGCCCCGACCAGAACCAGTACTGGTGGTAGATTGAGATAGATCTCCGAGAGGATACCGATGGGCATGAGAAGTCCGACGAGTGCCAAGAGCGAAATCCAACGAGCGCGACCCTGACGTACGGGCAACCACAGAAGCAGTGCCCCGAAGACAATATTGAGGAGCGAGAACAGGTTCCCGTGGGCGTGTGCAAGGCGCGCCTCGAAGTGCGGGCTCACATTTGATCCCGCAATCCATGCCTCACGGCCCGGGGCGAAGTCACGCATATAGATCAGAAAGAACCCGTAGAGCATGAATAAGACCATTACTCCGAGGCCGATTCCGATGTTCCACTTCCCGGTAGCCGGGTCGGACATATGATACGTGAATCACTGGCCATCGACATAGTTATTAGGTGAATTGAGGGAAGGATATCGCTGGAAAAGTGTAGTCTCTGAATTGTCTCAGCGTATTCGACCCCGAGGCGCCAAGTGAGTACGAATATATTCGATATACTCTATGATATCCGTAGGAATTCCTTTCGGGCCTGCCTCCGTATGTGTAACTATGGCACGCCACCCGATTCGGTTCACTCCCTTTCACCTCGCAGGTGCGCTGTTCCTACTCGCCGGTCTCGTATTAGCTGTCTATCACGGCCTCGAGCAGTTCAATCTCGTCCCGCGGGTCGGCTGGGTTTCGTGGAGTCACATTCACTTCGTGACGATCGGCGGCTTCACGCAGCTCCTATTCGGAATGCTCCCCCAGCTTACGGCTCGAAAACTCGAGCGTCCACTGCCTTCGAAGTACTACGACTGGCTGAACTTCGTCGGATTGAACGGTGGATTTCTCCTGCTGTGGTACGGGCGTGGATGGGGTCACACGTGGGCGTTCGATGGCGGACTCATCGCGATCTGGCTCCTCGTCGCCGGGTTGCTGATAGTGATGTTGCGGATGGTTATGCAAAGCGATCGGGCGTGGAACGCGACGACTGGACTATATCTGGTGTCAGTCTTCGTGTTCCTGTGGGGGATCACGTACGCGTACGGCCTGTTTGCCCACGTCTGGCAGGTTCCCGGCGGCTGGCTCGGCTTGCGCGAAGCTCACGTCCACGCTAACGCGTGGGGCTTTCTCGGGCTCGCGGCCATCGGCACGCTCTACGACCTCTTTCCCCGCCTGCTTGGTACCGATCTCTACAGTGAGAGGTTACGGGACTACTCGGCGTGGTTCTTCGTCGCCGGCATCTTTCCGCTGATTACCGGCCCCTGGGTCGGGATGGGGCGGACAGTCACGGCGACCGGGTTGGTCCTCTTCGCGACGGGATTTGCACTGTACCTGTACAACCTCGTCCAGACGTATCGATCGACAGACTCCCGATCGGGTATCGCGTTGTCAGTTCTGGTAGCCCAGTTCTGGATGCTCGGGCCGGCGGGATTCGCACCGTTCGTACTCTTCGGCGTCGAGTGGGTGGATCCGGCGTATATCGAAGACGGCGCACTCCACTTCTTCTTCGTAGGATGGGCGCTCCCGATCGCACTCGCCGGCTTGCTGCTCTACTTTCGGAATCTCCCTGCCCTGAGCGAAGGGGGGTTGGGGGGCAGTACCTCCGTTGATGCGTCTGATCCCCTCCCAGATGGAGTCATCCCGTCGGTGATCTCGACGTGGATGGTCTGGGTGTGGAACATCGCAATCTTGGTGGTTGGCGTCGGCTTCTTCTACCAGGCTCAGTCGTGGTCGGCGTATCTCTTCGGTCCCGGATACACCGCCCTCGTCATCCTGTGGTTCTATGAACTGGCACAGGCGTTCCGCTTGCGTTGGGTTCTCCGGACGGACCCCGAGATGACTACCGACACGAGGGTCTGATACATGAAACAGCAGACCCACCACGGCCGCTCGTCACGTTCATCCGGGAGTGTATCCAACCAAGATGGCATGGGAGCTGATCCGACCCCTGTGTGTACCCACTGGACTGAGATATGACGCTGTACGATTGCATCGCGGACCTCCCGTTGACAATATCGGGTTCGGACCGGACCAGTCGTCGTCGAGAGATGGCAGGCGAGGCAACTCGCGTCACCTCGACGTTCGTCCTGTTGGCGGAAGATGAGTTCGGCGCCGGCGAAGATGTCACCCACGAAGCCGTCGATCATGAGGCGTTGCCAGATACACTGCCGTTCGATTTTGCGGGTGAGTATACGTTCGATGAGTTCTCACAATCGCTCGAAGCCGTCGACCTCTTTCCGACGAAGCCACCCGAGCGCGAAGTCTCGCGGGCGTATCGACGCTGGGCAGTCGAGAGTGCCGCACTCGACCTCGCGCTCAAGCAAAACGACACGACACTGGCGTCCCGATTCGGTCGGGAGCGCTCACCGGTTCGGTTCGTCGTCAGTACTCCGGTCCCGGATGGGGACACGACTCAGGTCGAAGAGATACTCGCGGTTAACCCCACTTGCGAGTTTGCGCTTAAACCGACCGATGGGTGGACCACGGACACTCTCGCGAGACTAGCGGAGACCGACGCAGTTCGCGTACTCGATTTAAGCGAACAGTCCGACGGAAATGATGACAATCAAGCACCGAACCCCCAGCTCTATCGCCAGGTTTTCGAGACGTTTTCCGATGCCATCGTGGTAGATCCTGTCGTCTCCGACGATGTACACGACCTGCTCGCGGCGTACTCAGATCGTCTCTCGTTGGGTGCGTCTGTCCGCAGCACAGCCGACATCCGTGACGCGCCGTTCGAGCCGAGCTGGTGTTGTATCGTCCCCTCGCGATTCGGAACCGTCCGGTCGCTTCTCGAGACTATCGAGTACTGTGCAGAGCAGGATATCAGTATGTACGGCGGCGGGCAGTGCGAGCTCTGTGTCGGACGCGGGCATATCCAACTGCTCGCATCACTGTTCTACCCTGATGGACCAAATGATGTCGCGCCGCGGGCGTACAACAAGCCAACGATTAGAGCGGACCTGATCTCAAGTCCCCTCGAACCACCCGAGGCCCCGACCGGGATGGAGTGGAAGCAACTCGAATTTGAGTAGCGGGCAACGTGTCGAAGAGTTCAGCCGCGTACCGGTAGAGCGCATTTAGCTCACTCTATATCTTTCACGGCGTTCTTGTATCGAGTAATCCAGCAAACCGAACGGTACGTAAGTTCTCTGTACTGACCAGTCAGATGAGTTCTTGAGCGAGTCCTGTCCAGTGTTTCGTAGTGTCTCAGACTCGTGATTCTCGGCGAGCAGTCTTTCGGAGAATTGCCCAGCAATCATACACTCAGTGGCCTGTATACGATTCGACGCCGCTGTACGAGCGAAGCTCGCTCGACGGGCTGGAATCAGATATCAGAATCGTCTCGCAGACCTGGTTCAGACACGACCGCCATGAGTCGATTGAGAACTTCGTTTGTGCACTTCCGCTGGCGTATTTCGAATTCGGTACGCACGACCGCTACGCGGGGTCGACTCACTACGAGATGGACACGCTCTTTCGCGTATTCTTGCTGAAAGAGCTCCACGGATGGGCCCACGAAACCGCACTGATCGAGTATCTCGAGTGCCGTCCAGCACTCTGCGACCAACTGGATCTGGAGACAGTGCCGGACCAATCGACGCTGTGGCGTAGTTGGCACAAACGGTTTCCTGACGAGTTTCGCAGTACAGTCGAGACAGCCGCGCGCACTATCCTTGTCAAAGCTCAGAACGCGGATGTCGCTGTTCCACGCGAACCAGAGCGGCGTCTTCCGTCTCACGATGCGGAAGAGGACGAATTAGAGCTAGAGGATCAAGCTGTCCTCAACGAAGCGGAAACGATCACGGAGCATGTCAGCCGTATCGTCTTCCCGGCACTTTCGCTGGATCGTGGGGACGGCTGTGAAATCCACGAGAACGCCTACTGGGACTTACAGACGTACCTGGGGCTTCGCGAGAGATTGGCTGCTAATGAAGGGGCTCGCAGTTTCGTCTACGAATCGACTCGGGATCGGACGCCGTTGGGCCACGCCCACCGAGAGCATATTCGTGATCTTTCAGTATCAGGGATCCGCAAGATGTACCGACAGGCCGTCAACAGGCTCCTGAACGAAGTCGCGGAGACGGAGCAATTCTTTCGAGCTGGCATCGTCGCTATTGACATCACCGAAGCTGACCCGTTCACCGGTGATAGAACGGGCTACGAAGACGAGATTATCGGCACGAAAGAGAAGACCGACGAGTACGCTTACCAGTGGGCGACAGTCCAATTAGTCGGCAACGCTGTCCCGATCGTGCTTGATGCGCGGCCAGTTCGGAAGGGTGAGTCTCGCTTAGAAATCGTCGAGGATCTCTTGGATTCGGCCGAAGAGCTAGTTCACGTCGACAACGTGCTGATGGATCGAGAGTTCGACAGCCAGCATGTCCTGGAGATGCTCAGCCAGCGTGGACTCTCATACGTCGTCCCGAAACGAATGCAAACCAGCGAGAAAGCGCAGGCAAAGCGCCTCCTCAAACGGGGGAAGAACCGATACGAAACTGACCGGAAATTGCATCTCGGAAAGAACGAGTGGCACGAGACGACGCTGATCTATCGACGGAAAGAGGACTCAGAACACGACGACCATCGACAGTATTCGGTGTTCATGTCGAATTGCGGGAGCGGGCACCTCACAGAGTACGGCTATCGCTGGGAGATCGAGAGCGGCTACAAATCGATTAAGCGGTTCATGGCTGCGACGACATCGAAGGATTTTGGGCTTCGATTCTTCTACTTCGCGTTTGCGTGTCTGCTGTACTCGATCTGGCGAGCCGTCGATTTGCTGGTGCAGGTCGAGTTGACTGGTGAGTACGAGCACTCGCCGATGGTAACGGCAGATAATACACTGACGCTGCTGAAGAGGGAAACTGGAATCGGGTAGTGAGGTGCTCTATTCGGGTCAGCGTGCCGTCTGAGTGGCTACGCTACTGGGGGTCTCGAAAATTCGCCCATATGATTGGAAGTGTGACAAGACTAGCCGCTTGGGGAGCTATCTGAGGCAGTTTCTGCTGACCGAATCGGTCAAATTCACGCATCACAGCCCTGCTAAACCCGGTGTAGTCTCAACTTCCCACAACCTCGGAGGATAGATTTGATGCGTGCCTTCGAATCAGTTCGAAATGAACTGGAAATAAATCATAGTTGACCTCTTGTACCCCGTCAA
>NZ_JAGIKY010000025.1:0-16800 GCF_017874695.1 Halarchaeum nitratireducens
CTCGAAACCTCGACGAGCACGTCGACCTCGACGAGTACGTCGACGAGCACGTCCACGAGTACGTCCACGTCGACGAGCACGAGTACGTCGACGAGTACGTCGAGCTCGACGAGCACGTCGACGTCGAGCGGTAGTTCGCCGGGCTTCGGCGCGGCGCTCGCGCTGATCGCGCTGGCTGGTGCGGCGCTGCTGGCGCTCCGCCGCGAGAACTAACGCAATACGACTGACCGGCGAAACCGGTCACGCGACTTCGCGGTCCTTTCTTTCCGACGACGCTACTCGGTAGTGCGCTCTATCGAATCCTCGTAGCGTGGAATTCTGAAGACATCGAGAGCCATAGCGATGTCTCGCAGTGAGCGCCACCTCTTCATGGATCCGGGCGACGCGCTCTCGGAGCGTGGATTCATCAGAGCCTCTTGTTTCGAAATAGGCACGCCGTCGCGGTCGAACACTGTCGACCGTGACGGCGATCTCGGGGTCGACCGGTCCGCCTCGTGCAGCGCTTCCGCTGGTACGTCCGCGATGCACCGCGTCGACGCGACCCAAACCGGTCCTACTCCCCGCAAGGACCGGGTGAAGACGGCAGGTTCGGTCGGTAGCGAGAGGAGCGTAGAGCGGGCGGCGTGGCCGAACGCGGTGGCGGACGCACGGCATCGCCGGTCGGTTCGCATCGTCTCTCGTCTAATCGGCGCCTCGACGCCCGGGGAGGCCGGATCGGGGATGACGCGATCGATCGTCCATCCGTGACTCGACGGCGCACCCCCTCTCTGTCTCGATCGCGACGACGCCGAATTATCCGTACCGACAAACCGATCGACTGCGGTCGATTTTGGACGTACAGCCGGCGCGACGACGGACGGGCGGGTACGGACTGCCGGCGACGAGGTCGGCAGTGCTCGGTCGTGGGTGGGGACGTCGGCACGAACGCGACGTCGTGCTCTCTCCGAAGCTATATGTGTCCGGCTCGCAGATTGCGGACGCTGGGTACTCCAGCACGGCTCGGTGGTAATCCACCCTTCCGATCTGCCGAGTTCGTCAGGAAGAAGACGGGGCGGTCCGTCGCCGCCCTTCTCGATCCGGGATTCCGCGTAGTGTCGTCCACGCCGACGACGCGTGCGTTCGACGACGCTACCGGGGGATGTGCTCGCCCTCTGTGCGGGCGAGACGGCTCTCGAAGTCGGAACGATGTTTGTGGCTACCACGCTGCCGTCACCGCCGAGCTCGTCGGCGTGGAGAACGTTTACAGCGTCGAGTACGTCACCGCCTCGCGGAGCGGGCGCGTGAGACGTTCGTTGCTCGCCGCGATACCTACCGACCCACGACTGACCGGCGAAACCGGTCTGCGGATCCGCGGTTCTTTTCTTCGGTGCGACGGTACAGCGGGACAGTCCACGTCGTGCGCGCCTCCCGTAGCCGGGGAACCTGTCGGCTACGAGGAACACCTATGTACTCCCCCGTGTTTTCTCTCGATATGCTGACCCGTACGCTCCCGGTTCTCCTCCTCTGTGTGGTGTTACTTGCGACTCCGGCCGCTGCGTCCGGTCCTGCTCCCGCGCCGACGGCGACCGACGCTATCTCCGTCACTCACGACTGGTCCAGCGACACACCAGTCAACGTCTCGCAGGAGAACGAGTCATCGACGACGGGAAATCGGACGAACCCCGTCGTCAACGCCTCGGTCACGACACAGTGGGGAACGCTCCCGCTGACGGCCGAGACGTCCTCCGGCGACCGACCGTTCACCGCACAGTCTCACACCACGTCCCTCTTCGTCGCGACCGTCACCGACACCACGCCAGCGCGACTCGACACGATCAACGACACGGGGGCGCGCGTCCGGTACGTCGTCGATACGCAGGTCGAGCTCCGCGCGACCGACTCGCAGGCCGACGCCGTCCGGGCGCTCTCGTTCGTCACCGACGTGCATCGCCCACTCCTCTCGTCTGCCGACGCCTCGTTCGTACCCCAAGTCGGCTCGATGAATGCCGACGCGCTCCGTCGTCGCGGAATCGATGGGTCCGGTGTCTCCATCGGTGTCCTCTCTAACGGTGGTATCGACACCACCGATCCGGTCTTGTCCGGGCACATCGCCGGCGTCCGATCTTTCTCGGGCGGAATCGACAACGGTGGCGACGACGTACACGGGACGGCGGTCTCTGAACTCGTCGTCGATAGTGCGCCGGGTGCGTCGCTCTACGTCACGAACTTCGGGACGTCGGTCAGCTATCGGCGGGCGGTGCAGTGGCTTCGGCACCAGCACGTCGACGTGATCGTGATGTCGGTCAGCTTCTTCGAACAGCCGCTCGACGGGACTGGTCCGGTCTCACAGACCGCCGATCGGGCGGTCAGTGACGGCATCGTCTGGGTCAACTCGGCCGGCAACTACGCCCAAGCGCACTGGCAGGGACCGCCACGTGATCCCGACGGTGATGCCTTCGTGAACGTCGATGGCCCCTACGAGGTGAACGCCCTCGCGAACGGGACGACCGTCCGCGCCGGCCACGAATTCTCGCTCTCGCTCACATGGAACGACTGGCCGACCGCGACGTCGGATTACGACCTCTACTTGGTTCGGAAGACCGATTCGGGGCTCGCGACCGTCGCCTCGTCGCGGCGCACTCAGGACGGCGCTCGCCAGCCGACCGAATCCATCACCGCCCGCGCACCGACTGACGGCGTGTACGGTGTCGTGATCGTCAAACAGGACGACGCGACGCCGGCCGTTCGGACCCTCGAGCTGTTCTCGAAGAGCGATAGTCCGCTTCAGTATCCCGTCGCGCGCGGGAGCCTGACCGCGCCCGCCGTCGGGAATCACGTGCTCGCAGCTGGTGCGTACAGCCTTCGGAGTGGTGATGAGGAGCCGTACAGCTCGCACGGGCCGACGAACGACGGGCGGATCGGCTTGGACGTCCTCGCGCCGGACGGGGTGGCGACGTCGGTGAAGAACCCCTTCTACGGGACGTCGGCCGCCGCGCCGAACACCGCCGGTGTCGTCGCACTCCTCCTCGGGGTCGACCCGACGCTCTCCCCGGCCGAGGTCACCGAGCTGTTACACACGTCGGCGATGGACGTCGGCGATCCCGGTCCGGATGTCGCCTCGGGATACGGGAAGCTCGACGCGGGTCGAGCGGTCCGCACGCTCGAGACGCCGGTCGCCGATCAGTACGACTTCGACGCGCGACTGGAGAGCGGAAGGACCGCGTGGACCGGCCAATCCCTCTACGTCCGCGACTTCCTCGCGTCGGGACGTACTGACGTCCTGCACCGCGTCGCTGACGGGTCCGTCGGTGCGGCCGTCCGGTCCGTCCCCGTGAACGACGACGATGGTGTCGCCGTGCTGAACACGACCGGCTTGACCGGCCGATACGTGCTCACGGGATCGGACGGGACGCCGCTCGCGGTCGCCAACGGCTCCGTCACGGACACCACGACGGTCGCGGACGCCGCGTTCACGCTTCGGTCCCAATCGCTCTCGCTCTCGACGTCGGCGTCGGACGGCACGCGGACTCTCGCCGTCGCGTCGAACCGCTCGGGATACGACCTCGTCCTCGCGTGGGACGCCGCCCGCTTCGAGACGGCCGACGCGAGCGCGTCCACCGACCTCGCCGCCGCCCTCGCCCCGTCGCCCGCGAACGCGACCGCCGTCGATACCGACGGGGACGGCACGGCCGACGCGCTCGCTCTCTCGGACGTCGGGACGACCGTCACGCTCCGCCTCGATCAGCGGGCGCTCGCGAACGCGACGTACGGTGTGGCGGCCCGCGCCGTCGACACGGAGGCGAACGCGAGCGCGGTCTTCGACGTCGGGACACCGACGGGGACGATCGCCGTCTCGCCCGCGACCACGCGCGTCACGCCAAACGCGACGACGACCGTCGATCTGGTTCCGCAGGGGTTCCCGACGACGGTCGCAAGCTATTCGCTAACGCTGCAGACGACGGACCCCAACGTCGTCGCGATTCGTGGGTTCGATCTACCGACAGGCACCACGGGGACGGTTACACGTACCGACACCGACTCAATCGCGATCTCTGCGACAGCCATGAATAGCTCACACGACGGCGACTTCGGCACAGCGACCATCGCCGCGGGAACGACAGGAACTGCGTCACTCAGGGTCTCGAACGCTACTGCGACGACGCCAGCGGGAACCCAGTATACACTCGATACGAACTCGGGGCGGTTCGTCGTGACAACGCAGACGGTGCCGGCGATCGTCGGTGACACGCCACCCCGTGACCCCGATGGTGACGGAGTGTACGAAGACGTGAACGGCGACGGAACGGTCAACGTCGTGGACGTCCAGGCGCTCTTCAGTAACCAAGCGGCTGCAGCCGGTCACCCGGCGTTCGACATCAATGGCGATGGCGACGTCAACGTCGTCGACGTTCAATCTTTGTTCGTGTCCATCCGATAAACGAATATAACGCCATTTCTCTTGTCTTCTCAGTAAGCTAGAACCGGGAATACGACCGGGCTTCCGATCTATGGTACGCTATCCGCCGTCTCGGAGACGTCTGCGTTGGTGTTGGAGAGAGCGACTGGCGTGCTCGGTGGTTCGATTGTTCATTCACGACTCGAAGAAGTCGTACACGTGGGTTAACTACACGACCTCGACATTGTTACCATCCGTCGCTGCCGTTTCGATCCCGGTGTCGCATCTAGATGATGCGGATCAGTGGATTCATACCAGTACGCACAACGACCAATAAGCACGTTCGTGGGAACCTCATTCTCCCCGTGAATCAGATAATAGCCGACATATCTCTCCCGAATTCACCGAGGAAACACGTACCTCGTCGGAAACGGCGTCTCTGGTGGGATAACGTGGCTATCGAGGAACGGATGGACTCTCCCCACCTCGCTGTTCATAGCGAGGTGTGGGTTTCATCCGCGTTCGCACGTCGCCAACGGAGTTAGGTGGCCTCGTTGAACAGTGCCTGAAGATCCACGATGTTCACCGACCCATCACCATTGAAGTCGAACGACTCTGGATTCTCTTGAACTGCATCGCTATTTAGCCTGCTGAACAGGAACTGAGCGTCGATAACGGTCGCGGCACCGTCACCGTTCACGTCCTCTAAGGTGCCATCTCCGTCCACGTCCGTCGCTGGCCCTTCAGCACCGGGTAGGGTCGGTGCTGACGACTGCTGGACCTGTAGGGTCGCCCCGTTCGTTCCGCGGACGGTGTACGCCTCCCCCGCTTCGTCGCCGAGTTCCGTCGGTGACACACTCAGCTCGGCTGAGCCGGAATCCCCGGTCTGAACGGCCACCGTTGCTATTCTGACATCGCCCTCGTTGGTGGTATCAGCGAGTGCTGAATTGACCGTTACCGAAGCGCCGCCGTCTCTAATCGTGACATCGGACGCTCCGGGATCACCGCTCACAGCGACGTCGACCAGTTGTGCAACAGCGACGTTAGTCGAGCTAACGGTGAGATTGTAGGCACCGACGCCGTTGGTTACGTTCTCGACGACTACGTCGACCGTCGTCGTCGAACTCGTTCCGACCGTCTCTTCCGCCGGAACCAAATCGACCGTGACGCCGTCAGATCGGGTCGTGTCGCTACGAATGACGGTCAGATCGCCGTTCTCGCCGGGACCGTAGAGCGCACTATCGGTACCTGCGAGCCCGGTGTATCCAGCGTCGTGGTCGTTGATACGCTGTGTGACGCTCCCGTCTGAATCGAGCTCGAACAGCTCTTGGTTAGTGCCGACCCACACCGAATCATGGTAGTATGCCAATCCTTGCGGACCAGATGAGCCCGCCGGACCGCCGATACTGAACTGTCCGACTTGCGTTCCATCGGGGGTGAACTCGTGGACGGCGTTCGGCGCTGCGGTGACGTCGGCGACCCACAGCGACCCGTCACCGAATGCGAGCCCGTACGGGTCGTACGCCATGTTGATCTCTGAGCGTACCTCGCCCGTCCTAGGGTCGAGTTCGAGAATACGCCCGTCGTACGCACTGGTGGCCGCATCGGCGTACCACAGCGAGCCGGCACCGTATGCGAGTCCGCGATCGGTCCCGTCCGGTGTGGCGAAACTGTCGATCCGCTCGTGGGTGTTCAGGTCGAACGCAACGATCTCGCCATTTTGGATGGTGTAGCCGATGTCGTTCCCCTCATCGATTGCAACCCCATTCTGCGCGCTGACGCCCGTGTTCCGGTCGCCGGTGTCGATAGTGAGACTGTACGGGATCGTCCTGTCGTCGTTAGCAAATATCACGACGTGGTAGGTTCCCGTCCTCGCCACCCTGTCGATACTCAGTTGGTCGTCTTCGTTATCGTCTTCCGCGACCAATCTCGTACCATCTCTGGACTGATAGAAGAACTGGAGATCGAGGTTGCTATCGCTCAGTTCGGGGTCGAGACTCGCCGCCAGTTGCTGTCCCTCAGTTAGGTTGACGGTGAATGCGTCGATATCATCAGGGGTGGCGATCAGGTTGTCGATGGTGCCTTCGGAAACCGGGACCGATGTCTCCGGTTGATCGTTGGGTTCAAACCGGTCGTTTTCACGATCGGGGGTCGCCTCGTCGATGGCGAGTGAGTAGGATGCGGACGCGCCGCTATAGCCGTAGACCTCGATGTAGTAGGTCCCGCCCTGTTGCGCGGTGGTCGTCACCGCTTCACCGTCGCTCGTAGAGGTACTGCTGTCGACCTCACTCTGATCGGGATCGTACAGCGCCAGGTCCAGGTCGCCGACCGAGTGATCGAAGCCGATCGACGCCCTCACCTGCTCGCCCGCTTGTGCCTGCACGGCGAACACGTCACTCTCGCCGTTGACGATCTGCAAGTTACTGTACGTTCCCGTCGTGACGTCCTGTGCGGTGGAGAAGGCGTTGTTCGGCTCGAATCGGTCGTTTAGGCTCGTCTTGTCGATGGTGAGCGAGTAGGGTGCCGACGCGCCGCTGTAGCCGTAGACATCGATGTAGTAGGTCCCGTCCTGTTGCGCGGTGGTCGACACCGTTTCACCGTCGCTCGTAGAGGCACTGCTGTTGACCGCATTTTCATCGGGATCGTACAGCGTTAGGTCCAGATCGCCGACCGTGTGATCGAAGTCGATCGACGCCCTCACCTGTTCGCCCGCTTGTGCCTGGATGGCGAACACGTCTCCCTCGCCGTTGACGATCTGTAAGTCACTGTATGTCCCCGTCGTGATGTCCTGTGCGGTGGAGAAGGCGTCGTTCGGCTCAAACCGATCATTGCCGTTGTCGGCGCTCCCGCGAATGACGGCGACGTTTCCGTTCGCGTCGGGACCGTAGAGTGCGTCGTCAGTGCCTGCGAGTCCGGTGTATCCGACGTCATGTTCGTCAATGCTCTGTATCACGTTCCCGTCGGAGCTGAGTTCGAAGAGCGCCTGATTGGTCCCCGTCCAGATCGACCCGTCGTAATAGGCCAGTCCCTCCGGGCCGGCTGAGCCCGCCGGACCGTCGATGCCGAACTCCCCGACTTGCGTTCCGTCGGGAGTGACCTCGTGGACGGCATTCGGTGCTGCGGTGACGTCGGCGACCCACAGTGACCCATCACCGAACGCGAGCCCGTACGGGTCGTACGCCATGTTGATCTCTGAGCGTACCTCGCCCGTCTCGGGATCGAGTTCGAGAACGCGACCATCGTACGCATCGGCGGCCCCATCGGCGTACCACAGCGAGCCGGCACCGTATGCGAGTCCCTTATTGTCCCCGTCAGGTGCGGCGAAACCGTGGATTAGCTCTCCGGTATCCAAATCGAATGCGATGATATCGTCACTCTGGATTGCGTACACGATATGGTTCTCTCCGTCGATCGCAACGCCGCCCATGGCGTTGATCGAGCTTCCAGTACCGATACTGTCGGCGACCGGCCCGTCAGCCGTCATATCCCCTGTCGGGGGATCGTGAGTCGGTTTATCGCGCTGGTCTTCGGTACCCATATCGTTGGTGACTGGCCCGTCAGCCGTCGCGTTCCCTCTCGGAGGTTCGTGTGTTGGTTTATCACTCTGATTTCCCGCATCATCCGGTGCGGCAAAGTCTTCGATCGGTCCATCATTGGAAGCCGTGCCACCGGCTGCAGCAGCCGGTAACGTCCCAGCTACTACGACCACGACCATGGCGATTGTGAGCGCGTGTCTCACGTCCATATTGCACCTAGTTGTTATATTCTGCCCACTTAGTGCATCGCTTATGAACGAGAGACGACACTTCTACGTCGGAATGCGTCCAGTGTCTCTCCTCTGGCAGCGGTCACACGCCGTAGTCAGCCCCGCGAGATCACGACGTGGATCGATCCGCTGGTTCCGACGGGGTCGATCTCTTGTTCTCACACTGCTATTTTCGATCGAATCGTACGCAACGCGTCTCCACGCATCGATTCGGTACGCCCATTGGATGGTCCGGCACGACGAGACACAGCACGGTTTCACTTTCTGCGAGGACCTGACCGCGCGCACGACGCGCGCGGCTCTCACAATGTTCGCACTCGTCGAGACTCATCCGGGAGCGACGAGCTGCGATGCCGACCGGCGGCGCACGTGATCCCGGATTCCGTCGCATCTCGATCATCGATGACTCGATACGCGAGCGAGTCGTCGTTCGGTGGTCGGGCCGACTGCATCCCCTCGTCGTGGCGGTCCGAGCGTCGTCGCGGCGGCGCGTGGTGACGCTCACTGTCGCCGTCCGCTTCGATCCAGTAAGTATCACCTCAGGGCACAGGTGATCCATCATATCGGCAGTCGGCCGGACCATCCGAAAACGCGACCGCGAGTGAGTTCGAACGCTCGACGCTTCTCACTTGACGTACTCGCACGCACGCGTGAGGGCGTGCGCACACTCTTCTCGGGTCGACTTGCGCGCGTGTCGGTGCGACGTCCGAGGATCTCGACCACCGAGGCGTACATTATCGTCGCGCGCGATCACCGTCGGCGTCGACGCCCCGCACGGACTACTCAACGAGACACACGAAACGGTCTTGCGACGCGCGAGACGGACACGGCGACGCTCACCGAGACGCCCCCTCATGTTGACGCCACGGGGGACGCGCGGACGCCCGTGCCGAGTGAGACGGATCGGTCGTCGCGGCCACACGAGGTGGTGTCCGATCCCGGACGCGTCGCCGCGGGGGACGACGTCGACACCGACGAGGACGGTGCGCACCACACCCGGGTCGTGACCCGCCATCGTGATCACGCGTGTGGTGCCCTCCCCGCGAAGTCCGCTACTCGTCCTGCGCGTCCGCGCCGTCGTCGTGACTCTCCATCCCGTCCATCGGCGTCGGGGTTCGGCACTCGACGACGATATTCGCGGTTGGTCGCCTCCACCGACAGCGTACCACCCACAAAACATATACCTGTCACACCGAGATACGGAAACGCTTCTCCGCTGCACTGACCACAGGGGGAAGCACGTGAGGGGCGGCGAGCCGTCGCCGCTCCCGCGTCCCACCGCGCCGGGACGGCCGGTCCCGGTGGTCCTCTCGACCCAGTAGTCGATTCCTAACCGCCGCGTATACGGAGTCTGTGGCCGAATGCGGCCACTTATGCCACTCCTAATTCAGTCGATACACGCGCTCTCGCGGTGTTTTGCGGGCCATTGACACAGTAAGCTATATGTGGTTCGGGTGGTTTGTCCCTTTTGTCAGTGCAGCGGAGGCTGTAACTAGAAACCCATGATACACGACACACGTACTCGCGTCGATCGCGCTCACGCGCGTGACGGATCGTATATAACCACGGAGGTGACGCATGAGTAGTCGCTCAAGCAAGGCGCGCGCCCTCGTCCTCACGCTGCTCATGATCGGCTCCGTCTTCGGCGGCACCATCGCGTTTGCCGGCGGGGCGGCGGCGGCGTCAGGACAGCAGAGTCTGTCTGGCGGTGCGAGCTCCAGCAGTACCTTCGGGAGTGCAGATACGTTCTCTGATAATTCCCTAGATCCTGGATCCTCGTACAATAATTACGCTGTTTATTTCAGTCTGAACAACGTCAGTAATGATGGGACCACTGATACGATAAACGTCACGTTCCCTAAGACGTGGTTCGATAATGGGGGAGAACTTTCGGCCAACAGTTTCTCCGTCCAGAATAACTCTTCTGGTGGTACTATTTCAATCACCAGTAGCGTTAGTATAATTGACAACAATGACGGTAGCCAGACGGCCACGATTGACGTCTCCCCAGATGATTCCTCGTGGTCGTCTAACGTCTCTGCTGACGTCAAGGCTGACCTTAATATCCGTACCCCCGATTCGGGAGGGTCATATACGATCAGTGCAGCGCTTGATGACAGTAAGGACGGTAACGATGTCTCACAGTCGTTGAGTCCTGATATCTCTGTTAATAGTGACGGGACTCTCCCAAAGTTCTCGGAGTCGACTGAGAACGTGACCAATGGTGACAACGCCATGGTCAACGTCTCGGTGTCCGACAACACTCGGGTCGCTGAGAACTCCATCTCGGTCAACGCGACGAACCAGAACACGGACACGACGTACACGCTCGTCTCCGACGGCGCTGTCGAGATGGGCGAAGAGGTCAGTGCGTCGAACTTCACCGACGGCGACAACAACAAGACTGAGTACGTCAATCTGAGTGTGCCGCTCCCGGCAGGCAGCTACACGATCGGTGCCTCCGCGAGCGACGTTAACGACAACACGAACTCCACGACCGGGCTCAGTGACGGCTTCCACGTCAACCTGGATGTCTCCCTCGATCCGGCATCGGTCGTTGCCGGCCAGGAGACGACCGTGAACGCGACGCTGTCGAACGTGCCTGACAGTTGGAGCGTGAACTACGCGCTCCTCGCCGGTGGCGACGACCTGAAGAAGACCGGCAGCACGAGCTCCGACAGCTTCTCCGTCACCAGCCTGTTCGACTCCGGTGACGCGAACTACACCGTCACGGTGAGCCCCGACATTAGCGCGACCGAGCTCAACGTCTCCAACAACGACGGATACGCGAACGTCTCGGTCACGCAGGGCAACTACATCTCGGAGCTGACCACGACGCCGGAGAACCCCGTCTACAACGACACTGTCACCGTGAGCGGCACGCTGATGAACTCGTCGACGGGTGACGCCGCGAGCAGCGTGACGCTGAACTTCCAGAACGGCGGCGGCTCGAACATCAGCGTTTCGACGACCGACTCGCAGGGGAACTTCGAGTTCTCCGATGTGCCGGTTGCCGACGCCGGTAACTACTCGGTCGTGAACAGCTCGAACACCTCCCTTGAAACGGTCTTCGTCGGCCCGGCCGACGCGGACGTCTCCCTCTCCGTTGAGGAGACGAACCTCAAGGGCTTCGACAACGACTACACGGTCACGGCAGATGGCGATACCGGCGCGCCGCTGACCGACTGGTCGAACTCGTCGAACCCCACTGGTAACTACCTGAACGTCACCGGTCCGTTCAACGGGACGATCAACTCGGACAACATCGAGAACGGGACGCTGCTTAACGCCGCGACGTCGAACGGGAACACGTCCTACTTCCACGTCAACGCCACGGCTGGCAACGTCACGTTCAACGCGACGCCGACGACGAACACGTCGGACGTCACGGTCACGCTTGAGAACAACGAGTCCGATACCGCCTCGGGCTACGAGGTTGCGAGTCCGGACACGTTCGCGACGCTCGACCTCACGGGAAGCGACGAACTCGCCACGCAGGAGTCCGATCAGGACCTCTTCGTGACGGGTGTCCCGTCCGAGATTAACGTTAACGGCACTAACAGCGGTCCCTCGTCGACTGTCTCGGCAACCGTCGTCGGGAGCAACAACAAGGCCCCTGCGTCGGGGCGTGCGCTCGCGAACGCGACGGTCTCTCTCTCAGGTCCGGGCATTGATGTTGCCGATCAGACGATCAACGGCAGCGAAAACTCTGATGGGACGGTCGACTTCACCGTCTTCCCGTCCGAGGCCGGCACCGCGACGCTGACGGTTGAGGCCTACTCGACGGATCAGGAGGACTACATCACGCAGACGGTCAACGTGACCGTCACTGGTGACAACTACGAGAACCTCACGCCTACCAGCGCCGAGGTTGGCGACAACTCGACGGTTAGCGTGCAGATCCTGAAGGATGGCACGCCGCAGAACAACCGTGTCGTTCGCTTCCGGAGCGACAAGAACGTCTTCAACGTCAGCGAGACGGACTCGACGTTCAGCCTGCTCCGGATCAACGCGCAGCAGGGTCAGGCGCACTTCGGTTCCGGCTCCGGGGCGCCGACGCGCTCGATCAACACCAACAACGGCATCTACGCTGTTGAGGGTGTTTCCTTCGAGAACACTGGCAACGTTGACCTCAAGGTCAGGAACCCCGACAAAGACCTGACGGTTAACGCGACGGACGCACTCTCGGTCACGGGCGTTGACGTCTACGACATCACGTCCGATGCACCGAACGGCCAGCTCCTCGCGAGCCAGGAACAGACGGTGCAGTTCAACGTCACGCGTGACGGCGAACGGGTCAATGGGAGCGACCTTCAGACCCTGGCAGGTAGCCTTAGCGCGGAGCAGGACGGGGAATCGATCCCTGTCGCTGACGTCTCGACGATCAACACGACGGGTAACAGCGACGTCGACACCATCGAGGCGAACCTCACGGTTCCCTCGGCGGACGCCGACGTCAACGTCTCCGTCACCAATAGCGGCCAGCGCGGCGAAGCCACCTACGGCGTCGTCGCTCCGGCCGTTTCGACGAACATGACGGCTGACAACTTCACCGAGGCCACCCAGAACGGTCCGGTGAACGTCACCGTCTCCGACCCGCGCACGGGCGACGTCATCCCGGGCGCGACGCTGCAGATCACGCCGCACAACATCACCGCAAATACGAGTATCTCCCAGAATTCGATCGACTCTGACAAGTCCACCGACACGTCGGTGGACGCGAACGGGAGTAAGGTGATCACGGTCACGCCCGACATCGTTGGTGAGGACCCGGCGAGCATCGAGTTCGCCACGAACGCCTCCGGTGGCTCGTCCTCCTACGTCACGGCGATGAACGTCTCGGTCGGCGAGATCACCACGGGCGCACCCGAATCGGTCGCGCCTGACACGCAGACTTCGACGACCTTCGTCGTCCGCGACGCGAACGGCGACGGTCTCGAACAGCGCAGTGTCACGCTGAACGGTGCTGGTGTGGACAAGACCAAGGACACCGACTCGGACGGTGTCGTGGACTTCACGTTCACGCCGGACACCGGTACGGTGAACATCAACGTCACGAACGACCTCTCCGGCAACCAGGTCACCGTTGACACCATCAACGCGCGCCAGCAGGTCGCGCTCTCGCTCAGCGCGCACGACCTGCCCGCGTACGCTGGTGATAGCGTCTCCTTCGAGCTGAACCGCGGCGACGTCTCTGGCGTCTCCGTGAAGGGTACGCTGACGGTCTACAACGCGAGCGACGACGTCGTGAAGACGACGTCCATCACGGGCACGAAGTCCGTCCAGTTCAACGAGTCCGGCGACTACACGGTCGTCGCCTCGAAGGACCCGACGGACAGCAAGTCCTTCATCAACGCGTCGGCGAACGTCACGATCGAGGGCTACGCGAACGCCTCGATCACGGCCGACCCGGCGACGAACAACACCACGTCGACGCACTCGGTCACGCTGCCGGTCACCGCGGATTCCGCTGGTGACTCGCTCAACGGCATCGAGATCGACTACTCGGCTGGTGACTCCATGACGGACGTCAGCGAGGTCGGCATCGACAACATCCAGTCGGTGACGGTCTCCGGTGACAGCGTCATGGTTCAGGAGGCTTCCGTCTCCAACAACGGCCACACGCTGCAGCTCTCCTTCACGGGAGACACGCAGCTTCAGCAGGGCGATGTCGTGGAGATCGTCTACGACGACGTCCAGAACCCGGCCAGCGCTGGCGACTACGAGGTTACCGGTGCGCTCAACTACCAGAGCGACCCGGTCAACACGCAGTCGATGACGCTGACCATCACGAACGCGTCCGCCGCGCCGGTTCTCGTGGGTGACACGCCCGCACAGGACCTGGACGGTGACGGGACGTACGAGGACGTCAACGGCGACGGCGAACTCAATGCCGTCGACGTGCAGGCCCTGTTCAGCAACCTCGATGCCGCTTCCGGCAACGCGGCCTTCGACATCAACGGCGACGGTGAGGTCAACGCCGTTGACGTGCAGGCCCTGTTCGCGTCCCTCTAAGCAGAACGAACTCGACTTCCGTTCTTTTCTTTCGCGCGCTAATCGGGAGCGACAGCGTCGTCGTCACGCTGCATTAGGGATCAAGTCCTCCACGTGTGAGCCCGTCCATCGCTAGCCTCTCTAACGGCTGCGTGTACCAGTTGCCTCGCACGCGATGGCTGCTACTCAAAACGAGATCGACTGGCTGCTTGTGGTGGGCCGTGTTCGGCGATCGTCTTCGGAGAAAGGTTCTTTCATCTGCCCGCCGTGTTACTGAGCGTGTACTACTCCAGACGCGCCCTCGTGCTCGCCGTGCTCGTCGTCTGTAGTGTCGTCGCGGTCCCGTCAGCGGTGACGGCGGCCGGGACGACGACAGTCGACGTACACGCGGACTCGACGAGCGTCCACGAGAACGAGACGGCGACGTACCAGGTCGTAGTGAACAACACCACGGACGGTATCGGTGCGTACACGTTCACAGCCGCGCTTGCGAACGGGAGCGTCGGCACGATTACCGCGGTCAACTATAGCGGGGACCCAGGCCAAACTGACACCACCTACGGCGCGGAGAACGACTCGGTACAGCTTCGTGCCGCACTCGCCGACACGGCTCAGACCGGGTCAGTCCAAATCGCCGAGATCACCGTCCGTGGCGACGCCGCTGGCTCGACCGGCCTCAACCTCTCCCTCTCCGCACTCGGTGACGAAACCGGCGAATCGTACACCGTGTCCACACTCTCGAATGCGACACTCTCCGTGACCAGTTCGTCACCGCCGGCACACACCCTCTCGATTACGCCGACGAACGCATCCGTGAGTACGAACTCGACGCGCACGCTACAGATTACTGGCACCAACTTCACTGATGGTGTCGGGACGTACGAGTTTGAGCTCGGACTCTCTGACGCAAGCGTTGCGACGTTCGAATCCGTGACACCGGCCGGTGACCCCGGTCTCGAGAACGTCTCTGTTGACCCCGCGACGGCGACAGTATCCGTATCCCTGGCTTCCATCTCCGAGCCAAATCCCTCGCTCGCCAGCGTGACGCTCTCCGGTGCGCAGAGTGGGAACGTGACGTTGGCGCTCAGTGAGATCAGTGTGGGCGATCAAAATGGTTCGGTGTACCGGACCACAGAATCGACTGAGACGACAGTGTCCGTTACGACGCCGCCCGACTCCGTTGTTGGTGACGGCCAGCCGACGGATACTGACGGCGACGGAACGTACGAGGACGTCAACGGTGACGGCAGCCTCGACGCCGTCGATGTGCAGGCGCTTTTCACCAATCGTGAGAGCGCGACGGTCCGTGAGAACTCGGCGGCGTTCGACATCAATGGTGACGGTACCGTTGACGTCGTTGACGTCCAACGCCTCTTCTCAACCGCCACGAGTTAGCTGCGCACCTACCGCCTTTTTCGTCACCGCGTGGAGACCACCACTGCTGTGTGCAGTACGGCTATCGCTCGTTGCTGTTCTTCTCCCTCGAACCCAGATTGACCGATAGCAGTCTTAGAAGCCGTATAATCCCTTCCCTAGCACTCCTGTTCTCATGCTTTCGTGGTGTCCAGTCCCCTCTGTGTTTAACACAAAGTACTTACCACCTGTGTCCAAACAAAACGGCGAACCCAGTCTGTCCCGACCCATCGGTCAGGCTGGTATGACTCAAACATGACAAGCAATAAGATTCGGAGTATCGCACTCTCGGCTCTCATGGTCGTCTCGGTTATGGCGACCTTCGGGGTTGGCGGTGCAGCCGCTGCCTCGACAACGCAGGTTAACGTACAGCCTGCGAGCCAGAGCGTGACCGCCGGCAACACGGCGACGTATGATGTCGTCGTCGCAAATGCCGACGGTGGCGTTGGTGCGTATACTTTCACCTTCAGTTCGAGTAACGTTTCCGCAGCTACCATCACTGACGTCTCCCTCAACGGAGACCCCGGACAGACGGATGTTTCCTACGCGTCCGACAACTCCTCCGTTGACGTGACCGCTGCGCTCGCTGACACGGCGCAGACCGGTGAAGTCACCATCGCGACGGTGACCGTCACGGGCGCGGCCGCCGGCTCGGCGGACCTCGGCCTGACGGTTGATGCTCTCGGTGACGAGAGCGGTCAGTCCTACGACGTCTCTGCGTCCAACGGCGCCTCTGTGACCGTTGACTCGCAGGGTGGCACGACGACGAGCACGTCGACGAGCTCGTCGACGACGACGCCGTCGGATGACGGTGGTGCGGACCACCGTGCGGCGAACGCGGACGGGAGTGGTGAAGCGCCGACGGACGGCGTTTCGGAAGTGTACATCTTCCCGGGCGCGACGGTCTACAAGGGTGAGGAGGACCTCACCTTCGCGGGCGGTCTCGGAAGCTCGCTGACGGGCGTTGCCGGGAACGCTGAGGGGACGATCCTCAGCCCGCCGGTCCCGCAGGATCAGGCTGAAGGTCGGTACACGACCGACGGCGAGTCCGGCTCGCCCGGTGTGACGGTGAACACGCCGCGTGTCACCCAGCTTGACGTGAACAACCAGAACGGGAAGGACATCTCCGGTGGCTCGGTCTCTGAGCAGAACGCTCAGAACCTCGAAGTCGCCGCGGACTGGAACTTCCAGGAAGCCGAAAACCTCGAAATCACCGTTGAGGACTCCAGCGGTCTGGAGATCACCGGTGACG
>NZ_JAGIKY010000026.1:0-12749 GCF_017874695.1 Halarchaeum nitratireducens
CGCTCAAAAGATCCACAAGCGACGACCAATCTTACAAGAGACGCTCGCTACCGCTACACAACCGAGGTGTGAGGCTTAACTAAAGACGGATGCACCGCCGAGATATGTACTCCTGCGTGTAATCGATATTCGCGGCAATAACGCTGGGAGATGCGATTATGTCCTTCTCATGTAGAAACTCCAGTACTCGTTCGTCTGCCTGCGTCATCCAGTCAACCCGTGGTCGCATTTAGTAACTAAAATACAGGGTTTAACTGCTTCAGAGGGTGTCAAGACGTGTCTAACAGCATTAGAATCTAGTTCTATAGCCACAATTTCTTGTGGTTAATGCTAAGTTCGTGGGGATGTTCTGTCGAGCTAATGGACTTGGGCCGGCGCGTACTCGAACAGCAGGAGTCTCGGTATGCCGAAGAGGAAGACCAGTATGAGGAAGAGGTCGCCCGGCTCGAATCGTTACCAACCGTTTTCGAGGAGGGTGAATGGTCGCGGGAGGATTTGGAGTGGATAATCGAGTGGAAAGTCGGCGTCTTCACGAAACCGACGCTGAAGCACCTCCGCAAGAACGGCGATGAAGAGATACGAGCGCGAATCGATGAGGCGGTTCACGAGTCGAGTATCCGGTCGAAAGTTAAGGCCCTCACTTCGTTGACTGGTATCGGTGTTCCGGTCGCCTCCGCGATTCTTCTATTCATCAACCCGAATCGGTTCACAGTGATTGATGAACGTGCATGGAACGTGCTACAAGAGACGGGATACCTCTCACAGGACCTTTCGGATGGCCCGACGGTTGAGGAGTACCTACTGTACCTCGGTGCTTGCTGGGCGCTTGCCAACGAGTACGACGTGGACCTTCGTACGCTCGACATGGCGCTGTGGGCGCTCGACATTAACAATTGACTGTCACCACCGACTAAATACCGACAACAGCAATTTACAACGTATGGAGGACCCCGAACGCCCCGGCCCCGATGCTGATGCCGCTGAGATAGCGGAGTGGATGGAGAAGGATTTCGGGCGGGCCGTTGCCGAGGGGATAGCAAACGCTGGTGACGAAGACGACCCCGACGATGAGCACGAGGTCGTAGAGGTCGAGATACTCAATTACGAGCGGGGCGAGGTGGTCGGGACGATAGACACGGACGGAAAACTCGATACGGAGAGCGAGGCATTACGCGAGGTCTCGCAGGAGTATATTGACGAGGGCATCCCCGTACTTGTCCCCACGACCTACGAGAACGAGGACGGTGAAACGGTTCACGCCGACGCTGAGGTGATGGTCGAACCGGGAACCACAGGATTCGTGCGGGCATTCGTTGACGAGCTCCCGAGTCCGTTCGACTGTGACACAGATGTTCTCCGTGAACTGCCCGTGTTTGAACCCGAGTGACCCCTATCGTTTTGCCAGCTTGCGGTCAATTCTCCGGGTATGACCGAACTCGTATACCATAACCCTTCGGACCGAACCGGAATATCACCGTTCGATAGGGCCATCCGTGAGATTACGGACGACGAGGAGGTGCTAATCGCCTGTCCGTACATCTCTCCTGACTACCTCCAAGAAATTACCGAACAAACGAACGAATGGTTCCTCCTGACCGACGTAGGAGAGTGGTTGAGCATCCACGGACAGACGAACCGTGAGGCGATTCAAGAGTTCCTCATCGAACACCAAGACCACGTCAGGCACGTTACCAACCTACACGCGAAGGTCGTCGTTGGTGGCGACCGGGCGTTGATAGGGTCAGCGAACTTCACGAAGAAAGGACTCACCGGACGAACGGAGATGTCCGTACTCCTCGATGAACAGGCTACCATCGATGAACTCACCGAGTGGTTCGAGACGTTGTGGTCGATATACGACCCACCGGAGGTTGACCGGGTCGAAGCGTACATAGAATCCGCATCCACAACCCCGAGTCCTGCGCAGAACCAATCGGGTGTTTCGTTTTCATCGGGGGAGTCACCGGGTACAGCGTCCCTATCCGAATCGCAAAGGAACGCCGAAGTCGTGGACGTAGAACACGAGGAGAATCATGCAAAACTCGTCCAGAGAGTCAGCAACGCGCCCAGTCCCGAGTGGATGTATTCGTATTTCAAATTGGTCGATGAGTTGCTATCCGAGACGGGACTCACGGATGATGACCTTCGACTACTGATGTCCATCCCGAAGGCCGGGACGCTTCCTGTGACGGTGAACAATCGGTATGTGCTCGTCGCGTTTCGCGGTGAGCAGTCTAGAACCGAGTTCATCCTCCCGCCGACAAAGAACTCGGAACAGTACATCGAACAGGCAGATTACACCGGACGGTTCGACTCGATATACGACGAAGATGAATCCGAAAGGCCGTGGTTCGTGGGATTCGATGGAATTCCTAATCGGATAGTTGACGAGGAGTTCCGGGAGGTATGGATGAGTGCCGTGAATAAGGAGATGGAACGAGCAGAGAAGGCCCCACAGAGACGCTATCACGACTCCGTGGTATACCGTGCAGCACAAGACCGCGAGTACCGTGAGAAGGTGATTCGTGAAGCATTTAATCTGGATTGAGTAGCTCTCATGGGTCTGTATCAGAGCAATCCTTATTCAGCTAGCTTCTGAACGGCTGACTATGCCAAATCAACTCAGAGAGTTTGTCTATTTGAACGAAGTGAGTATCAACAACCATCTATCATCGATGGGAAGGGGTGTGCCTGAGGAAGTCGTACAGCAATCGGGAGAAGAGACGGAGACAAGTGGAAATGCGAAAGTGGGTATCCCGAGTGTAGGCCTTGGAGCAGGTGGAAAAAGGAGTTACCTTGATTCGGATAATTTGGAGACGAGAATAACTGTTACTGGACCTTATCGATTTCAGGAACTTCGTGACGAGATTGAGGACGCGGGAATTCCCATACATGACGGGAGCAACCCAAGCGAGCTATCCAGAGGTGATGTTGTAGAGGTGTCTGGAAAACTGAAACCGATGTCTCTGTTCAAATTCGAGATAGCATTCAAAGCATTCCTCGATATAATGGACAACGAAACTCAACAGTACTTGCAGGAAATCGATTATCAGGACCAACAGGTGCAAGAGGAGATATCGGAAGAGGATGTTGAGGAGTTGAAGAACATGCTCAACCTGATACAGAGGTTTGCGGGAGACAAGATACCACTCCGAGCCGACGTGGACAGTCACCCATTTGGCATCCCTCTCGACCGAAACCACATGAGAAGTAACCCGGAGAGAGTGTTCTTCGAGGATAGAGAATATACTGCCTTTGGAAGAGTAGAAAACCTCGTTCAGGATGCAGAACAGTGGGACCCCGCAGCGGTAACGGATATTATCGACACGTATGTTCCACAGGAACAAACGGGAGAGGAGATGCGGACCATACTCAAGCAGGTTTCGAGGGAGTTCAATATGCAATTGAGCGATGAAGATTTCATAATCAAGTCTCCAGGGAGCATTATCCACCCAATCGCAGTTCACTGGTAGCGGTCACTCATGCAGTTCTAAGGAATGTACTCGGACGAGCCATTTTAGACGACTTTCTATTCCGGCGGTTCAAGAACGAGAGAATGGAAGATATCGACTCTCGCTGTGAAACTCATATCTCGACTAGTGGAGTCGATTCCTCGATAGTAGTGACTGGGGCCTATGTGACCTCTTAGAGTGTACTCTATTCGCCTTTTGATTACGACTGTCCTCTCTCAGAGGGTAGGAGACGCGATTCTATGACGTTTGTTCACTTCTCCTCGCAAATGTGTGGATAGAAAGTCGGCCTCGGCACTCATAGGGCTCCTCATAGCGCGGGTGCCACCCCGGGCTCGGCCCGGTGCGCTCGTCATCGGCCACCGTGACGTATCGCGGCGGCGCGTAAAACGCCACCGTCGCGCGCTCGGCACAACCGTAATCCCGGCCCGGGACGACGAGTCGGTATGACCGTTTCGCGGACCGTCGAACTGGAGGGGCACATCATCGACTCGGGGACGATGCAGCGCTGTTTCGAGGTCATCATGGACCTCGGTGGGGACTTCGACGTGGAGGCGTTCGACGTCGGACGGGCGAAGGACGAGGAGTCCTACGCGCGACTACGGGTGCTCGCGCCGGACGACGCGACCCTGCAGTCGATCGTGCACGAACTCCACCAGTCGGGAGTGAATCCAGCGGATCCGGAGGACGCGACGTTGACGCCCGCGCCCGCGGATCGCGTCGTGCCGGCGGGGTTCTACTCGACGACGAACCACCCGACGGACGTGCGCGTCGGGGGCGAGTGGATCGAGGTGGCGGACATCGAGATGGACTGTGCGATCGTCGTCGAGGATCCGGAGGGCGAGCCGACGGCACGCACGCAGGTCCTGAACGGGATCGAGGCGGACGACCTCGTGGTGACGGGCGAGGCGGGGATCCGCGTCCGGCCGCCGGATCGGCCGCGGGACGCCTCGGGCGCGTTCGGCTTCATGCGCGGCGGCGTCTCCGCGGAGCGCCCCTCGGAGTCGCGCATCCGGAAAGTCGCGGAGGCGCTCGCGGCGGTGAAGGCCGAGGGGGGGAACGTCCTCGTCGTCGCCGGCCCGGCGGTCATCCACTCCGGCGCGGGCGACGCGCTCGCCGAACTCGTCCGCGAGGGGTACGTGGACGCGCTCTCCGCCGGCAACGGCTTCGCCACGCACGACATCGAGCGCGGGCTCTACGGGACGAGCCTCGGGATGAACATCGAGACTCTGGAACATCCGCGCAAGGGCCACAAGCACCACATCTACACGATCAGCGAGATCGTGCGGGCGGGCGGGATCGCCGAGGCGGTCGACGACGGCCTCGTGACGGAGGGCGTGATGTACGAGTGCGTCCAGAACGACGTCGATTACGTCCTCGCGGGGTCGATCCGCGACGACGGCCCGCTCCCCGACACGATCACGGACACCGTCGAGGCGCAGGGCGAGATCAGACGGCAGGCCCACGAGGCAGACATGGTCGTGATGCTCTCGACGCTCCTTCACTCCGTCGCGGTCGGGAACTGCTTGCCCTCCTCGACGCGCGTCGTCTGCGTCGACATCAATCCCGCGACGGTCACGCAACTGTTGGATCGCGGGAGCGCGCAGGCGGTCGGTCTCGTCACCGACGTCGGGACGTTCGTGCCGACGCTCGCCGACGAGTTACTGGGCGACGACTAAGCCGGTCGAAGCCGAAGAGAGCGGACGTGAGGGAGCGTCACTCGTCTGCGGCGTCGCCGGGCGTGGCCGCGATGCCCTCTTCTGCGGGATCGTCGGCGCGCGGGAAGGCCCCGATGGTGTCGGCGCGGAAGGCCTCCTCGTCGAACTCGTAGTCCACGTCGAAGAAGTCCATGATCGTGTGAGTGTCGCGCATGGCGTTTTTCAGACAGGTGGAGGCTCCCGGGGAAGGCGTGATGTTGAAGATGACGTCGTCACCGACGATCTTCGCCTCGCCCATGTCGAGGGAGTAGGTCTCCGTGTTGACGATCTGCGGGCGGACGCCGCCGTACCCCTCCGCGCGCTGGATGTCGTCGAGTTCCATCGTCGGGACGACCTTCTGGACGTCCGGGAGGAAGGCCCGCCGGCCGATCTCCGGCAGGTCGTAGATCAGGTTCCGGATGACGAACGGGAAGAGGATGCGATCGGCGAGGATGTTCGCGTAGCTGACGAAGGAGGGGAGGGAGAGGCCGAAGACGTCGAGGAAGTCCGCGACGGTCCCGAGGCGACCGCGTTCGAGCGTCGGGACGACCTTCGCGGTCGGGCCGAAGCGCGTGATCGAGTCGTCGTGAACGTCCGCGTCGCCGTGGACGGCGGCGAACGGGAGCTTCTTCATCTGGAGGGTGTAGACCTTCCCGTTCAGCGGGCCGTCCTCGGCGAGGAAGAAACTCCCCGCGACGGGGAGGAGCGCGAGGTTCTCACCGTACCCCATCTCCTTCGCGATCTGGAGGCTGTGCGAGCCCGCGGCGACGACCGCGACCTCGCAGTCGAAGGGGCCGCGATCAGTCGTGAGGGTGTAGCCCCGCGTGGTCTCCGTGATGTCCTCGACCTCGGTGTCGAGGAAGACGTCGACGCCCGCTTCCTCTGCCGCGGCCTCGACGAACGACTGGGCAGTCGCGCCGTAGTCGACGACGTAGCCGTCGGGCGTCTGGAGCGCGAGCAGGTCGTCCTCGGGATCTCGACCCTCGACGACCTTCGGTTCGACCTCCGCGATCTCCTCGCGGCCGATCGGGCGGAGCTTCGGGAAGAGATCGCCGAAGCCCTCCTCGTGGTAGCGTTTCTCCAGGCTCTCGACCTCCTCGTCGCCGACGCCGAGAACCATCTTCGAGCGCTTCGAGTGCATCTCGCGATCCTCGTCGTGGTTCTCCAGGTAACCGGCGAGGAGCTCGGCACCCTCCTTGACCTCCTCGGCCTTCTCCAGGGTGTAGTTCGTCTCGATGTCCCCGAAGTGGAGCGTCTGGGAGTTGTTCGTGTGGTGGGAGTTGATCGCCGCGATCTCGTCTTCTTTCTCCACGAGCGCGACCGACTCGACGTCGGTGAACTTCGCGACCGTGTAGAGGAGCGATGCGCCACTAATTCCGCCGCCGACGATGACTAGGTCGTACTCTCCGGACATGGTTAAAGGTGGGTCGGGCTATCTCTGTGCTCTCGCTCCACCCGCTTAACTCATGTTCTATCGGCGCGTCAGCGCCCGACGACCGTCGAATCGAGGGTTCGACGGTCGTGTAAGAAACGGCGAGTCGAGACGCGGAGCCCGGAGAGGCGATCCGAGGACGCCCGGTCGAACGCCGTCGCTCGCGGGAGTAGTGTACGACAAAACGAAAGTGTGCTGCGTCGCCCGGGGGCGACGGTGTGAACGGACTTACGAGCGGACGACGTTCGTCGCGCGCGGGCCCTTGGGGGCGTCCTCGATTTCGAAGTCGATCTCGGTCCCCTCGGTGAGGTCCTCGCCGCCGACGTCTTCCATGTGGAAGAACACGTCCTCGTCCGCGTCGTCAGTCTCGATGAAACCGTAGCCGCCCGTGTCGTTGAAGAAGTCAACCGTACCGTGTGCCATTACGAATAAACGAACGTCCGGGGAAGGGATAAGTCCTTCGTGACTATCGTTCACTATGCGCCATCGGGTATACGAATGACCGATTCCAGTGCTGATCGGGGAGTGCGTGCCCACTCAGTCGGTTCCGGAGGCTGAAACGCCCGGAGCCGGTGATGGATCCCGATGTTACGGGTGTATCGACGGTTCCATCACTCGATGCGCTCGCGCGTCGCCGCCGTCACGAGCGGGAGGGTGATCGTCGCGTCGCCGACGACCGTCGCGTTCGCCGCGCTCGGTTTCAGCTTCCCCCACGAGCGCGCCTCGTCGAGCGACGCCCCCGACAGCCCACCGGTGTCCGTCGAATCCATCGTCAATTGGACGGCGTAATCGTACGCCTCGGGGACGACGAGCATCGTCTGGAGGACGTAGTTCTTCGGGACGCCGCCGCCGACGAGCATCGCACCCGCGCGCTCCGCGTCGAACGCGATGTCCGTGAGGTGCGTCATGTCCGAGAGCGCATCGAGCGCGAAGTCGGACGTCTGCGAGTACATCCACGCCTGCAGGCCGAGGACGGAGTCCTGGATCGCCGGGACGTAGATCGGGACGTCGTTCTCGTAGGCCGCGGCGGCGATCCCCCCGCCCTCCTCGACGTCTGCCGTCGCGTTGCGCTCGCTGTTCGCCCGTCCGAGCGCTTTGGTGAACTCCTGGATCGAGACCGTCCGCTCGACCGTCGGGAAGACGTGGTCGCGGAGATGGGACTCGAAGAGCGCGAAGTGCTCTTGGGGGAGGTAGACGTTGTAGATGCGATCGACCTGCTCCTCGCGTAGCGACTCGTCGTAGTCGCGTTCGCTCATCCCGCGGTGCTCGTCGTCGGCGCTCATGCGGTGGTCGTCGGGGCCCGCGTGGCCGTGGTGGTGTTTCCCGCCGATCGCCTCGATCGTGTCGTGCGTCAGGTTCGCGCCCGTCGTGACGAGCACGTCGATGTGGCCGTCGCGGATGAGGTCCGCGACGATCTTACGCATCCCCGTGGGCACCATCGCGCCCGCGAGGCCGAAGAAGTTCGTCACGTCGTCGTTCCCGAGCATCTCCGCGTACGTGTCGACGGCGTGCGAGACGTCCGCCGCCCCGATCCCCGCGTTCCCGTACTGCTCGACGAGCTCGCCGACCGTCATCCCCGAGCGGACGTCCGCGTGCCCGAGCGGGTCGTGCTCGAACTCCTCGCGTTCCGGCGTTTCGTGGCCCTGCTCTCCGTCGTCACCGTGACCGTCGCCGTGGTCACCCATGGCGGGAGTGAGGGGCGACGACGATTTGAAAGACCCGACTCAGAGCCCGGTCGGCACGTCGAGATACGTCGCCTCGACGCCCCACGAGTCGGCGAGGTCCATGAGCGATCGCACGCCGAACGTCTCCGTCCCGTAGTGCGTCCCGCAGAAGACGTTGACCCCCGCCTCCTTCGCCTCGTGGTACGTCTTCCCCTTCGGCTCGCCCGTCACGAACGCGTCGACGCCCGCCGCGACGGCCTCGTCGAGGAAGTCCGCGCCCGCGCCGGTCAGGATCGCGACGTCTTCGATCGTCTCCGGGCCGAAATCGAGACAGCGAACGCCCGTCCCGCCGTGGTCGAGTTCGTCGTCGAGGAGCGCGTGGACGTCCGCACGCGCGAGCGCGTCGGCGCTACCACGGAGGCCAGCCGTTTCCGGGCCGACCGACCCGAACCCCTCGACATCGGTGAGACCGAGGAGGTCCGCGATTCCCGCCGCGTTCCCGAGTTCCGGGTGGCCGTCCAGGGGGAGATGGGAGACGTAGAGCGCGACGTCGTGCTCGATCAGCGGCGCGATCCGGCCGTATTGGCGGCCCGTCACGCGCTCTATCCCGCCCCACGAGAGGCCGTGGTGGGTGACGAGGAGGTCTGCGCCCGCGTCGGCGGCCGCCGCGGCCGTCTCCGCGACCGCGTCGACGGCGAACGCGGCGTGCGTGATCTCGCGGTCCGCCGGGCCGACCTGCAGGCCGTTCGCGGAGGCGTCCACGTCCGCGTAGTCCTCGGTTCGCAGTCGCTCGTCGTAACGCGAGACGATCTCGGAGAGCTCCATACGGGAAGGCGAACGTCCGGCGTCAAGAAAGTGGGAGTTCAAGCGCGAGGGAGGGCCCACGCCGAAGCGTGCGCTGAGAACCGCCCGTCGGCGGCCGCCGCGAAACGGTGGTGTGGCCCTCGACGGAACGCGAAACGCCACCCGTTCGCCGCCTACTGGTCGTCGCCCGCCGACGCGTCGTCAGCGCCGTCCGCGTTCGCGTCGGCGTGCGCGAAGACGAAGTCGCGGAGGAGTTTCGCCGCCAACGTCGCCGCCTGCCCGTCGTCGCGGTCGTTGACCTCCACTACGTCGACGCCCGCGGCGTGGGGCGCGACGGCGCGCACGACGTCGCGGAGCTCGCGCGACGTCAATCCGTAGGGTTCAGGCGTCCCGGTTCCCGGCGCGTACGCCGGATCGGCGGCGTCGACGTCGACCGAGAGGTAGACGTCACGGCCGGCGAACGCGGCCGGCGGCGTCCAGTCCGCCACGGCCGCCGGTTCGACGACGGTCACGTCGTCCGCCTCGGCGCGGCTCCACTCCGCTTCACTCCCGGAGCGCGCCCCGAGGATGACCGCCTCGTCGGCGGTATCGAGGGCGTGACGCGTCACCGTCGAGTGGCTCCACGGGTCGCCGTCGTACGCTTCCCGGAGGTCGAGGTGGGCGTCGCAGACGACCACGACCTCGGGGTCAATCGCGCGTATCGGCCCGAGGGACACCGTGTGTTCGCCGCCGATCACGAGGGGGATCGCGCCGTCGCGGACGACCTCGCGGCAAACGCTGGCGAGGTAGTCGCAGTACTCCTCGGCGTCGGTCCACGCGTGGACGTTGCCGCGATCGGCGACGCCGAGGGTCGAAAAGGACTGGTCGGTCGCGCGGTCGTAATCCTCGAACGTCTCGGCGAACCGGCGGACGCGTTCCGGACCGAAACGCGCCCCGGGCCGAAAGGACGCGGAGACGTCGAGCGGCGCGCCGACGACCGTGTATGCGGGAGCAGAGGGGTCCGCCGTCGCGCCGGGGAACATCCGATTACTGGAGGACCTTGCGCTTGCCCTCCCACTCGAGGTACTCGATCTCGTCGTCGGGGCTGACCTCGACGTCGCCGGGGATCTCCATCGTCACGGTCTCGTAGGTCTCGAGGTCCATGACCTGAACGACGGTGTCGGACTCCTTAGAGACGATCTGGCCCTGCTTACGGTCGATGATCGGCACCCAGATCTTCGCGTCGACCGGCTGGCTGAGCGAACGGCGCTTGCCGTCGAAGACCCCGCGGGCCTCGATGCGGGCCTTCGCGCTCCCGTGCTTCCCGGGCTTGGCGGTCGAGTAGCCGTCGATCTTACACGCGGCGTCCTCGACGATGACGTAGTTGCCTTCCTGGAGGTCACGGACTTCCTTCTGCTCTTTCGCCATGCCTCCGGCTTCTCGCCTGCCGGGTATAAACGGTTTGGAACGCGCCAGCGCCCCCGTCAGCGCCCACCACGCCCGGCGGCGAGGCCGGCCGCGCCCCGTCCACCGCGCCGCCGTCGGAAGGACCGCCAGCAGAGGAATCCGACCCCGAGCGTCGCGACGCCGACGGCGAGCGCCGCGGTCTCGGCCGCCGTGGCGTACAACAGCCCCGTCGAAACGGCGCCGGCGCCGAACAGCAGGCCGGTGACGAGGCGCTTGGCGAGGGCGTCGAGCGATCCCGTCGAGTCCTCGACGGCCGCCTCCACGTAGAAGTCGTTGCGGTCGATCCGATCGAGCGCGCGTTCGAGCTTCGGCGCGAGGTGCAACGAGGAGCGCGCCGACGCGGCGAGCTGATTACCCGTCCCGGCGATGAGCTCCCGGGCGCCGCGCTCGTAGTACCCCTGCTCGCCGAGGTAGTCGGTGGCGACGGAGACGAAGTCGAAGTCGGGGTCGAGGGTGAGACAGACGCCCTCGACGACGGTGGCGACGCGGAGGACGAGCGCGAGGTTCGGCGGGAGGCGGAGGGGGAACTCGTACATCGTGTCCTCGACCTTCGAGACGATCTGTTGGACGCGGTACTGTTCGACGTCCTCGCCACGTGCGTCCGCGATGGCGAGTTCCATCACCTCCGCCATCGTCGCGCGGTCGGCGTCGGGGCTCAGCGTCCCCATCTCGATGAGCGTATCGAGGATGGCCTCGATGTCCTGGTTGGCCACGGCGACGTAGAAGTCGACGATGTGGTCTTGGACCTCCTCGTCGACCCGTCCGCTCATTCCGAAGTCGTAGAAGACGATGGTGCCGTCGTCCTGCACGGCGAGGTTCCCCGGGTGTGGGTCCGCGTGGAAGACGCCGTCCGTGACGATCATCTGGAGGTAGGTGCGCTCCAGCGACTCCGCGACCGCGTGCCGGTCGATGTCGTGGCGTTCGAGTTCGGCGGTGTCGCTGATCTTCGTCCCGGGGACGTAGCGCATCGTCAACACGCGCTCGCCCGACCGTTCCTCGTACACCTCGGGGATGACGACGTCGGGGTCGTCGACGAAGTTCGCGCGGATCTCCGCGAGCATCGTCGCCTCGCGGGAGTAGTCCATCTCCTGGCGGAGCGTCGTCGAGAACTCGTCGGCGACGTTTCGGAGGCTGAACGCCCGCGCGTCGTCCACGAAGAAGAGGAGCGCGGGGAGCAGCCACTGGATCGCGCGGAGGTCGGCCTCGATGAGGGCCTCGATCGCCGGTCGACGGACCTTGACGGCGACGCGTTCGCCCTCGTAGGTGGCGGTGTACACCTGCCCGAGGCTCGCGCCGCTGATCGCCTCGGTGTCGAAGTCCTCGAACGCCTCCTCGACGGGGCCGACCGTGTCCTCCAACACCGCGCGGGCGTCGTCCCAGTCGGCCGGTGGCACTCGGTCCTGTAGCTGGGTGAGCTCCTCGACGTACACGGGCGGGAGGACGTCCGGGCGGGTCGAGAGGAGCTGACCGAGCTTGATGAACGTCGGCCCGAGCGTGAGGAGGTTCTCGACGAGTCGCTCGGCGCGCCGGCGCTGTCGATCCGTCGAGACGCTACGGCGGCCGCCGAAGAGGAGAAAGCGGCGCCGGTCGCGCGCGTACGACCAGACGAGGGGGAGGAAGCGCCAGCAGACGACGACAAACCGCCAGTAAGCGCGCAGCGACGCCACGCTACTCCTCGACGGGGACGGTGGTGGCCTGCCGGTCGGCTTTCGGGACCGTCACGTCGAGTTCGCCGGCGTCGAGCGTCGCGGACGCCCCCTCGCCGACCGCGTTCGGCGGGAGCGGGACGTCAAACTCGACGAAGAGCGGGCGCTCCTCGCGCTCGTAGCGGAACCCGTCGGGCACGTCCTTGCCGCGCCGGGCGTCGACGTGGAGCCGGCAGGGGTGGACGTCGAGCGTGAGGTCGTCGGCGGAGACGCCCGGGAGGTCGAAGACGAGCCGGTATGCGTCGTCGCTCTCCAGGAGATCGACGAAGACGGCGTCGGGGAGTTCCCGGAGCGCCTCGCGGAGACGATTCATACTCGCTCGTTGGGACGCCGGGTCGAAAAAAGGCGGTGGTCGAACCGGCGCTACGCGACGACCGACGCGACGGCGGCGTCGAGCGCCGCGCGGATCCCGTCAGTCGACGGGAGGGCGGCGTTGGCGTTACCGTTCGCGTTCGCGTTGGCGTTCCCACCGGCGTTACCGTTCGCGTTCGCGTTGGCGTTCCCACCGGCGTTACCGTTCGCGTTCGCGT
>NZ_JAGIKY010000027.1:0-4863 GCF_017874695.1 Halarchaeum nitratireducens
CCTACGAAGAGTTCAAGCGAATCGCTCGAAACAACGAGATGATTTCACGAGCCCAGGCTGTACCCGCTGTTCCGTCCTCGGGGTAAACACGTACGCCTATTGTATAACCTCTTAGAACTTGATCCAACTGTCTCACTATTAGAGACGATACAACGGGATGAGATTCCAGATGAAGATGTTCGAAAGATCGAATACTACCTCCCCAAAATAAGTAGTACACTTGAGACGCTGTCTGAGGAGGCTTCGGATCAGTTCGACGAGTCAGTTCAATCGCTATTCCCGGTTCGCCTTTCTGATGGACAGACGAGGGATCTGCACGAAGATATTGAAGAACGGCTTGCTGCGTCACCGAAGCCTCGAATTGACCTGTTCCTTCTGGCACAGGCGGCTTCAAATGAACACGAGCAGGTTCGAGGGCTATTCGAGACGATCCGAAGCCGGGATTTAGACCAGCAAAACTATCTCGGAAGTTCCGATGGCGGATACACTCGTCTCGCTGGTCGTATTTATAGTCTTCAAAGTGATGACTTCCGATCTGAGTTCAATACCGCAATTGAGAAAGTCAAGAATGCATCCCAGATGCGTCTCATTGACTTATTAGATAGTTTAGATTCTTCTGTATCTCCTGATGACGTTTACTCAACCAAGCCCCCATTTCAGGCACTTATCACGTCGAATTACGATCCTGTGGGGTCCTCGGTTGCAGAGTGGCTTCTTGGTTCGATTGAGGCAGGGCGGATAATCCGAGACAATGAAACCCAGATTGAGTCCGCTTATGAGGAGAATCGGGATACACTCTCGACGACGAATACGTCGATAGAGGAGCTATATGAAAGTATCAGTGAGTCCCAATCCAAACTTCCAGACGGAAAGATTCAGTATGACGATAGCATCGTCGGCGATATTACCGAACTCATACGGAGGGCTGACAGAATTGACTCTCCTACAGCCAAATTTGTCTTGGGATTTGACCGGACAGGGAGAAATTGTCTCTTCACTACGCTAGAGGCGAATCTCACTGACTTGGAGCAAAAGCTCAACTCAGTAGATGGGATGCTGTCGAACGGGATTAATCAAATAAACGGCCTGGAAGACCGCCTCGAGACATCTCTTGACGAAATTGATGACGCATACGAGATAGTTGCTGAAAGTGATGTGAGCGTCGACCTCCCGGACAAAGATACGCTAAAAGAGGAGGTCAGAGAGTATGGCCAGGAGACGATCACCGATTTAAAAGAGCGATTACCGGCGGTTGACGTTAGCGATGGGACAGACTCCATCCGGAAAAAGAGCGATACGTGGGACGAAGAAGTCCAGCAAGCCCGTCGACAAATCACCCCTGTTCGACAGCAAGTCGAGAACCTAAGTCGACTCGCGGAAAACTGCAAAGAGCTCACAGAAGTCCGGGATGAACAGCGGGAGCAACTTACAACGGTTCGAGAACAACTGGAGGAGACCCAATGAGCACAGACTCAGCTGATGACTTCGGGGAGATCGAGGGACTTGATGAGACCACAGATGCTGTCAATTCAGCCTTGGATCAAGCTGGTCAATTAGAGACGTCACTGAAGGATACCCTCAACCAACTCTCCGAGAAGCAAAGTGAACTAGACGGAGGCCAGATAGATCAGATTCGGGCATCTTTTGAACAGAGCCTGGAAGATGATTGGCGAACATTAGAATCGTCGACTGAGGAATATCAACCAGGTGAATTTGAAGAACAGGTTGTGGAAATTTTGGATGATTTCAACAGTATTCTTCAGCGGCCAGAAGCGGAGAGTGTTATTGAGGAGTTGGAAGAATGGTTGGTTGAATATGGTGCAGAGCCATTCGATGACGAGGAACGGGAGGATTTAGTCGACATCGCTGAGAATAAGGTCGAATCCGCTGGAGAAGTCCTCTCTAATTTGAAGGGGTCGGCCGATGAGATTCTCGGACGAGTTGAAAGTCACGAGGATCAATTTGTCCAACTGATCCGAGAAGAGATTACTGGGGTGAGTACAGTCGGCGGAATGCGTAATCTGTCGGATGATCTTTCGACGATCGATTCGGGCTGGTTGTACTCTTGGTCGTTAGATAGGGAAGACGAACCAGCTACCGAAATTCAGACCGTAGTCAACGAGATGCTCCACAGTCAAATGGAAGATATTATCACCGAAGGCGAAACACTCACCGAGGTATCTACCCTTGTTAGTGAACGATTTGATGGTGTGGAGGGCTACCTACTGGAGATTGAGGAAGATGCAAACCGTATCTCAAGTCAATATCGTTCCCTGAAGAACAGCGACTTCCCGGAAGTGGCAAATGTGGCCCTCACCAGACTGAATCAACGTTTGGAGATAGTAGAAGGGTTTGATCAACTTGATACAGTTTTAGACGATGCAATAGATGATTTTGAGGTCCTCAAACACCTGACTGAGGTGGATTTGGAGCGGTTTGAGTCCGGAGAATTTGATGTACCTGACGATCTTCAACAGCCGGTTGAAACGGCTGCAAAAAAGGCCAGTGAAGCCGCTAACATCCGAGAAGATGTATTTACAGTGGAATCCGAAGACGACTATACTGAGCTTCGGGAGCAGTTCGATCGGGCCGTTAAAAAAGCTGATGAGGCACTGGATACCCTTAGCTCCCGAATCAAGAACCACATCTCAACAAGTGAAGAGCTTGCCAACACCTTTGAGCTAACTGAGCATACTGGATCGCTTAATGAACTGAAACTTAATGCAGAGAGAGCAGACCAACTTGATGAATTACTCGAGATCGCTGAAGAGCACCAAGGAATTCGAGTAGATATTCGGGGTGACATTCAGGAGGAAATAGAGGAGGATCTTGGAGCTTTATTAGAGTGGGCTCTAGGACGTAAAGAGGCAGAACCTGTCGATAATGAAGAAATTGAACGAGAAGCAGAAAAGCACAATATGGGGCGTGAAGAGGTAATGGACGGACTCCTGGAACTGCAGGAGAAAGGCCTTCTTGAACTCACTATCCGGGGATCATAATATGACTGGTGAATATGATCACAATGAGATTCTTAAAGACGTGTATGAGCAACTGCGGTCGGATTTTGAAGGGGGTGAACTGATAGTTCGGAAAGATGGTGATGAAACCACGCTCGGCTCGTTGTCAGTCGACAGACGCCACTTTGATGGAGAGAGCGGTGCTCCAGATATCATCTTAGACGTGAATAATTTCGAGCTGTTTGGAGCCCCTTTCCCTTCGCGGTTTCCTCTTGCACTTATCGAGATCGAGACGACGACAGACGCTGCGATGATCGATCTCGAGAATTACGTCGTTCGTGACGGACGGTCGAACCCGGTATTAGTCATCTCGGATAATGAGTACGAAATTGGCCGCCGATTTACAAAAGAAGGTCATAAATTCTCTGTTACTACCATCCCCCACAACCGAATCAAATAGTAACATCCTACGTAGCGGGGGTGATCAATTGAAAAATCAGAGTGTCCGTGGTCTTCGTGAGCTGAGCAGCTTGTTGAGTCTGTTTCTGGTGACAAACTGCTAGCCGTCTCCAACATTAATCTACAGCCAATTGACCTTGTGACGAAGAGTTGACGACGAACGAGGTTATGTAATTCACGCAAAGCGCTTACAACTGTTTGGGAAGAGTCAACCCACAATCTATCTAATGAGGGCCTATCACGCGCTAATTGGCCGAAGTTACCGGGACGACCACGTGAGAGAGTCGTTCGATAGCTTAAAGCAACGTCCTCATAAACCACAGGGGAAATGTCGGAAAAACCCGATTACTTTGAGCGGAAGATCATTTCTCTCCACGATGATGATGATCTTACTGAGGCTGAGCTCATTATCAAACAAACTCTACGAACACCTGTTAGAAAACTCCCGTTAGCCACCTTTCGACAGCATGAGAAGCAAGGCGGAAGTGACGAGGGTGGCGATCAACTCACCAACCAAAGCGTGGGTGGTGTTCAACGAGCACGACAATTAGCCGATAAGAACAGACGAGATACTCTCCCTGCCGTCTACGGCGGGCTATTCCTCGTTGCAGAATACTTCACACGGTCCTTCGACGCCATCAAGGGGAAGTTTTTTGAAAAGGTCATCGCGGCCGAGGAGCCAAGTCACCGACTTGACGTGGACCGCAATCTGAGCAATCTTCCCCAATACCTACTTGAACCTAACCTCAGCTGGAAGGCACTTGATTATACCCGTGAGTCCCTGTGTGAGGATGAGCAGGAGCGGTATAATGATCTTTCTTCGCTCACATTAGACCTTGCGAAGAACCATATGCAAGCAAATGCTGACGCGACGTTATTCCTTCAGGAAAAAGGTGTGCTCGTGTTTGGGGAGCACAGGACTAGCGTCGTGAGTGGCGGTACGACCGCGCGACCTTCTCTAATGCGGAAGCCTCGCTCGCTCGTTAAGGAACTCGCAAAATCAAAAGATGTCGTCACCATTCCTGATGAGATAGCAACCAAATATGACCTTGCACCAAAATCATATAGCCTCACGGAATTGCTGAAAGGCATCGGTGTGGACGACATACACATCCACATTGGGATTTTATTTGATGAGGACCGTCAGCCAGCAACGTGGCACAAAGACCCACAACGGAGTACAAGCCATCGACTAATTGAGGAGTTTGAAGAAGACTTCCTCGGGCAGGAAACCGGGTATGTTCGGAACGTTAACATCGACTCAGATGATCTCAGTTTGGACTTCGAAGTCCCCGTTTCGAAGGGATCATCCGATTCCATTACCGTTCATCTATCCTTCTTATATGGAGACAACCATCCGTCTTTAGTTAAGCGAGAAACCGCGTGATAGCGGCGGCTTATCGAGGCATCTTTCGGAAGGAATGAGGAAGTCCAGTCTGTGTACGAC
>NZ_JAGIKY010000028.1:0-3251 GCF_017874695.1 Halarchaeum nitratireducens
GGTGGTCTGTGGAGGGTAGAGCGTTTTTCGGTGGTGTCCGCGGCGTGCAAACCGGGAGGGAGAGGCTGAGGCGTCGGTTTGTGGTGGGTAGAGCGTTTCCGGTCTGAGCGGTGTCCGGGAGGTGTCCGCGGGGCCGGTGGCGGGTAGAGCGGCCGAGGCGTCGGTTTGTGGTGGGTAGAGCGGTTCCGGTGCGGTGTCCGCGGTGTTTCAACCCGTGCTAACCGCCTTTTTCGTCAGAAAGTAGAGGTGGCTAGTAGAGGCGGCGAGGCTGTTGGTATACCCGGTGTGAGGGTTGAAGGGTGGTTTGCAGAAGTGCAACGGAACGCGGACAGCGGTTGTTACCGGTTGAACGTGGAACGGACGCGTTCGGCGGCGTCACGCCGTAGCGCGCCGAGTTTCTGGCGTGTAGTGTCGTGCCAGAGGAGGAGGGCGGCGAGGAGGCAGATCGCGCCGGCGGGGGCGGCGATCTCGGTGGGCCGGATCGTGACGAGGGAGCCGACGAGGTAGACGAGGCCGAGTGTGCCGAGTGCGATGACGTATGCGGGCGTCTCGCGGTGGTTCTGGGCGTCGAGGCCGTGCTCAAGGAGTGTTCGTATGGCCTGACTCCGGTTCAGGTCGCGGTCGTCCGCGAAGTCGTCTACTCGGTCGGCCAGTTGCTCGGGCAGTTTTGAGGCAACGGTTTTCACGGGGTACGCACCGGTTTACGTTCGTTTACCGTGGGTCAAAGGCGTTGGGGTCGGTCTGCGGAAGGACTAAGAGGACGGCGGAGGAACGACGTGGTAGTCACTCAGAGCACGTGAAGGAAGTCCCGCAGGGGCGGGACACGACCACACAGGGCCGTGCCAGCGGCCCTGTGGGGAAGAACCTCCTTGGACAGGCGGGTTCCGTGTCCCTTCCTTCTGCGCCCGGGCGCAAAATCGTTTCGACCGACGCGACCCGGCCGTATACTGGCGCTCCAACGTCTGAGAGTGCCATCTGCGGGGTCGTGGTCCATAGCTCCGGCCAGCCCGGAGTGCGGAAGCCCGCGGTCGTCGAACCGGGCGCCGCGCGGCCCGGAGTGACCGGAGGGAGCGACGCCGCCGGCGCGCGGCTCGTCGAGCCGCCGGAACGCACGGAGGGCGACCGCGCCCACCGCGCGGTAGTTGCCCGCGCTTCGGCAGCCCACCGCTTGCCCCCGGAGGCCGGAGGCCGGAGGGCATCCTGTCGTGCGGGGCGGGGGTGGTGGCGGTGAGCCAGTCGGCGCTTCCGGCGGAGCAGACGTGTACGCTTCCGTCGTGCGACGCTCCGGCCGTGGAACCGGCGCGTGGGGCGCTCTGCGCCGACCACCGCGCTTCGCTCGGTGAATCCCCCGGCGGTGAGTCTCCTTTACTTGATTCTTATCGTGAATCCCGAACGCGGTCGGAGGAAGGGGATTCGAGCGCTCTACCCGGTGATGGGGATTCCACGGGGGGCGATGACCGGAGATCGTGGAACCGCCAGCAGAAACGGACGTTCCACCGCGTCCACACGATGCTGAGCTACTGGGAACAGCACGGCTACGAAATTAGCTGGGTGACGCTCACGTCGTCGGAGGAGTCCGACGATGCGGACCGTCTGGCGTACAATCAGCGGCGTCTGCGCCAGACGATAGAGCGCGCCCGGCTCGCCTACGATGCGGACGGGAACGCCCATCGCCTCGATCACATCCGTGAGCTAGAGTCGTTGGTGATCCGCACAAGCGAGGGGCCGGAGGGGAAGGGTGTCCTGCATCTGTTCTGGGCGTGGAAGCCGCCAGCGGGCTCACACAGCCGTTCGCTGTTCATCCCGCACAAGTGGCTGAGTGAGCAGTGGGGGCGCATACACGGGCCGCACGACGAGCACAGCGAGGAGGAGATACAGCCGCTCCACGTCTGGATTACGAAGACGGGGGAAGTGGACTACCACAGTCGGGAGTCGCTGGCGGGCTACTGCGTATCGCAGTACCTCGGCGAGCACGGCGAGGCGCTCGAAAACGTGTCATGGTCGTGGGAACGGACGCTCGGTGGGTCGGTGACGGAAGCGTGGGATACGGTGAAGGCGATGACGGGTAGCTTGGAGCGTGCGAAGGAGGTTTGGCATCGGGTGATGGGCGGTGAGGAGGTGTCGCTGTCGTCGCAGTCGGAGCACGTCGATTACGGGAAGGTGGTGAAGCCACCGCCGGATCTAGCGGTGATCGAGTCGCGCCCGATCTCGATCACGCCGCCTGATGGCTGGTCGCCGCAGGGGCCGCATCAGGGGACGATGCGGACGGACCGGGCGGCGATCCCGGAGTACGACCCTGACTACGGCTACTGTCCGGTGTGTGGGGAGCGGGGGACGGTGGTGCGCTTCGAGGATGCGGAGGATGACCGGGTGTCGTTCCGGTGCGAGGCGCGCGCTGTTCCAGGTGGCGCGGTTCGGTGCGGGGCGACGCTGGCGGCGGTGGGCGAGGGTGGCCAGCAGGTTGAGCGGACGCCGGTGCCGGCACGGTGGCGGCAGCGACAGACGCGGCTCCGTGAGTGGGAGCAGGGGCCGGCGTCGGTGATCGGGCGGCCGGAGTGGCGGGCTCGGTTGGAGTCGGCGGGCCCGTCGCCGGAGTCGTCGGGTCACGGTGTCTGGGTGCCGGGTGATGACTAATCGCAGGATGGCGGAGGGTGAAATGGCTGTTTGAGTCTATGATCGGCCCCGATGACCCCAGTAAGATGGGCGAGGGTAACGGGCACCCCGCCCGAGAGGGCCGGCGGTAGGACGCCGACCGGGTGCCGTCACGCAACCATGACGACAGAGAACACTACCCCGCGAGACGGGGAAAGCGTTGGTGCATCGTATAGCTACCTGCAGACGGCCGAGCTAACGGGTGACTGTGTAGTCGAGGCGGTGCGGGACTACGCGGAGGGCGGCGTCTGGCTGCACGTGCGGAGCGACGAGATGAGTATAACGGCGTCGCTCTCGCCGTCGGCGGCGCGCGACCTCGCCGAGGAGCTGGTCGAGGCGGCCGGCGACGAGGAGTGATCGGTTAGGACCTACGACCCCGAACGGTCAGCCCACCACCACACCATCCCTCCCCCATAGAGTTTGTACACATGCACCCCCTTACGGGGGTGCATGTGTACAGACGCTCGGCGCGATATATATAAGACGCGCGTTGGGCGCTGTGTCGGTGGTCTGTGGAGGGTAGAGCGTTTTTCGGTGGTGTCCGCGGCGTGCAAACCGGGAGGGAGAGGCTGAGGCGTCGGTTTGTGGTGGGTAGAGCG
>NZ_JAGIKY010000029.1:0-1917 GCF_017874695.1 Halarchaeum nitratireducens
GACGTCGTGTCACAGCCGATGGGTCGAACCCCGAAGGGTTCGATCCCGAGTGCGTTGGAGGTGATCCAGCCGCAGATTCCCCTACGGCTACCTTGTTACGACTTAAGCCCCCTTGCGGAGCCCAGATTTGACCACCTAACGGTGGCCTCATCCGGACCCCACTCGGGTGCTTTGACGGGCGGTGTGTGCAAGGAGCAGGGACGTATTCACCGCGCGCTCTTGACACGCGATTACTACCGAATCCAGCTTCATGAGGGCGAGTTTCAGCCCTCAATCCGAACTACGACCGAGTTTAGGAGATTAGCTCCACCTCTCGGTGTCGCAACCCACTGTCTCGGCCATTGTAGCCCGCGTGTAGCCCGGCTCATTCGGGGCATGCTGACCTACCGTTGCCCGTTCCTTCCTCCAGTTTAGCACTGGCAGTCCGCCTAATGTACCCAACCACCACGAGGGTGTTGCTGGCAATTAGACGTGCGGGTCTCGCTCGTTGCCTGACTTAACAGGACGCCTCACGGTACGAGCTGACGGCGGCCATGCACCTCCTCTCAGCAGCTTCGGGTAAGGTCGTCAACCTGACCGTCATTACTGCTGTCGGAGCCGGTGAGATGTCCGGCGTTGAGTCCAATTAAACCGCAGGCTCCTCCGGTTGTAGTGCTCCCCCGCCAATTCCTTTAAGTTTCATCCTTGCAGACGTACTTCCCAGGCGGTCCGCTTCTCGGCTTCCCTACGGCACAGCACAGGCTCGTAGCCTGTGCCACACCTAGCGGACATCGTTTACAGCTAGGACTACCCGGGTATCTAATCCGGTTCGAGACCCTAGCTTTCGTCCCTCACTGTCGGATCCGTCCTTCCAAGGTGCTTTCGCCATCGGTGGTCCGTCCAGGATTACAGGATTTCACTCCTACCCCGGACGTACCCCTTGGATCTTCCGGTCCCAAGCCACGCAGTTTCCGCTGGACGCCCACCTGTTGAGCAGGTGGATTTCCCAACGGACTTGCGCGGCCAGCTACGGACGCTTTAGGCCCAATAAAATCGGTCATCACTCGGACTGCCGGTATTACCGCGGCGGCTGGCACCGGTCTTGCCCAGTCCTTATTCGTAGACCACCTTACGGTCTACAAAAGTGTGAGCTCTATGCCCACACACTCGGAGTCCCCCTATCGCACTTGCGTACAGTGTAAAGGTTTCGCGCCTGCTGCGCCCCGTAGGGCCCGGTATCTTGTCTCAGATACCGTCTCCGGGCTCTTGCTCTCACAACCCGTACCGATTATGGGCACGGTGGGCCGTTACCCCACCGTCTACCTAATCGACCGCAGTCGCATCCTGTAGCGCCATAGGCCTTTCCGGCTCGAATCAACTCCAGATCCCGAGCGTTATGACGTATTAGCCTCAGTTTCCCGAGGTTATCCGTCACTACAGGGTAGCTTGACCACGTGTTACTGAGCTTTCCGCTACGAGTCTAAACTCGTACAACTAGCATGGCTAAATCGGACTCCGATAGCAATGACCTCCGGCAGGATCAACCGGAATGTGCTGGGACTGAGCCCAGCTCGGCGGGAACAAAGGTTCCGCTGGTTGCGACACGAAGTCACACCAGCCGGATGTCACTGACCATCAAGGCTAACATCAGATCCCATCTGTACGGCGGACCGCAGGGGTAGGATCCTCATTCCTTCGGACCTCAACGTACTCCATACGGGTACTTCAACCCGTCGGATCTCGTCGGCCCGAAACGACGTTCGTATTCCCTCCGAATCGCCTCGAACACTTAACCCCCTCGAACCCAACTCGCTTCGAGGTGGGTCCGGGGCGGCACGTCATCCGCGGCGACCGGAGGCGTGCGTCGGTGGCACCGGGTGAACCGGACCACGTCACGTCGTTCGCATTCATTCAGAACGCCGGGGTACATAAAAGCCC
>NZ_JAGIKY010000030.1:0-1546 GCF_017874695.1 Halarchaeum nitratireducens
GTACGTGTTTAGCCCCAGATCGGTTTCGGTAGTCTCTCGTAGGGGCCGTGAAACAAATAACGTAGATCGATGCAACAGGCGAGTGAGTGCACCCTGGAGGGATGGTCTCCGATCCGGAGACCATCCCGTCTCGTCTGTTCATGACCTCCTCGGAGCCGACCAAAGAAGAAATCCTCGACCGTCTTGCTGCGCTTGAAGAAGAAAACGAAAAGCTCCGAAAGGAGAACAAGCGCCTTAGAGCAAAGCTCAGGTGGTACGAGGGACCGCACACACCACCGAGCAAGGACCAATCGGACCAAGAGGAGTCGTCCTCGTCCCCATCGGACGAGGACGACGAACAGCCACGTACTGACGGTGGCACGCCTGGTCGAAAGCCTGGGCACGACCCGGAATGGCGCGACGCTCCTGACCCTGACCGAGAAATCGAGGTCACCTCTGACTGCTGTCCAGACTGTGGTGAAGTGTTCGACGAGTCGGCGGGCGTCAGCCCCCGACTCGTCGAGGAACTCCCCGATCCACAGCCACCGGAGGTCACTCAGTACAATCGCCACCACTACGAGTGCCACTCCTGTGGAACGGAGACTGTCGCCTCACACCCCGACTGCCCCGATGAGGGGCAGTTCGGGGTGAACGTCATCGCACAGGCGGCGCTCTCTCGGTACGATCACCGCCTTCCCTACCGGAAGATCGGCGACCGCTTCGAACAACTCCACGGACTGGAGCTGTCAGGCGCGGCCGCGTGGCACGCGACCGAGCGCGCTGCGCGCGCCGGTCGCTGTGAGTACGAGCAGATTCGCCGCCAGATCCAGCAAGCCGACGTTGTCCACGTTGACGAGACTGGCATCAAACGCGACGGCGAACAGGCGTGGATCTGGACGTTCACCACCGAGGAACACACGCTGTACGCGGTCAGGGAGAGTCGTGGAAGTGATGTTCCCGCGGAAGTCCTCGGCGAGGACTTCGCGGGAACGGTTGTCTGTGATGGGTGGACGGCGTATCCGGCTTTTAGCAGCAACCTCCAGCGGTGTTGGGCGCATATTCTCCGGGAGGCTGAAGACGCCGCCGAGAAACAGGCGGAAGGTGAACCGATCTACCGTGCCCTCAAACAGTTGTACGTCGCTCTCCAGACGCAGCTGGAGAGCGACGTGACAGTCCATGAGCGAGCAGAACTCCAGCGTGTGGCGCGAAGAGAGCTTGAATCGCTGATAGAGCGGTCAGTTCCCGACGGACCAGTGGCAACACTACTCGGCAAGATCGAAGGAGGCCTCGACCACTGGCTCACCTTCATCGGTGAGCCAGCGGTCTCCCCAACGAACAACGCCGCTGAAAATGCGCTTCGTGAGCCAGTGGTTCTCCGGAAGCTCATCGGAACGCTCCGCAACGACCGCGGCATGTTTGTGCATGAGACGCTGCTGTCCCTGCTGGCGACGTGGCGCCAGCAGGGACGCAATCCCTACGAAGAGTTCAAGCGAATCGCTCGAAACAACGAGATGATTTCACGAGCCCAGGCTGTACCCGCTGTTCCGTCCTCGGGGTAAACACGTAC
>NZ_JAGIKY010000031.1:0-1355 GCF_017874695.1 Halarchaeum nitratireducens
GTCGAGATCGACGACGACACGGGTGTCGGCGTCGGCTCGATCGACACGCAGTACCTGGACGACACGTCGATCGACGTGGACGTCTACGACGCGGGTACCACCCCGGACGACATCGTTTCCGGTGTCTCCGAGGCGGACTCGACGTCCCTCGACGTGACTGAGGGCGAGGTCACGATCGACAACCCGAGCGACACGTACGTCGTCGGGTCCGAAGTGGAAGTGAACGGGACGGCGCCGTCCGGGCTGGACCGCGTCGCGCTGTACGCCCGCGACCAGGGCGACTACGAGCTGATTGACATCGGTACGATCAGCGTCGACAGCGACGGGACGTGGTCGGAGGACGACGTCCGGCTGTCGGAAGTGAGCGACATCTTCCGGATCACCGGGACGTACCGTCTGGGTGCGATCGACGCACAGGACGCGATGGAAGACGGTGAGCTGCGAGAGACGCTCAGCACGTCGGACTTCAATTCGGGGACGAGCGGCCAGACGTCGCTGCGCGTGACGAAGACGAGTCTGGACGCGAAGTTCTGGACGATCAACGGCCAGGTCGCGCAGGAGACCGGGACGATCGACGTGAACGGGACTGCGCCTGGTGCGGATAACGTGCTGATCGGCTTCATCGGCCGCCGCGGGAGCGTCGTAACGACGACGTCGTCCGTGGACTCGGACGATTACACGTTCGATGAGGACGACATTTCGATCAGCAACCTCGCAGAGGGCGAGGTCAACGGGTTCGCCTACCACATCGGCCAGGACGACGTGGTCGGTGACGGCGAGCTGCCCGGGAACCGTAACGCGGACGTGAACGGGCTGACGGACTGGCTGCGCAACGGCCAGGGTTCGCGTGACGGGACGCAGATCTGGAACGCGTTCGAGTCGGAGACGATCGACGACTCGGCATCGGACGACAACGTGGTGCAGACGTCGTTCCGTCTGGCTGACGCCTCCTCGCGTATCAACACGGTCTACACCGAGGGCCACGAGGCCTCGGGGCTCAACCCGATCGCAGTGGGTGAGACCGCGATGGTGAAGGGGCAGACGAACCTGCAGCCGGACGACAACACGATCACGCTGGAACTGCAGAACCAGGACGGCGACACGGTCGCGCTCACCTCGACGGACGAGTGGAGCTGGGACGGGTCGTGGTCGCTGGAGATGCCGGTCGGTGACGACGTCGCGACCGGGAACTACACGCTGGAAGTCGACGACGGCGAGAACACCGACGTTGTGGACGTCCAGGTCGTGAACGCCAGCGAACTCGAAACCTCGACGAGCACGTCGACCTCGACGAGTACGTCGACGAGCACGTCCACGAGTACGTCCACGTCGACGAGCACGAGTACGTCGACGAG